>QZIZ01000128.1 GCA_003599195.1 Deltaproteobacteria bacterium | reverse complement strand
GGTTCCGCGCATGGACATCGACCTCCGGCTTGATGTCCGGCAGTATAGCACCATTGATAACCAATCGCGATTGCTAGTTTTTCAACACCCTGCTAATGGAGTCCCGTTTTCTTCCCGAAGGATCACCTCCCCTATGCCAACCGCTGGTCTTTCTTGGCTCCCGCTACCTTTGGATGGGATCCAGGGTTCGAGCCAGCATTTCGGTGAGAAGTGAACCGCTCTCTACCTTGGTCCTCCCGGCTTCCGGACTGGCCACCCGGGCCAGTCTCCCTTCAGCATCGTATTCATAATTCGCTAAACATACCGGTGTCGCGTCTTTCCCCTCTTGCTGCCAATATGCCCGGGAAATCAAAATGTTTCCCGTTTTCCCAAAAGTGTAGGCAAAAGAGATTTTCTGGTTCCCTATGGAGATGGCTTTAGCCAAAGGATGATCCGGCAGGGAGGCCTTGCCTGCAAAGGCTCCGGTGCGGTCCAGGGGAATCTCGGTTCCGTCCCGGAGCAGGAGGCGGAAAGAGGTATCGTTCATTAAAGCCAGGAGGCGGTATTTACCGCCTTCATCCCGAGGAACATACCCCACCCTGTCCCCCTGGGCATTGAAGGTCAAGACCTGGCTGTCGCCCGAGTTTAGATCCGTCACCTTCATCCGTTTGGGGAGGCGTAGATTGAGAAAATTGACCCGTTCGGCATCCGCCGGCTTCACCTGATGGGCGGCATATGCCAGCAGGTCACGGATATCCCGCAGATAATCGAAATGGATGCGATGCTCCCTGGAAAAGATCATGTCGGTGAGCAAGCCTGCTTGGTCAAACCAGAATTCGTTGCCCAACTTGTCCGCCAGGCGGTAGGAGGCGTCGGACATGAGAAAGAGGCCCACCACCTGGCTTTGGGCCAGTTTCTGAGGAACGTAGCCGGCTACGGAATAACGGTCGGTGCTGAAGGTCAGTACTTCCTGCTCCCCGGAGATGAGGTTCCACAGAGCGATTTTTTCCGGAATGACGGCGTTTAGGAATTTCCGCTTAGCTTCGCCTGCGGGTTTAAGGCGGTAAGGGATGAGCAGGTGCCAGCCGTTGCCGAATTCTCCGGCTTCCTGGCGCTGGGAATTGAAGTAACGCACCAGTTCCAAACCTGGCTGATTACCCTGTCTAAAGGCTAAGTCCGTCTGGTAACGCAGGCCGCGGCGATCCCGGCCGCTGGTCAGGGAATGCTGGGGCACCGCAGTAAAGTTCTTCTGGCCGATTTGAAAGGACACCGATTCGGTGGGCTGGCCGGGAGTTATTCCCGGACTGGCCACGGCTTTGGTTGACGCTTCCGGCCGGTGCTCCCGGGATCTGGCCACCGCCTGGCTTATTGCCTGGCTTGCCTGTTGATCATAGACATACTGTCCTTTAAACCCCAGGTTCACCCCCCCTTCAATCTGAATTCCTTCAAAGTGCCGGGAGCCCTTGGCCAAGGCGTCCACCGTCCCCGGGGAATCTTCGGTGAGCACTAGGTCCTTATTAGCCATCAGGAACCAATGGAGGGGCACGCCTTGCTCTTTCAGATACTTGGCCAGGCTGACCATTTTGGCGTAATCGAAGAGTTCCCGATAGACGTGATACTTCCCGGCGATCTGGGGGTAATGTTCGGTGAAAAACTTGGCAAAAGCCTTATCTGCGGGTTCGGCTTTCGCGGCCTTATCCTGGAAACGATACTCGGTCTTCAAGGTCATCCGCCCCTGGTCGAAGAGGAGCATCTCCCCGCCCCGTTTGAAGCGCATCTCTTCAGGGACAAACCAAAACCGGCGGCTGGCGCCCACATAACGCAAACCGTGGCGGGCCGAAAGGGCGTCGACGTCTTTGAAGCCCGGGATATTGGGTTTTTCCGTGCCCACGGCCCACTTCTTCATGATATAATCCGCTTCCCGCATCACCCGGCCCAGGTCGTTGTTGACCACGCTGCCGATGTAACGCACCAGGTGTTTTTTGCCGCCCCGCTCGATGGGATCGATGGAGATGCCGGGGTCCTGCTCGGTATAATACACCGACCAGAGCGCGGTGATAAATTTCCGGAAGGCCTCCGGCGCCAGGCGGGCGTTCTCCCCTTCCACCACCAATGAGAAGTTGCCGCTGCTCAGGTCCACCCGGGCGCCGGCCCCAGCCGCGACTTTGGCCGCTCCTTGCAGCATGACGCCGCCGACTTGGGGAGAATAACGTTGGGGGGTGAGAGAATTGGCTATGTTAACTTCTGACTTAACCTGGGCAGGTGGCGGCAGTGTTGGTTGGAAGGGGAGGTCCTTATATATAACAGGCTTGCCGGCTGCCGAAAATGTTGATGAAAAAGTGCAGCCAATTTTTTTATCACTCCCTAGGTCGTTTGCCTCCTTCCTACCTGAATTCTTTCCTTCCACTTCACTGGCACTCCCCGGGGCATGCCAGCCTTCCAAAGGAACACGCCACCTCCATGCTGCTGGGTGGGGGCGTGTCTTGATTAACACATCCCGGAGGGCTTCGATGACTCCATCATTGATATCGTTGATGAAGGCTTTTAGTTCAATACCCCCATCGATAGTCAACTGTTTGGCTTGACCCTGGCGATGGAGTTGCTCCGTTCGGCTTACCAAAGGATATTCGGTGGGGGTTTCACAGGCGGGCACCTGATATATTTTGAGCCAGAAATCCAAGGAAGAATTTAAAGCTGGGTCGGCAATGGCCAATTTTTTGATTCCCGTCGCCACCCCCACCAGGTTAAAGAGAGGCCGCAACTGTTTCAGTTCCTTATAATACTGCATGAGGTCTTCAAAATTATTGCTCATAGCTCCGGCGAATTGGTCTCCCATGTCATCACAAAACCCTGAAGTCTGTTTACCATCCGCCGTAGCTTGGAGGATCTGAGTCTGAACGCTGACCCGGAACCTTTCCAAGATGGCTACGCCAGAGCGGGAGGCTATGAAGATATCGGCCGGTTTGAACCAAAAGCGGCTCTGAATCCGGTGCTCTTTCCCGTTTTTTTGCCAATTTTCCCCAATTAAATCGAAATAGGACTTTGAACCCCAGACTTCAGTGGGTAAATGCCCCAGGCCCATCTTTTTCAAAATCCCATCTGCGGCCAACAGATCTTGGCCAAATTTAGTGCCTGCTATCCCGCCTTCAAAACGGACTGTCTGTTTCTGGGTGGTTCGGGTGGTTTCGGTTTTATCAATGCTCACCAACGGAGAGGCATCGTGAATAAAGATAGCCCGAAGCGCCAGTACCAGGTCATCCAGGCACAAAGCAGGCTCCCCTTCCACGGCCTGGCCAAAAATGATCACATCAGGGCTTTGTTGGTTATAGACCGCACCCAGCAAGCGAGTGATGCCACCCAGTTGCTGCAGTTTTTCTACTTCGCTGCTTCTTTCTTTCAGCTTTCCGGCGGTGGCATTAAGGGACACCGCATAATAAGGTGCGGCTGCCAAGGAGAGGGGATAGAGGAGAATCCAAAACACCGTTAAGGCAACGACTCGACGATCAAAGTGAGCCAGTTTCATTAGCATAATCCTCCACCCCGGCCGAGACCGCGGCGAATCGTCTTACTTGGGAGCATTTTTTATTGATAGAGCAGACCAAAATGCGCCTTGAAAGGCCAATCACCTTCATCCCAGGCAGCCTCTTTGAAGGATATATCTACCCCACCGGCGCCTTTCGATGCCGGCGTCTTATCGAAGCCGGAGGATGAACCGCCAGAAGGCCCACCAGGCCCTCCTGGACCCCCGGGACCTTTCATGGTCATAGTCTTGTCGGGACCCCAGGCTGCTCCGCCCCCGCCGCCTAAAGGCCCGGTAGGACTGCCGGACTTGCTGAAAACATCTTTGAAAACCTGATTGGAAAAATCGGCATTGGCCTTAGTGGTATTATCAACTGTTTTTCCGGCTATTTGTCCCGCGCCGGCTATACCGGTTCCAACTGCTATCGCCCCAACTCCGGGGGGAGCCCCGGCGCCGGTGGCAGTTGCCGCAGTCCCACCAGCAGCAATAGCGCCGCCGATTGCCTTTGCGGTGTCTTTAATCATATCTCCCACCAATTGGGTAACCGGGTGATTATTATGGGAATATATTACGCTTTCACATTTTTGCATCCGGTTACTCAAAGCCGGGTCTTTGGCTGTATCATTTTTCATCATAGTGGTGATTTGTTGTTGGTAGTTAGGAGGCAATTGGGAAGCTTGAGTGTGAAACTTATTATAGAGCTTTTGGTCACTGGGATTCTGTTTCCAGGCGTCATATGACTTTTTAACATCTTCAAATTTAACGTCAAAAACGGTTCCGGCTTTTTTGCCCTGGCTCATGGCCAGCAAATCTTCTTTTTTCATGCCGGTCATGAGCGCAAAGATATCCAAGGCGGTGTCATCCACCAGGGGTTTGGCACACCCGGCCAGTTTTTGGGCGTTCTTGAGATCCTTCTCGGCATCTGACATCTGATTCAAGACCAGCTCCACACATCCCCGCCCCAATAAGGCAAGGCAGTATTCGGGAGAAATTGTCAGGGCCTGATTAAAGGCTCGGACTGCCCCTTTGGCGCCATCTTTCCGGTGAATAAACATCCCTCCCAGGTTGACATAGGCATCTGCCAGAGGCATCTGCGGATTATTGCCTGCCTTGGTAAGATCATCTTTGGCCTCTGTCCATTTATTATTGAGGGCCAGGACCACTCCTCTGGCATTAAGAATCAGAGAATGGTTCTGGCTGAGCTGCAGCCCCTGGTTAAACGCAGCTTGGGCCTCATTAAGCCGCCCCTGACGAGCCAGGGCATCCCCATACAGATAGTATGCTCCGGCTTTTTGGGAGTTTTTCTTGGCCAGTTCCTTCGTCCAATTTTCCCAGGTTTCTTGACTGGACTTATCTGCGACACTCATGAACAGACACAAAGCCTCATTATTCCGGTTCACCGCCAAACACGCATGCCCCTTAATCAGGCGCAGTACGGGCGAGGGGGTTTGGGGGGTCACTTCTTTGAGGAGGGTGACCACCTGGGTCCAGTTTTCCGCCAGCACGGCCTGTTCCACCGCGGGACTCACGGCTTGGTCCGCCGCGGCCCAGGCCACGGTTCCCAAATAAATCATGCATGCTCCCGCCGCCGCAATCCGGATGAAGTACATGACTCGGGAAAAACCGCGATCACACCGGGAGTTGCTTCGCATGTTCATAATTGCCTCCTTGGGGAATGCCTTTGTCCTTCAGGGCTCAGCCGATGGTTATCGGGAAGTCGAGGGCGGGCGATGACCGCCCCCGCCTCCCATAGTCAGGGTAATATCGTTGTTGTTGTAAGGCCACCAGCCATATTCGATGTCCTGGCGATCCAAGATGCTTCTGGCCTTCCGAAAAATGGGAAAGGAATTCTTGTTTACCAATAACATAACCCGCTCCTTCTGAGAGTTGAGTTTCTTGATGAGATTCTGAAACTTACCGTCCGGGCGGTCCAGATCTTCAAGGGGTTCCCCGGCCGCATTGGCCTTCCGCTCTAGAGTCGCTTTCCGCACGATGTTCCCCCCTGATACATCTCGGAAAATTTTGGCAGTGTAGTGGGCATCATCCACGGGAAAGAGCTTATTGCCGGTCAGCTGCACCCATACGATGTTCTTGGAGCTATCTTTGATAGGGGTGAATTTTCCGGGCACCGGCCCCTTAACCTCCACCCGGCCCAGTTCCCCCCGGAGTTTCTCCACTTCCCTTTTCTTTGCTTCCAGTTCGCGCTGCAGCTGGGTCTGGAGATCCTGCTGCTGCTTCTCGGATTGGGCGTCTTGAGCCCGTTTGGCCTCGGCCTGTTGCCGGCGGGCCTCCATTTGGTCCGATTCCGCCTGGCGGTTGTCCACCTCTTGTCGGAGTTCTTGTTGCCGGCTCTTCATTCCGTGGATTTCCTGGTTCAGGGAATTGACTTCGTCGATGAGGGCAGGGGCACGGGGATCCACGTTCTTGGGCTCCGCCGGAAAGATCATGGGCGTGGTGGCAAGGAGGATGAGGGCGATGATAGTGAACACCGGGTCCTGAAAGATCTCAAAAAAGGCGAATTCAGAGCGCCTGATCATCTCCTTGCTCCCGGAACAAAGTCCAGGCGTTTATCGGCATCCACCACTTCATAGGCCAATTTCAAGCTGGTCTTCTTAGCTTTTTCGTAGGCCATTTCAAAGATATTGAAGCCCGTGGGCCGGATGAGCAAGACGATGCCGTCATGTCCTTTGCAGAGATTGGCCAGAGTGTTCTTACGGTTCAGATCCTGGACATTTAGTACCTTCTTACCCGGGTGGACCTCCACAAACCGGTCCTTGCATTCCAGGAACAGCGGGTTCTTGAAGTCGATGGCCCCTCCCATTTCCTTCCAGGGGTTAAAGGTGTGGAGGTCTGCCTTCTTCCGGCCCAGTTCAGCCTCCAGGCCCTGCTTCTCTCGGTTGATATCCTCCAATTCCCGCCGGAGTTTATCCAGATCCCGGGACAGGTTCTGGGTAGCGGCGCTCTTCTGGGCGCTGGCCCAGGCCTTTTCATCGGTGGCGATCCTGCCTTTCAAGTAGTCGATCCGCTGCTGCTGCTTGGCCTGTTCTCCGGCAAGCCGCTGCTTGACTTCCACCAATTGCTGGCGCTGCCCGGCCAAGGCCTCCACATCGGGAACCCCCTCTTTGTCGGTGTCGATGGCGGCCGCCAGGTTCAAGGCGGAGATGGAAAAACATAGGAACATCACCACTCCCACCAGGCAACAGAGGAGCAGGAGAACCGCCAGGTTTTCCTTAGGTTCTCTCACTCCGTTCTCCTTTTAGAGGCTGGACGATGACCTGGTACTGGGGCGGGTTTTGGATGCCATACCGCAACTCTTCCAGCTTCTTCAACAGGGCTTCCACATTTTGCCGCAGCCCCTGGACCACCTCCTGCATCCCTTGATCCAGGGCGGACCCCAGCTTATCCGCCAGGGTCTTGGCTAGGCCCTCCAGGCCGTCCGTGGGCCCGGCCCCGACCGCAGGGTGCGATAGTCTGGCAATGAGGTGCCGGGCCTTGTCATCCACCTCGGAGACGAATTGTTCTTCCTCCCGCCGCAGGAAAGAGGAGAGCAACACGACGATGACGGTATAGCCCAGGGCCAGCAGAGTGGTGTCGAAAGAGACACTTAAGGAGGCCGCCAGGTCTTTCAGCAAGACCCGCAAGCTCTCGATATTGCCGGCAGTCTCGGACAGCTCCGGGAATTTGGCCATACCCAGGGAGAGTCCCACCACGGTCCCCAGGAAGCCCAACACCGGGATGAGCTGCTTCAGGGCATTCAGGATGAGGTGGCCTCCTTCGATCTGCTCCACGTCCCGCCGGGAGAGTTCCTGGTTCAGCCGCACCACCTCCTCACCGTGCAGGAAAGCCCACAAGAGTTCCCCCAAACGCCGGAAACTGATGGTGTCCTTGTAACGGGCGGGGATGGCCTCCAGCATTTTCCGGGCCATATCTAGGGTGATTTCCTGGTCCAGGCGCTCCAGGACCACCTTTTTCTGCAAGGTGCGGCGCTCGTCCTGTAGTAGGAGAAAGCGGCAAAGGATAAAGAGCATGGCAGCGAAGAAGAGGATGGTGGTGATGGCCTGCACATACCAGCAGCGGTAAAAGAACCCCCGCAGGAAGGAATCCCCGCTGAAAAAATAGAGGGGCAGGTAGCATAAGACCGTTAGGAAAACCGCTCCCAGGAAAATCACCCAGGAGACACCGATGGAATACTTATAGACGTCGATCTTCATAGAGAAATCCCTTGGGCCGACGGCAGCGTTATTGTTCACTCATACTTCGCCAGGACCACCGTAATATTGTCCCGGCCCCCCTTCTTATTGGCCAGCCTGACGAGCTTTTCAACGCCTTGGGGCAGCCTTCGTGCGTGCCAGCGCACCACCCGCTCGATCTTTTTCTTCATGAGCATGTCGGTGAGCCCGTCGGAACAGAAGAGGAAGATATCCCCGGGGGCGAGGTCGAAGGTGTTGATCTCGGGACCTAGGTAGTCCGGACAGCCGAGACATTGGGTAATAACGTTTTTCAGGGCGTGGTTCTGAGCTTCCCGGGGGGTGATAACCCCGGATTTCACCATGGCCGCCACCAGGGAATGGTCCTGGGTGAGGGGGGTGAGGTGCCGGGATTGGAGCCGGTAGGCGCGGCTGTCACCCACGTGGGCCACGTGGAGTTTGTCGTTTTGGAAAAGCCCCAGGACCATGGTGGTGGCCATGCCCGCCAGGCTGTCATCCTGGGAGGCCTGCTGGAGGATCTCCTGGTGGGCGCCATCGAACGCGGACCGGAGGGTGTCCAGATAGTCTTCAGGCTCGTTTTTTCCATTGTTGGCCAGGAGGGCTTTCTGTAAGGAATGGACTGCGATCTTGCTGGCCACCTCTCCGGCATGGTGCCCGCCAACGCCGTCGGCCACCATGACCAAGCAGAGTTCCTGGTCCAGCCAGATGGCCAAAGAATCCTCATTGTGATCGGCCACCCGGCCGATATCGGATTTGTAGGCGATTTGCATAACGTCCTAATTCTTTAAGTTCTTTTGGTAGAAGAGCAGGGTGGCGCTGCCGATTCTGATCAGGTCGCCGTTGTCCAAAACGGCACCGGCGCCGTACACCTGACGGTCGTTCACCAATACCTTGCCGTCCCCCACCGGTTCGATAATAAACAAGGTCCGGCCGTCCCGGTCTTCATAAAAGATACGGGCATGTTCCGGCCGCACCGTGGCCTCATCATCCAGGTGGATGTGGGCCCGAACATGGCGGCCGGCCAGAGTGCGGATCCGCTTCAAGGGGAAAAAACGAGGCAATTCCCGGGCCTTCCTCACTTCACCATTGATGTCCAGTAACACTAGGTGGGCGAAGACCTCCTTGGGCAGGCGGCCTCCCCCGGAAGGCCGGGGGACCGACGGCTCTGCCGCACCGTCTCTGGGAGGCGGGGCCACCTGGGGCTGGGGCTGGTCCGGGGCGGAAGGGGAAGGCGATGGGGGAGGTTCGGTTTGGGTGCCCGGCCCCGGCTCTGGCGGAGTTGACGGTGGAAAAGGACCGGGGGCCGGTTGGGGGTCTAACCCCAGGATTTCGTCCATCTGGGCTTTGACCTCTTCAGGTCGGGCTGCCTCGGGCGGCAGGGTTTGGGAGGAGGGATCAGGCTGTCCACCCTGGGGTTCGTCCTCAGGTTGACCGCCTTCGCCCTGGCTCTTCTTTTTTCCCAGGATCCAGTCTTTCCAATCAGAGGTGGTATCTTTCTTAGCCATGACCCCTCCCTAGTATTTGGTCTCGGTGAAGACCCGCTTGTCATAATAGTTCAGGATCACCACACCCAGGGTGATGACGTCGCCGTTCTCCAGGGAGGTGCTGCCCGTGAGGGCGACGTCGTTTAACTTCGTGCCGCTGAAACTTCCCAGATCTTCGATCTTATATCTCTGGGTCTCGGCATCGAAAAAGACGCGGGCATGGCCTGCCCGCTCCTCGTTGGGCCGGGAGATGGTCTTGTCTTCCAGGATGAGGTAATGGCTCTCGGAAGCGTACCGCTCCTGAATGTCGGGGTCGTAACGGGTGATGATGATATCGGTGAGATTGCGATTATTGGCCTCATCCAGGAGGCCGAAATAAATGGGGACCGGCGGCACGTCGATGCGCAGCCCCACCTGTCCCGGGGAGCTGATGATCCTGGTGGTCCTGGGGTCTCCCGAGAATCCAGAGGGAGTGTTGACAGGATGCAGTTTTCCCTGGACCATCTCCCGCACCGGATCGGCCTGGCGGGACGCCGGAACCGGACCCCCCGGGCGGACCCGGCGGCGGAGAAAGATAGTCCCCACGGTCCCCAGGCTGACCACCCCCAAGATCAGCAGGCCGATCAGGAGGTATTGCATGGTAAACCAGGTTTCCCCGGTTCCGGCCCCCGATCCGGTTCCGGGTGCCGTAGCTGGAGCAGGAGGAGTTACAGGGACCGCGATGGGCGGCATCGCCGCGGGCTGGGCCCGGACGTGCAGGAATCGCCGCTGGGCGTCCAGTTCCTTGCCTTGGTAGTTCAATTTCAGGATACCGGTATAGAGCCCCCCGGGATTATCAAAGGGAAAGGAAAGGAGGTATTGGTTTTTCAAGTGATCATAGACAATGGTATAGAGATTCGAAAGTTCCTCGGAGCTGGGGGCGAAGAGGAAGGCCCCGCCGCTGGCGCCGGCGATATTCTTGAGATAATCCACTTGGGCCTGGGGGCCGAAACCCAGGGCGTAGATGGGAATCTGCGCGCCCTTGAGCCGGCTCATCACCTCGGCTTCGGTCCGGGGGCTGCCCTCGTCCTTGCCATCGGTGAGGAGCACTACAGCGGCCCGGGAGGTGGGGCCCCGGGCCGCCCGTTCCAAGGCTTCATAGGTTGCTTGGTACAGCCAGGTCCATTTCTCATTGGCTTCCAGGTTCTCCAGGGCGTCACGGACCACATGTTTCTTGGTGAAATTGGTGGCCAACTGCACGCTGCTGCCAAAGGTCAGGAGGGCCACCTGGTCATCCTTCTCGAGTTGGTCCAGGAAGACTCCCACGGCCTTTTTGGCCGCGGCGAAGGGCGCGCCCTTCATGCTGCCGCTCACGTCCAGGGCCAGTATCACGGAGAGGGGGCTTTTGGCGCTGCTGACCGGCTCCAGGGAGAAGCCCTTGACTTCCCGGCCTTCTACCCAGAGGGTGAAATTGGCCGCAGTCAGACCCTTCAGGGGCGTACCCTCCTTATCCAGGACCGAGACCACCATATCCACCTGGTTGTCGGATTTGGAGGTGGTGTCCAGAAGGTGGAGGGTGCCAGGTTCCTGGGCGGCTGCGCTCCCCAAAAGGGCTACGATTAAGATAAAGGTGAGGATAAAGGGAAAACCGATGCGGCGCATTGACTTGAGTCCTCCTGAGATTGAGCTGATGCCAGAGGCATGCCAGGTCGAGGAGTTGGCTGCGAAAGGCTTATATTTGTTAAGCTATTAACAACTTATCTATATAAGAGACCTCTTCTTCTACCTCCCGGCTGCGCCATGGAGTCCCCAAATATTGGAGAGTCCCATGCAATATTTGAAGTTCGCAAGGCTCAAGGGATTTGCCCCAAACCTCCTGGTTAATCGAATTTGGGGGCCAACGGCCGCACCGAATCTTCGGGGGGCGGGGCCGATGGCGGCTCTTCTCCGCCGCGGGAGCTGCTGCTTTTCTTCTTGGCTTTAGTTTTTTTGGATTTCTTTTCCTTGGCAATGCTGATCTGGTCGGCGATGGACTGGCCGGCCGCCAGGGATTGGGCAATTTGCAGGACCCTGGTGCGCTGGCTGGGGTCCTTCACTTGGCCCGCCAGGGTCAGACGGTGGTTTTTATCGAAAGAGGCCTCTATCTGAGGGAACCCTCCCTGGCTCAACTTGTTTTTCAGCATTTGGAGCAGTTGGGAATCCTGGGAAGGACCGAGGGTATCCGGTTTCTTGGCCGCCGGGGGAACTGCGGCCACGACTGCAGGTTTTGGTGGGGGGGGCGGGGTCTCGGGAGCCTTTCCGGTCTCGGCCGGGGAAGGTCCAGGTACCTTGGGTGCTTCAGTTACAGCCAAAGGGGAAGGGCCGGAGGAGGCTGAGGCGGGCTCGACCGCGGGTGGCTGCCGTTTGGCCGGGGCGATGGGGGCCGGGGGGGGCGCGTTCTTCAAGGGTTCCACCGGCCGGTCCGGCGGACGGGGCGCGGCCACCTGGGCCGGCGTCAGCCCTGAAGTCCCGGTCTTGGTTTCACCTCCCCGGTTGCCCCAAACCAGCAAAAGAATGGGGATGGTCACCAAAGCCACCACTCCCACCATGGCCAGAGGCACCAGGAAGGGAGGGTAGGGCGCCTTCGGAGAAGGGGTGGCCGGCTTCGGGACAGGGCTGCGTTTCGGCGCCGACGGGACCTCCGCAGGCAGGGGAAAAACCTGGCTGGATTTATCAATCAGGGTGGGCCTCGGAGGACTGGCCACATAATCACCGCCTGCGGCGGCATCAAGGGCTTGGAGAAATTCCCGGGCGTCAGCGAAACGGTTGTTGGGGTCCTTGGCCAGAGCCTTGAGCAGGATCTCCTCCAGAGCCGGGGAGATGTCCGTGAAGCCCAGGGACCGGGGCGAAGGCGGCGGCTCGTTGATCTGGGCCATCCTGATCTGATAATCGGTGGTTCCGTCAAAGGGAACCTTGCCGGTGAGCATTTCAAAGAGGGTGATGCCCAGCGAATAGATGTCGGAGCGTTGATTCGACTGATTCCCCAGGATTTGCTCGGGAGCCATGTAGTGGGGGGACCCCAGCATTTGGCCGGTCTTGGTAAGGCGTGAGCTCTCCTGGATGTTCAGGGCGATGCCGAAGTCCATGACCTTGACGTTGCCTTCGGTGGTTATCCCGATATTGCCGGACTTGAGGTCCCGGTGGATTATTCCCCGGCTGTGGGCATATTCCACCGCCTGGAGAACCGGGCGGAATATCGCCAGGGCTTCGCTCACCGTGAGCCGCCCCTGGCGCTTCAAGCGGGCTTCCAGGGTTTCGCCGTCCACGTACTCCAATACCAAGAAGGCCTGGTCCTCGGCTTCCTGGAAGGCGTAAACCATGGTGATGTTGGGGTGGACCAGGCGGGCCTGGCTCCGGGCTTCGGCTCGGAACCGCTCCATGATCTCCTGGTCTTGCAACAGGTAGGGCGCAAGGAATTTAAGGGCCACCAGGCGTCCCAGGGCCAGGTCCTCGGCAATATAAACCACACCCATTCCGCCCCAGCCGATCTTCTCTTTAATCTGGTAGTTTTTGAGTTCTTTGACTTTCATGGATTGCCGACCTTGCTCCGGGCATATTCAATTTGGGAGGCCAAATCCGGAGAGGCATGGTCCAGGAAATCTTCAAAGGCCTGCCTGGCCTCCTTGCGGCGTCCGGCCTTCTCCAGGGTGACGGCCCGGCTATAATAGGCGATGGCCAACCTGGGGTTGAGTTCCAAGGTGGTGGTGAAATCAGCCAGGGCCCGGTCGAATTGGCTCATCTTCTCCAAGGCCAGTCCCCGGTTGTGAAAGGCTTCGGCATCCCGGGGATTGAGTTCCACGGCCCGGTTCAGGTCTCGCAGGGCGCGGTCGTATTGGCCCAGGTTGAGGTAGATCACGGCCCGGTTATAGTAGGCCTTGGCATAGTTGGGATTAAGTTCCAGGGCCTTGTTAAAGTCATTGAGAGCCAGGTCGTGGTGGGTCAGCCGGGTATAGGTGCTGCCCCGATTATTATAGGCCTCGGCATAGGTGGGATCGATCTCCAAGGCCTTGCGAAAATCGGCCAGGGCCAAATCATACTGGGCCTTCTTGGCATAGGCTAGGCCGCGCTCGCCATAGGTCCGGGCAAACCGGTTATCGAACTCCAAACCCTTGGAAAAATTGGCGATGGCTTCATCCAACCGGCCCTGTTTGTTATAGATGAGACCGCGCAGAAAATGGGCCTCGGCATCCCGGGGATTGACGCTGACGGCCCGGTTGAATTCGGCCAGGGCCTGATCCAGCTTGCCCTCGTCCA
>QZIZ01000098.1 GCA_003599195.1 Deltaproteobacteria bacterium | reverse complement strand
GTTCGCCCTTAATGCATCAGGGCGAACACAAGGTTCGCCCCTACGAAAAATGCGCCCTATAATCTACATGCCTTCAATTCCCTATTCCAGGTCCTTTTGCAACAGCAAGAACCGGCTCTTCCCCGAAGCGATTTTCTGGCCGTCGGCAATGCGAATGATTTCGGCTTCGGCTTGGCGGCGGCTGCCGTTGGGGGTATTGAGCACGCCCCGGACTCTGATGGCCTCTCCGGGTTTAAGGGGCTTGTGAAAACGCACCTCCATACCCAGGGTCAGCCCCGGGCCCGCGAAGCGCCAGACCGCGTGGGCCATCATCTCATCTAACAGCGTGGCCAGGATGCCGCCGTGGATCACTTCGGCCCAGCCCTGGTATTCCTTAGGGATGGCCAGCTCTGTTTCCGCGGCCAGCTCCGCTTCAAAATACCGCACCTCGATCTTGAACCCCTGGGGATTGTCTTTGCCGCATACGAAGCAGTAGTTATCGGCCAGGGGAGTCGGCAACGGACCTTTTGGCGGTTTGTGTTCTTTAGAGGTCATAGGCCTGACGGTCTTTCAACTTATGGATATCTTGGACAAACGGCCAAAATAATAGCACAGGCGAGACGCCTGCGCCACCCGGAAATTGAGTGATCAGTTATCAGTAATCAGTGATCAGTGGGTGGTATCAAACCAGATTTTGGCTTGAAACCCCAACCCCCAACCCCTGATCACTGATCACCGATTACTGATCACTGTCTACTGGCCCCTGGCCCCTGCTTTACTTAGGCTCCGTGGGGAAGCCGGCCTTCTCCCATTCCGGCCAGCCGCCTTTCATGGCCCAAACCTGGGGAAAGCCCATATCGATCAACTGCTGCGCCACCCGGGCGCTGCTGCCTTCATTCTTTCAGGCGCAGTAGAGGACGATTTTTTTGTCTTTCGGCAAGTCCTTCGCCCAGGTTTGGACTGCTTTTGAATCCCGGCGCAGCGCGCCTTTGATCTTCTTATCGCTTTTTTCCCAATCCTGGGGCGCCCTGACATCGATGATGATGACCTGGGGGTCGGCAAGCCATTTGGTTACGGTCGGGCAATCAATGCGCGGCGCGTTCTCGCTGCCGCCGCAGGCCAAAGGGAACATCATCAACAGTCCCACCGCCAGGACCATGGCCAACAACTTCACCTTGGGCATCTTATCCTCCTTTACGGGATTATTCGGGTATTGGAGAGAAGATAAGATGCAGACAGGGGGGTGGCAACCCCATTATCCCTTCGGCGTCAAACCTAACAAGGTGGCAATCTGTCCCGCCAGATCCCCGGTCTTTGCTTCCGGGTCTTCGGTCTTGGGCGTCAGCAGTTGCGGCTTATTTTGGTATTCCGGCTTCGGCGCCACCTCGAATTCCGGGGGGAAACTATTGTCAAAGTACATCTGCTGGAAGCCGATGAATTTCAGGTGGTGGGCGGTGGCGTCCAGGATGCCCGTTTCGTTTTTACTGATCAGGCCTTCCTTGATGGCCGCGCGGAAGCCCGCGAAGGACTCGCCGCCCTGGGTGCAGGCGATGTGGCCATGCCGGTTGGCCAGCAGCATGGAGTCCATGATTTCCTGCTCGGTGACCTCCACCACCCGGACCGCCTCATCTCCGGCCCGGCGGGTGTATTCCTCCACCAGGCGGATGACCCGGGGCATGGACACCGGCTGTCCGATCATCGCCGCCTGGGCCACACTGGGCTGGACGGTGACGGGCTTAAAGACCCTTTTTGCCTTATCCGGCTCCAGGTAATAGCGGAAGACCGGGTTGGCGTGGCGGGACTGCACCCCCAGGACCCGGGGGAGATTGCTGATGACTCCCAAATCCTGGAGCCGGATGAACCCCTGCATGATGGCGGTGATGTTCCCGGCGTTGCCGATGGGCACGGCCACCACCTTGCCCTCCAGGTCGTAATCGAAATATTGGGCGATCTCGTAGGCGTAGGACTCCTGGCCCCGGATGCGCCAGGAGTTTTTGGAATTTAAGAGCGCCACCTGGTAGTGGTCCGCCAGGGCCTCCACCACCTTCATGCAGTCATCAAAAACGCCGGGGACCTCCAACACCCGCGCACCGCTCCCCAGGGGCTGGGCCAACTGCTGGGGGGTGACCTTGCCGTGGGGCAGCAGCACCGCGGAGGCGATCTGCTTCCCCAGGTACGCGGAGTACAGGGCCGCGGCCGCGGAGGTGTCGCCGGTGGAGGCGCAGATGGCCAGCATCTTGCCGGCGCCGGGCTTCTTCACCAGGAAATTGAGATAGCTCAGGGCTGCGGCCATGCCCCGGTCCTTAAAAGAGGCGCTGGGGTTCTGGCCGTCGTTCTTGAAATAAAAGGCCCGGCCCACTTCCTCCTGCAAGGCGTCATTGGCCGCCACCTGGGGGGTGTGGCCTTCGCCCAGATAGATAATATCCTCCAGGGGGATGACCGGTGCGATGAGTTCGTAGTATAAAAAAATCCCTTTCAAGGCCGGGATATTGAGCATCTTGCGATAATCAAAAAGCCGCCGCCAGAAGCTCCCGGGATATTCCCGGAGCCGGTCCTGGGCCCGGTCCTCCAACAGCAGCAGCCCCCGGCACTTAGGGCAGGTGTACAGCAATTCATCAATGCCAAGCTCGGCCCCGCACTCCAGGCAGCGGTAAACCATGTCTCCGCTGGGCCGGGGAATGAGGTAAGGGCGGATGTCAGAGGGGAATTGATCGGGTTTCAAAATCGCTCTCCAGATTGTCTTTGGATAGATTAAATAATAAATAGAAAATTAAGGGTAACTCATTTTATGTCATGAGTAGCAAAGATAGTTCTATCTTTTGCTTTTATTTTAACCAAATTCTTCATCCTTAATTCTCCTATTAAGGCATTAACATTTTCAAGGCTTATTTTAAAACCTTCATTTAACAACTTCTGATGAATTGATTTGGCATTATAAGTACCACTTTCTAATTCAATTATGGTTAATATACGCTCGTATCCGCAATTAACGATATTCCGATATTCAAGTTCTTTGATGATTTTTTCTTCTGCATTTATTAGATTCGGTGATGAAATAGCGGGGTAGTATTTTCCTTCAGGGTATAATAGAATAACTTTATTCGATAATAAATTTAGAATAACTTTATTCAACTCATCGTCTTGCAATGCTTTAATTGGAACTGGGTAAGTCTTCTGTGAAGCTGATGTCAGGTAAATATTCTTTATTTCTTGAAATGAAATCCCTGGTTTTTCTCGTATCGCTCCATAAATTAATGGTGCTTGCCAAGTCATGATACGTTCTTTTTCAGCTTGTTGGTTAAAGTTGTAAGCAGTTATAAAAACCATGACAGCGGCAGCAAGGGCTGAAACCGATGTGGCGAGGTTAGCGAGTGTCTTAAATTTTCCATCATTTCCCATTGATCTTCCCCTTTTCTACGAGCAAATTATAAACTTTCGACATTTACTAATCGTTAATAATGGGCACTGAAGTGGGACCCATCAATGGGCATTTACCAAATAGTATAGGAGAGACGCCTGTGCCACCAGATTAACCAGGTTAATTGGTCAAATGATACTTCTTCAACTTATACTGCAACAAACTCTTGGTAATCCCCAGCATTTCCGCGGCCCGGACCTGGACGTGGCCGCTTTGCTCCAAGGCCCGGCGGATCATCTGTTCCTCGATGCGCTCCAGGGCCTCGGGGAGGGGAATGCCTAAGGGGACCAGGCGGTCGATATCCACTGCGGCCTCTTCGGCCGCGGGCGCCAGCTCCTTGGGCAGGTCCTGGGGGGTAATGAGGCTGTCGTGGCAGAGGATCACCGCCCGCTCCATGACGTTTTCCAGCTCCCGGACGTTGCCCGGCCAGGGGTATTGCCCCAGCAGCTTCAGGGCCTCGGGGGTGATGCGCATCTTGCCCCGCAGGTTTTCGGTGACGTACTTGTGCATGAAGTGCGCGGCCAAGAGCGGAATGTCCTCCTGGCGCAGGCGCAGGGGCGGCATCTGCAAGTGCACCACATTGAGACGATAAAACAAGTCCTCCCGGAAGCGCCCGGCCTCCACCTCGTCTTTCAGGTCCCGGTTGGACGCGGCCACCATGCGCACATCCACCTTGATGGTGCGGTTGCCGCCCACCCGCTCGAATTCCATTTCCTGGAGCACCCTAAGCAGCTTCACCTGGAGGGCCGGGGACATATCCGCCACTTCGTCCAGAAAGAGCGTGCCGCCGTCCGCGAGTTCGAAGCGGCCTTTGCGCATGGCCACCGCGTGGGTGAACGCGCCCCGCTCGTGGCCGAAGAGTTCGCTTTCGAGCAGCGTCTCGCTAAGGGCCGCGCAGTTCACGGACACGAAGGCTTTGGCCGCCCGGGGGCTGCACTGGTGGATGGCCCGGGCGATGAGTTCCTTGCCGGTGCCGGACTCCCCGGTGACCAGCACCGTGGCCCGGGACGGAGCCACCCGTTTCACCAAAGCCAGGATTTCCTGCATCCCCTTGCTGTCGCCGACGATGTTGGGGAAGCCGTATTTCTTGTCCAACTCCCGGGTGAGCATCAGGTTCTGCAAGAGCAGCTTACGGTGCTCCAGGGCCTTGGCGATGGTCACCAGGATTTCTTCGTTTTTAAAGGGCTTGAGGATGTAATCAAAAGCCCCTTTCTTCATGGCTTCCACCGCTTTTTCCACGGTGCCGAACGCGGTCATGATGATCACCGGGACCTGGGGATAGAGCTGGTGGGATTTTTCCAACAGTTCAATGCCGCTCATCTTGGGCATCTTCATGTCGGTCAAAAGCAGGTCCAGGTCGGCCCCGCCCATGATTTTCAAGGCCTCGGGCGCGCTGCTGGAAGTGAGCACTTCATAGCCCGCCTCCCCCAGGAGGGCCTCCATGACCGTGAGGTAATTGATTTCGTCGTCGACGACTAGGATCGTATCCATATTCTTTTATTTCGCATTCAACTCCGGCAGGGTGATGGTTAAAGTGGTGCCTTCCCCCGGCGCGCTGTCGATCTTGATGGTTCCCTGGTGGCTCTCAATGATGCTTTTGACAATGGGCAGCCCCAGGCCGCTCCCCTTTTCCTTGGTGGTGAAAAAGGGGTTGAAGACCTTTTTCAGGGTCTCCGGGTCGATGCCCTGGCCGTCGTCGCTGAAGCGGACCTCTTCGCTCCGGCCCCGATGGTCCCGGGACGTGGACACCGTGAGATGGCCGCCCGGAGGCATGGACTGGATGGCGTTCAGCAGGATATTCAAGAAGGCCTGGTGCAACAGGTCCGGGTCCAGGGCCTGGGTATGGCCGTTTAATTGATAATCCCGGCTCACGGTGATCCCCAGGCGGTCGATCTCCGGGGCCACCAGCTCCAGGCTGCGGTCGATGATCCCTTCCAGGTCGCAGGGCCGTAAATTGGGCACCCTGGGCCGGGAGAAATCCAGAAATTCCGTAACCTTCTCGTTCAGGCGGTTGGCCTCTTCGACGATGATTTGGGCCAACCTGTTCTGGGGCTCGTATTTGGCCAGGCGCTGTTTCAGCAGTTCCGCGGTGGAACTGATGATGCCCAACGGGTTGCGGATTTCGTGGGCCACCCCCGCGGTCATCTCCCCCAGGGCGGCCAGGCGTTCGGCCTGGTGCAACTGGGCTTGCAGGAGCCGCTGTTCCTCCTGGCGGCGCTCCAGGATGACCACCGCCTGTTTGACGATCTGGCGCAGCACCAAAAACAGCAGGCCCATGATCACCGTCAGGGTGGCCAGGATGATCAGCCGGAAACGGCCGATCTCGCCCAGGTCCTGGGAGATGTTCTGGGTGATCTCGAAGACGCCCACCACCGGCCCCACCTGGGGGCCGAGCTTCTCTTCCAGCCGGAAGGGCACATAGGCCTTGAGGCGGTGCGCCTGGGAACCGGCGCCGTAGGAGAGGATGGACCACCAGGGGTTATGGCCCGGGAGTTCAAAATAGTTTTCGCCGAACAGGGCCTTTTTCACTCCCGGGTCCTCGTAACAGTCTTTCCCCAGGGGCAGGTTGCCGGTGCTGTAAGACAAAACCCCCACCTGGTCGTAGATATTCAGTTGTTCCACGTGCAGCCCGTGGATGGTGTTGCGGACCACCGCGTCCAGGCGTTTGAATTGCTCCGGGTCGGCGATGGTGATGCGCCCCTCTTTTTCAATGGCCGTGGGCAGCAGGAAGAGCTGAAAGACCTGGTGGTTGAGGTTGGAGGCCAGCAGCAGGGTGTAATCCTCACTCTGCTTCAGGGCCAGGCGCTGGGCGCGTTGGGTCAGAAACAGGGTGAGGATCACCGTGAACACCAGAATGACCACGAAACTGGAGATGGAAAAGAACTTTACCAGCCGGAAGGTCTGGAGGTCTTTTCCCGGAGGCCACCAGGAGGCCATGAATTTGAAGCGTTTCATAGGTGCTTAAGAAATGCGGTATTTCCCCAGGGGAGGCGGTCCTTCCTCAATCTCCCGGCGCTGGGACTCAAACCCCGGCCGCCCCATGAGACCGTACGTGGTCTGCTTGCCCCCTTCCACCCCCGGCTGGTCCAGGGGGTTTACTCCCAACAGCGGCGCGGCGGCCACGGTCACCACCTCCAGCAGGTAGATCAACTGGCCGATGGTGAAGGCGTTGATCTCCGGCAGGCGCAGCGTAAGGTTGGGCCGGCCCGCCTTGGCGAGATTAAAGGTGGTGGCCTGCCGCTCCGCCTCGAGGAGGCCGTTTAGGGTCTGCCCCCCCAGGTAATGTAGCCCTTCCATCTCCGGGAAGAGATCGGGAATCTCCAGGCGGTTCTGGAATTTTCCCACTTCCAGGAAGGTGATCAGCTTGTCCTGGGGCCCTTCCATATAAAGCTGGAGTTGAGAATGCTGGTCCGTGGCCCCCACGGCCCTGACCGGCGTGGTCCCCGCCCACACTTCCCGGCCCTGGAGGTCCTGCTTTTTCCCCAGGCTCTCGGCCCAGAGCTGGCAGAACCAGTCCGCCATGCCCGTCAAGGCGCTGGCGTAGGGCATGATCACCAGGATGTTCCGGGATTTGCGGGCAAAGAGATAATAGAGGGCCGCCAGGCATAAGGCCGGATTTGTTTGGTATGCCTGCGACTTAAGGCGCTCGTCCATGAATCGGGCCCCGGCCAGCAGTTCCTCCAGGTCGATACCCACCATGGCTGCGGGCAACAGGCCCACCGGGGTTAACACGGAGTACCGCCCCCCCACCCCGGGCGGGACCATCAAGGAGGGAAAGCCTTCCTGCACCGCCAGGCGCCTCAGGTTCCCTTTCTCCGGGTCGGTGGTGACCACGAAGCGTTCCCTGGCCTTGGCCTCGCCCAACCGCCCCTTGAGAAGCTGATAGGTGAAGAGAAACTGGGCCAGGGTTTCCGCGGTGGACCCTGATTTGCTTATAACATTAAAGGCGGTGCGCCGCAACTCCAGCCCGTCCAGCATGCCGAAGAAGTTATCGGGGTCGATGTTGTCCAGGACCCAGAGCGCGGGGCGGTGGTGGCGCCTGGCCATGTTAAAGCGGTTATACTGGGGGGAACACAGAGCCTGGTGCAGGGCCCTGGCGCCCAGGGCCGAACCGCCGATCCCCAGAACCACGAATTCCCAGCACCACTCCAGGAGAGGTTTGGCCACCTGCCGGATATTGGCGAGAGCCGCGGTTTGGTAAGGCAGGTCCATAAAGGCCAGGCTGCCGCTCCGCCGGGCCTCGGCCAGCTCTTGATGGACCGCGGCCAATCTGGGGGCCAGATCCTCCAATTCCGCGGCGCTTAAACCTTGTTCGCCCACGAATTCGGACATGCAGTTATTGTAATCAAGGCCGATAGCCTGGCCGGCAACCCACTTGGGATCTTCAAAGCGTTTTTTGGACACGGGTTCCTCCCCCGGGGGAATTGTCAAATGTCTGGATATTGATATTCTCTTGAAAATTTAGCTTAGTCCGGAAAATTATTCAAGGATAATTGCAGCTTATGCTCTGGTTTTCCCGGCTTGACCCCTGGCGGCCCGACCCCGGGCCGGAAGCGCCCGCCGGGGCAGGATTGGCCCTGACATCTCTCCTCCGTGCCAGTAGGATGGGGTTTCCTTTTTGCCGGTTATCGGGTTTTTCCTCAACCAGGCGGGGGATACTGCGGCCCGAAGAGAAATCCCCCCGTGGGTTCCGAGATGGAAGAAAACTATTATCAGAAGCTATGGTGGCAGAGCGCTTCCGCACCACCCTGGCCAAGATGCTCAGGGCCCAGGGGCTGGAGGTGACCGCCTTGGGAAGCGGCCGGGAAGCCCTGGAGGAGACTGGCTGAAAAGCAATATGATGTGGTGGTCCTGGACGTGCGCCTGCCGGATCTGGACGGATCGCCACCCTGAATGAAGAAAATTGCCCCCCAAACCGAGGTCATCCTCCTTACCGGCCACGCCTCCATGGACACGGCCGTGGAGGCCATGCGCCTGGGGGGGTATGATTACCTGCTGAAACCTTGCCCCGTGGAAGACTTGCTGGCTAAGATCGAGTCCGCTACGAACGGAAGAGCACCCGGGAGGGGAAGTAGGGTTTCAGGTTCCTGTTAGCGGTCATCCCGCCCGCGGCCGCGGCCCCCGGAATCATCCGGGAAAGGACGGTTCAGGTCATCGCGGCCCCGGCCCCGGCGCTGGTCCTGATCTCCCAGCAAATGATGCTGCCCTCTCTGTCCCTCCTGGTGCCGCTGGCCTTCGAGAAAATCGTCCTGGCCCCGGCCCCGCCCCCTTCTGCCGTTATCCGAGAACTCCCGGGAATCATCGCTGCCCCTGCGGGCCAGAGCCGGGCTGAAATCCGCCAGAGTTCCCCATAAGAGCGATCCGGCCAACCCTATGGCCAATATTAATCTAAACATGGCTGCCTCCCATCCTGGTCTGCGGTCATCTTTAAAGATAAGTCGCCCAGGCTTTTCTTCAACCCCGGGGCGCCATGTAGAGGGTGGTAGATCTGTCCGAGGGCGTTCGGCTAATTTAAGACCCCTGAGGGGGTATCTGTTCTAAAGACCTGAAGAAAATAACCGCACCCGCACCGCCTCCCCCCGGAGCAGGCCTTCCACCCCCAGGGGGATCATCACCAGGCCGTCGCTTTTCACCAATGGCGAGAGCAGCCCCGAAGGCCCCAGGACGGGATCGGCCCATAGAGTTCCCCCCTCGGTCCGTAGGCGCACCCGCACGAAGTCCTCCCGACCGGAGGCCCCGGCCAGGTTCCTGGAAAGATGGGCAGTCACCTTCCCTCCCCAGGGCGCCGGACCCGCCAGCCCCGCCAGCCGGGCCAGCAGGGGTTTTCCCAATACCTCCATAACCACCGCGGCGGACGCGGGATGCCCGGGCAGGCCCAGCAGCGGCAGGGCCTGCGCGCCCACTTGGGCCAGGATGGTGGGTTTGCCGGGACGGATGGCCACCCCGTGGGCCAGGATCTCGGATGCGGGCAGGGCTTTGATGGCCTCCAGGGTCAGATCCCGGGCGCCTACGGAGGAGCCCCCGGAGATGAGGATCAGGTCGGCGTCTTCCAGGGCCGCGGCCAGGGCGGTTTTCAGGGCCTCGAAATCATCGGGGACAATGCCTTTAAGCGTGGGAATGCCGCCCCAATCCGCCACCTGCGCGGCCGCGAGATAGGCGTTGGAATCCCGGACCTGGCCGGGAGCGGGTTTTTCAGCGATGGGAACAATCTCGTCGCCGGAGGAGAAAACCGCCACCCGGGGGCGGCGGAACACCTGAAGGCGGGTCACCCCCAGCGCGGCCAAAAGACCCAGGTCCTGGGGCCGGAGGCGGCTGCCCCCGGGAAAGAGGACTTCCCCCCGGCGCACATCTTCCCCGGGCTTAAGCACGTTTTCCCCCGGGGCCACGGGCCGCCGCACCTCCAGGGTGCCGTCGGGGTGCTCCGCGGTGTATTCCAGCATGACCACCGCGTCCGCATGCGGCGGCAGCATGGCGCCGGTGGGGACCCGCAGGGTTTCACCGGGCCCCACGGGCCGCTCCGGAACCGCGCCCATGGGCACTTCGCCTTTAATTTCCAAATACTGGGGCGCGCCGACACTGGCGCCGAAGGTGTCCGCGGCCCGGACCCCGTAGCCGTCCATAGTGGCCCGGAGAAAGGAGGGCACGTCCTCGGGTGCGGGGAGCGGCACAGCCAATACACGGCCCAAGGCCGCGGCCAAGTCAACCTCCTCCACGCCCACCGGCGCAAAGTGGGGGTAGAGGGCCAGTACTTCTTCCCGGGTCTGGAGGCGGAAAAATTCGAGGGCAGTCATCTTATTATTGTTCAATCCAGCAAAACGAAACCATATCGATTTTGAATATCGTCTTTGCTCTGCAAAACTTCGCAAGGCAATCCCAAATTGCGTACAGTTTTATAGACATCGATCCCAAAACTTTGATCACAAGGCCTTACTTTCAAGGGAGTTGGACAGTCATGTCCCTTTTTAACGCTGCAATCCTCACATAAATTACATAATCTTATTCCAAAGGCTAAGTAATAACCATCAAGGAATGCCATTCTTTCGATATTAATAACTGCTTTACTTAATTCATGTGCATCATGAGAGTGGAGCAGCAGAATATTATTATAATTATTGACCATTTCAAGCCGTTCTTGGTAAGTAGTATCTCGAACATGGCATCTTATGCTATTTTGGACAAAAACATCACAACCCCACCTACATTTTAATATTGCTCGAATATCAAAACAGATATCCTGGGGTGTAATGAGAATTGCATCGATCATGTCCAGACCTTTAGCCTGGACAACGTATTTTTCAAATTTTAAGGTCATTCATTACCCGGTGTTTCTCTTTGAAAAGGACCAGGGACCGCAGGTCCCTGGCGCCTTCACTAATTATACCTGTAGTATACCCACCACCTTTTCGGAAATCTCCTGCAAATCAGCCGCATTGGGCCTCCCCTGAATATTGCCCAACCGGCCGCCGGCGGAAAGGTGTTGGAGCTTGCCGTGGTATTCTGCCACTATATGCCATTCCCCGATAATATCATAGCCGAGATGGTCAAATAATTGCCCCATAAATTTGGTGGTGGAAATGGCTTCATTAACCCCGGTATGGAATCCGCCATAGGTACAATAGACTACGGCCTTTTTCCCCGGTCTTCGAGGCGAGGCAGGTTTTATTACACCAGAATTAGCGTATTTTTCCCGGAGTTTGTCGAATGATTCCAATACTGGCTTGCCGGGCAGCCACATGTAGACTCCCGAACCGGCAAAGACTAAATCGAAAGCGAGAATATCCGGTTCGATATTTTTGGCAATTCTTACCGTTTCCACCTCATGACCGGCTTGGCGCACCGTCTCCTCGATCTGTTTGGCGACCTTATCCGTATTCCCGGTGGCCGAAAAATAAAGATTTAATACTTTCATGGCCTTCCCTCCTCGGAAAAGTTTTGTTGACCTGCGAATAAGGTATACAAGGCGACGGAAGGCAGGAAATCACCCATATGGGTGAGAGGGATAAAGTTTTTAGAGTTGGGAAAAAAGAGGTTTCCCGGCAATCAGATTAAGTTGAGGCGGGTGGCCTGCACGACGGCCTGAGTACGATTGTTTACGCCAAGTTTATCGAACAGGTGAACTACATGACTTTTAATGGTATTGCGGCTGATGGAAAGGATTATGGCCATCTCATTATTCGTAAACCCATCTGCCATAAGTCTCAGAACCTCTATCTCCCTTCCGGTGAGATTGATATGATTGTCAATTGTTTCTGATTTAATACTGGCGTAATTTTGCTTCCTGGTCAGAATATCTAGAGATTTTTCCAAATATTGCAGATATCGCTTTTGTTTTTCCTGTTCCATTCTTCTATATGTGATGTCATGACCAATATTCAGAGAATAAATTAGATTATCCCGGTTATCAAATACAGGATAGGCTCTTACCTCCTTCCATATCCGGGAGCCATCCTGCCGCTGAATGCATTTTTCATTCATACAGGCCTTGCCATTATGAAAGATGTTTTTCACCACGCAATTAGGATCGTGGCAGGGTGAACTCCTATTGTAAATAACTTCAAAACATACTTTTCCTGTTACAAAATTATTTTCTTTGAGTTGATTAGTCCAGATGATTCGATAATTTTGATCGACAATAGTAAAAGAATGCCCGGTATTCTGCACTAAGGCGGAATAGAGGACCTCATGAACATCTTGAAGAAAAATCTCAGGGGGGAATTTTTGTGGGCTTTTCATCATTATCCCTGGAAGCCATCTAGATAATCCCCGGCGCTGACGACTTTGGCATAAACAAAACCCAGCGCCGCTAAAAACGCCCCCTGCACCTGGGCCGCGGGGATGGTTTGATCTCCGAAAGTTAATGCTCTCGTGGCGCAGGCGTCGTGCACCACCGTCACCTCGAAGCCGTAATCGAACGCGGCCCGGACGCTCGCGTCCACGCACATATGGGTCATCATGCCGCAGACCACGATCTTATCCGCCTGCCGCTCCCGGAGATGGTCCAGTAAAGGCGTGCCCCGGAAGCTGTTGGGAAAGCTTTTCTGAAATACCGCTTCCCCCGGCAAAGGCGCCACGTTTGGGTGAATCTCCACTCCTTCGGTATTTGGAAGAAAAAAAGTGGCCCCCGGCCGGGCGGCCAAATGCTGCACATGCACCACCGGCAGGCCTTTTTCCCGGAATAACGCCAGTATTTCCCCGGCGCGCAGGCTCGCCTCTAGGCTGCCTTCCAGTTCCATCTTGCCACCGGGGAAATAATCGTTTTGAATATCAATCAGCAGTAAGGCAGTGGCCATGATGTCCTTCTTTGGTATTCGGGCTTTATTGCAATTCTTACCAATCCTGCATCAACAATGTCTTTCTCGTAGCGAACCTTGTGTTCGCCCGGCTGCATCCGGGGCGAACACAAGGTTCGTCCCTACATTTCCTCCATCTACGGGATAGAAATTAAATGAGAGTGGGGGACCCATGGCGGGCGTCCCGGCCCACCTTAAGTTTCCGGCCTTCCCCAACCTTTTTATGGTGCGTAAGACGCACCCTACACTCTTGAAAAGATTCTTACGTCCACTGCGAACAGGCCCTTGGGGTAAAGCAGCAGCGGGTTGAGTTCGATCTGGTCCAGTTCCGGGTGTTTGAAGGCGTAGCGGGCCAGGGCCTTCATGGCCTCCAGGAGCGCGTCGATGTCCAGTTTGGGGCGACCCCGGTACCCGGTGAGCAGCGGGTAGCCTTTGATTTTCTTGATCAGAGCCGTCAGTTCCTCGTCCTCTGCGGGCAGCAGGCAAAAGGCCACGTCCCGGTAAATCTCCGTTTGCACGCCCCCCAGCCCGAACATCAGGACCGGGCCGTATTGCGGGTCGGTGAGGATGCCCAGGATGACTTCCAAGGCCCCGGGTTTGGCCATGGGGGAGACGGTGATCCCGTCGATTGTCGCCTCCCGGTTATAGAAACGAGCCGAGTCTTTGATGGCCTGATAGGCGCCGCGCACCATGGTCTCATCCTGAAGGTTAAGATACACTCCGCCCACGTCGGTCTTGTGCGGGAAATCCGGGGAGGCGATTTTGAGGGCCACGGGGTAGCCGAAGCTCTCGGCCAGAGTCACGGCTTCGTCCGCAGTGATGGCCAGAGGAGCGGAGGCCGCAGGGATGCCGGCCTTGGACATCATCACCGCGGCTTCAAACGCAGGAATCAGT
>QZIZ01000165.1 GCA_003599195.1 Deltaproteobacteria bacterium | reverse complement strand
CCGGCCCCGCCGGGTCTATGGTTGAGAGGAGGTCTTATAATCCTGGAAACAATGAAACTCCAACGAATCCCTTAATGGTGTAACCCAGGCCCACATAAATGGCCAAGACCACGAACAAGCGTTTCAGCCAGATATCCGGGATGTACTTGGAGGTCATGGGGCCGACGATGGAGCCCGCGGCGATGCCGATCAGCTCGGCGCCGACGAACAAAAAGTCGATGGGCGTGCCTTTGACGAACATGAAAGTGAAGATGGAGGTGATCATGCTGATGAACACCGCCAGGGCTGAAGTGCCTGCCACTACATACATGGGCAGGTTCACGACGTTGGTGCAGAAGGGCACGTAGAGGAAGCCGCCGCCGATGCCCAGGAAGGCGGAGAGAGCGGCGATGAAGAAACCGCCCAACAACGGCCAGATGGGATTAAAGTGGAATTCCACCCCATAGAAGGTAAAATCTATCCTGGTGAGGCCCCAGGATTTCACCTGCACTCCCTGTTCTGCGACTGCTTCGCCGCCTTCCTTCGAAACCTTTTTTTTCAAGGATTCTTGGAAGGCCTGGGCGGCAGCCTTGGCCTTCTTCTTCTTTTCCTGCCCCTTGGGGGTGGTGTCATAGAAAAGGAAAGCGCCGATGACAAAGACTATCAGGCCGAAATAACCGACATAGGACTTCAGAGAAATCTTGCCCGCAGTGAGCGCGGGAATGAGATAAGCGCCGGCGATGCCGCCGATGGCCAGGGCGAGGCCCAGGGGCAGGACCAGACGGCCCATACGGTAATAGGTGACGGAGGACATTAACGCCGACAGGCCCACCAGGTACTGGTTGGAGGTGCGGATGGAATCGGTGATCAGCTTGTTCATGACCGGGCTGGTTTGCCGGAAAGAGGTGGCGTAATTAGCCAGGCCGAAGACGCTGATGTGGCCTACGCCGGCCATGATGCCGCCGAATGCGCCCACGGTGGAGAAGATCCAGCCCACCCAAATGCCCCAGAGGATGCCGAAGAACCAAAAAGGTTTGGGAGCGCCGGGGATGCCCATAAAGCCTTTGGGCGCGGCGGGGTCAATCTGGCCTTTGCCTTTGCCCAGGGGAGTTTTGGCGATGGCCTCTTCCAGTTTGCTCATCTTGGCGCCGGGCGCTGTGGCCGGGGCCTTGGGATGCTCCGGCGCGGCCGGTGCGGCGGCTGCGGGCGCTTGGGGCTGTCCGGCTCCGGGAGCCTGGGCCAGAAGCGAACCGGCGGTCAGGCCCAGGAAGGCCAGCGCCACTAAAACGATAAGGATTTTCTTGCTCATTCAAGCCTCCTGAATCAAATAAAGATAATATCTCTCTATGGTAAAATTTCTATTTTGCGCCGATCTTAGGGAAGACCCCGTTCCATGACTTCCTCGAAATATTCCTCCTTAAACATCAACGGCTTGGGGAGAATCACCCGGAAGAGGAGCACCGGCACGGTGGCGTGGCTCACCACCTTCTCCGCCACACTGCCTAAAACCCAGGCCACTTCGCCCTTGCCGTGGGTGGACATGGCGATCAGGTCCATGCCGTTGTCTTTGGCATAGGCGATGATCTCCCGGGCCGGAGAGCCTTCCAGGCAGACCACCTTGACCTCCTTGACTCCTTTGGCCCGCAGGTCTTTGGCGGCATTTTCCAGCGACAATTCGCAGCTTTTTCTTTCCTCTGCTGCGGCTTCCTCAATCCAATTCGGGAAAGTATTGCTCTCCCCCACATAGAACACGTAAACCAAGGTTACTTGGGAATCATGGGTCTTGGCCAGGTCGAGGACAAAGGGCAGGACCTTGGCCGCCAGTTCCGAGCCATCCAGGGGCACCAGAATTTTATTGAACATTTATTTCCTCCCGAAGTTTTTCTTGGGGATGCACCCCCGGCTTTAATTCTTCTTGTTAAGTAAACTATCCCGTCGCCATGACCAGGGGACGGGCAAAGAACCGGTTCTCACCACGGTAGTGCTCTTGCAGCCACATCTGCCCACCGCAGCCAAGCCGACACCCCAGTTAAAAGCAAGATACATGCCGCAGCTGCGTGGAGGGCCATTGGGAATATGATCCAGATTTTGCGAGGATTTCCGGTTATCGGAGAAATTTTCTTGACGTTGGGGAAATGTAAAGGTTAACATAAATTTAACAATTAACATTAACTTAACAATCCAGGGAACCGCAGCGGCAAGAGATGCTCCAGCAGAGTTATGACAAATTCTGGGAGAAAGTTATCGACACCATGATGGAAGGGGTGGCGGTGGTGGACCCCCAGGGCATCATCCTCTCGGTGAACCATGCCTTGGAGGAAATCACCGGGTACCGCCGGGAAGAGCTCCTGGGCCAGCCTTGCGCCCTCATCAAGACCGACGCCTGCTATCACTCTCTGAACTCCGGAAGCGGCAAACAGTGCGAATTGTTCCAGACGGGCTGCATCCGCCGCTGTAAATGTGTTTTAGCTAAAAAAGACGGCAGTTTGGTACACGTTTTGAAGAATGCCGCTCTTATCCGGGATAACTCCGGGGAGATCATGGGAGGGGTGGAGACCCTCACCGATATCAGCGAGGTGGTGGCCAAAGAGCGGGTCATCTCCCGCCTGCGCCGGGAACTCAGCCGGGAGGACGGTTTTCACGGCATCTTGGGGAAGTCCCCGGCCATGCTGCAGCTTTTCTCGCTGATCTCCAGCGCGGCCCAGTCCGAGGCGCCGGTGATCATCTCCGGAGAGAGCGGCACCGGCAAGGAATTGGTGGCCGGGGCCATCCACCGCCTCAGTCCCCGAGGCCAGGGGCCGTTTGTGAAGGTCAACAGCGCCGCCATCCATGAATCGCTGTTGGAGAGCGAACTTTTCGGCCATGTCAAAGGGGCCTTTACCGGCGCGGACCGCAACCGGGTGGGGCGTTTCGAGGCCGCCCACGGCGGCGATATCTTCCTGGACGAGGTGGGGGATATGCCCATGGCCACCCAGGCCAAGCTGCTAAGGGTTTTGCAGGAAAAGATCATTGAAAGGGTGGGCGATCAGAAACCCATTCCCCTGGATGTGCGGGTGATCACTGCCACCAATAAGGACCTGTACCAGCTGCTGGAAGCGGGCTCCTTCCGGCAGGACTTATTTTACCGGATCAATGTCATCCCCATTGCCATCCCGGCTTTGCGGGAGAGGCGGGAAGACATCCCTTTGCTGGCCGAAAATTTTATCCAGCGCATCGCCCTGAAGACCCGCAAACCATTAACCGGCATCTGCCGGGCCGCACTGGAAATTCTGGTGGATTACCACTGGCCCGGCAACGTCCGGGAATTGATCAATACCGTGGAATACGCCTTCGTGTTATGCCACGAAGGCAAGATCCTGCCGGAGCACCTGCCCGCCCAGCTCCGCGTGGCGCAACCGCCGCTATCCGTTAGGGAAACCCCAAAGGCGGCCCCGGCGGCTGTCCCCAGGCATGCTCCACCCGACAAAGCGCCCAGCCGGGAGGAGTTGCGCCGGGTCCTCGCCCAGGCCCGGGGCAAAAAGGGAGAGGCCGCGCGCCTGTTGGGGGTGAGCCGGGTTACTTTATGGAAGTGGTTGAAGAATCATAATCTCAATGTGGAAGATATTGCTGAAGCTCATTAGTTCAAGGTTCAAAGTTCAAGGTTCAAGGTTTGGGGCGCCCATAGTTTTTACCCAAACGTTTTTTTCATTCTGAACGGAGCGAAGCGGAGTGAAGAATCTCGTGTTTAGAGTTGATGAATTTTCCAATCTTGCCCATACGGTATTCCACAACGTATTAACTTTGAACTTTGAACCTTGAACCTTGAACTCATCTTATGGTTTCGGATAAAGAAATGACTTTGGTAACCAAGCTGGCCCCGCGGCTCTTTTTAGCTGTTTTCACGCTTGCCTGCCTTTTCTTGGCCGGCTGCGGCGATGATGAGCCGGTGAAAAAGGTCGATCTGTCCAAGCTGGAGGAGATCACGATGATCAAACCTCCGGCTGCGGTGACCTATGCCTATCTGCCCCAATATGCCCATAACGTTTCCTACCGCCGCCATCATCAGTTGGTGAAGTACCTGGCCAAAACCACCGGTTTGGCCATCCGCCAGGTGTTCCCGGATACCTTCGATGAGCATATGAATATGGTGGGCCGGGGGGAGATCGATATTTCTTTCAGCAATCCTTACGTGTACGTGCAGATTGCCAGCCGCTACGGAACCCGGGCCTTCGCCCGCATTGTGGAAGGACAGGGTGAGATCAATTTCCGGGGCCAGGTCATCTGCCGGGCGGATAATCTCCAGATCAAAACTCCCGGGGACCTGAAGGGCAAACGGCTGATTGCAGTAGATGCCTATTCCGCAGGGGGCTACCTTTATCCCTGGGCCTGGCTCCTGGAGCAGGGTCTCAGGAAAAAGGACTTCCTGGAAATCGTCTTTGCGCCGGGGCCGGGAGGCAAGCAGGAAAAGGTGGTCATGGCGGTCTATTCGGGAAAATACGACCTGGGGCTGATCCGGGAGCGGACCCTGGACATCCTGGCAGACAAAATAGATATAAAACAGATTCGGGTGCTGGCCCACTCCCGCTGGTATCCGGGGTGGGTTTATGCCGCCCGCCGGGGGCTGCCGCCGGATATTCTGGCCAAGATCAAAGAGGCTCTCTTGAGTTTGGACCCGAAAAACCCGGATCAGCGGGAGATCCTGGAAAAGGCCAGGTTTACCGGCCTCTTGCCGGCGACGGACGCGGATTACGAAGCCGTCCGCCGCCTGGCTGAAGCCGTGGAAAGCCGGGGTTAACATGAAAATAACTCTCGCAAATACGCTAATACGCCAAGGCGCAAGGCGGTGATTATGGGAACCCTTGGCAAGTTATCCTTCCGCAGCAAGATTAATCTGGGTATCGTGGCCGTCATTATGGTCTTCTGCATTTTGCTGGCCCTTCTGGTAAGCAGGGTGGCGGTGAAGGCCATGAGCGGGGAAATAAAAAAACGGGGCATGAGTCTGGCTCAGAACCTGGCGTCCAGGGCGACGAATTCCATCCTGGCCCTGGATTTTTTGCGGCTTAAAAACATGGTGGACGAAGTGGCGGGCTCCAGCGAGGATATCGTCTATGCCTTTATCCAGGATGTGCGGGGCCAGGTTTTGTCCCATACCTTCAGAAGCGGTTTTCCATCAGCGCTGAGGGACGCCAATCAAATATCTGCGGCCGAGTCTTTCCAGATTCAACTCCTGGGCACCGAAGATGAATTGATCTATGACTTCGCCCTGCCAGTAAAGGTGGGGGACAACCGCTTAGGCACCGTCCGGGTAGGTCTCTCCCGGGCCAAGGCCGAAGCCGCGGTGCGCCGGCTGTTGTTTACCATTTTCGGTGTTTCCGCAGTCATCGCCCTGGCGGCCGTGGGCATGGGCAGCCTCTTTGCCAGCACGGTGACCCGCCGCCTCAATTCCCTGCGCCGGTCCGCGGAGGAAATGATCAAGGGCAACCTGGCCCTGCACCTCGGCCCCCCTCTGGAGCGCAATTGTTGGGAAATCAAAAACTGCAATCAAACGGGATGCCCGGCTTACGGGGACACCCGGCGCCGCTGCTGGAACATTCCGGGCACTTTGAGCCCGGAATGCCGGGATGTCGATTATGAAGATAGATTAACTTGTTGCAAGGATTGCCTGGTCTATCAGTTGAATGCCGGGGACGAGATTCAGAGCCTGGCCGAGTCCTTTGATGTAATGGCTATGACCCTCGACGCCCATATCAAGGGATTGGAAGAGGCGGAAAGGAATCTCACCAGACAACAGCAGCTTTTGAAAACCATCCTGGATGTGAATCCCGACCTGGTCAGCCTGCAAGACCAGAACCTGGTTTATCAAGCCGTGAACCCGGCCTTCAGCAAGTTCTGCGGCCTGCCGGCCCAAGAAATTCTGGGAAAGACCAAGATTCCCCTGTTCCCTCCGGAGCAAGCCGAGGAACACCAGTCGGAAAGTCTGGAAATTCTCCAAACCGGCGGCCATAAGAGTAAGGAGATTCTGGTCCATAAAAACGGGGAGAAACGCTGGCTCCACATGGTCAAGGTCCCGGTTTACGACCGTGACCGGATCACAGGCATCCTCATGGCGGCCCGGGATATTACCGAAATCAAGCACTACCAGGAGCAACTTATCCAGTCCCTGAAAATGGAGCAACTGGGCAAACTGGCCGGAGGCGTGGCCCACGAAATCAACACTCCTCTATGCGTCATTTTGGGCTATGCCCAGATGCTGTTGGAGGATATGCCCCAGGACACCGAAAGCCACGAATTCCTCAAGATCATCGAAAAACAGGCGCAAATCTGCCGCCGCATCGTCGGCGATCTCTTAAGCTTCTCCCGGCACATCGAGTCCCGGATGGAGGACATGGACCTGAACCGCTCCCTCACCGAGGTCTTGGATCTGGTCAGGCATTCCTTTAAACAGAACTGGATCGATATCGTCCCTTCCCTGGCCCCGGATTTGCCGACCATCATCGGCGACCACGAAAAACTCAAACAGGTGTGGCTCAATCTCTTAACTAATGCCGTGGATTCCATCGGCCAAAACGGCGCCATCCGGGTCAGCACCGGGCTCGATCCCCAAAGCGGCCGGGTTCAGGTCACAGTGGCCGACAACGGGCCGGGCATCCCCCCCGAAAACCTGAAAAAGATCTTCGATCCGTTTTTCACCACCAAGGCCCCGGGCGGCGGCACGGGTCTGGGCCTGTCGGTGTCTTTCGGGATCATCCAGGACCACCAGGGCGCCATTACCGTCAGCAGTCCGGCGCCTCCGGAATTTCTCCCGGGGTCCCCGAACGGCAAGGCACCGGGGCCCGGCTGTGTCTTTCTGGTGGAATTGCCGGTCTCTCAGGATAAGGTCATGGTTGAGGATGCTCTCCCTCAATTACCGCCGGAAAGGGTGAAAATCGCCGGCAAAAGCGCGGGATAAAGAGGCCAGGGGCCAGTATCCGATAAATGACTTTATGTTTGCAATATAGATTTTCGAAAAACCATGAAATAAAAGATGCAATGTCAACAGACCGATAATCTACGATTTTTTAACCGGAAACCGGAAACCGGAAACGGTATTTCAAATGAATGAAATCCTGGTCCTCGACGACGTTTTGGACGCAGTCATTATGATCAAGCGGATGCTGGAGCGCCAGGGACACAAAGTGGCGGTCTTCACCGAGGAGGCGGAAGCCCTGGACTACCTGCGCCTGCATCCGGTGGCAGTGGCCATCCTGGATATCCGGCTCAAAAAGATGAGCGGCATAGACATGCTCCAGGAAGTGAAGAGGATTTCCCCCGCCACCCGGGTGCTGATGCTCACCGGCTACCCCACTCTGGAAACCGCGCGCCAGGCTAGGGAGCTTGGCGCTTTCGACTATTGCATTAAACCCATCGACAAGAAGGATCTTGAAGAAAAGGTGGCCAGGGCTTTGGCCGCGGCAGGATGAAGGTCTTAATAGGTAATAAGTGAACAGTAATCAGTAATTCAGTAATTACTGATTTCGCTTATTGCCTTAGCTCCGGAAAACAGAAAAAGTCCTTTTATTTCAGTGATTCTGGAGCAAAGAACCCCCTCCCCCTTCGAGGGGGGAGGGTTGGGGTGGGGGTGGCGTCTTTTTTCTTAGGAAACAACCCCTTACTGCCCAAGACGCCCCCCTCACCCTAACCCGAGGGGAGAGGGGATTAATACTGGAGTATCCATATGATAAAAACTTACGGGTAATAGACAGACCTCCTTTGGGAGCGGGAGAGAAGCCAGTTCGTTAGGCCAAACTTTTTCAAGAGCCTCCAGAGGAATGAGTTAAACCGGAGTTAAAGCAATAATCGAATTACTGAGGCTTTTGCAAAATGTTCGTTGATCTTGATTCTCTCTGCGTCTCTGCGGTGAAAAAAAGGTAGAATTTACCGCAGAGACGCAGAGAGCGCAGAGAAAAGACACGCAGAGAAAAGAGTTTTGCAAAAGGCTCGAATTACTGATTACTTATTACTGATCTTAGAAGCTCCCGGGCGCATAGGTATGAACGCCGGCCCGGAGCGTCGGGCAGGGGAGGATTCGCTGCGAAGGCCCTTAGGTCCGCGATGGAGTCTATATCCGGCCAGGAAGGCAATAAGTGCACGGTTAGAGATGACTCCCGGGCCTTTTCCAGAGTGTCCGCCAGCACCGCGGCCGAAGACCAGGATATGCCCTGAAAAAGCTGGGGCCTGCTTTTCTTCATTCCTACCAGAAAGTACCCCCCATCCGGACTCGGCCCCAGAACCAGGTCCGCTCCGCCTCTTGCCAGGGCGCGGCCCCCGGCGCTGATCAATTCCCCGGGCAGATCGGGACTGTCGCTGTTGCGGATCAGGACCGCGTCAAACCCCTTGGCAAAACCCCAATCAAAGGCCCGCACCAGGCGCTCGCTTAAACCGGCTCCCTCCTGGGTGAAAAGCATAACGCCGGGATGCACTAATTTCCTAAATAATTTCAAGGCTATGTCTGGGGGGCGATACTGGTTTGCACTCAAACGGGGTTTTACTGTAAGCGCGCCGGCATAAGCCACTGCCAGGCTGACGTCCGGCAGCCGCCCCATCTCCTCCAGAATATCCTCCAAAAAGCATTGATACAGCCGGGCCGCGGCCTCCGGCGACAAATGAGGACAGAGGCGAGTTTTTACTTGCCCCGGACACGGTTCCTTGGCAAAGATGATGAGCAAGGGACCGTTTTCGGTATTCGGTTTTCCGTTTTTCGTTTGCATTAAAGAAATCTTGATTGATTAATTATGTTTGAAGCCTTTCAAAACTAAAATTTCACCCAAGTTATAATTCTGGAAGAACAATCATGACCCAAGGGGTCACGCCCAACCATGAAAATATGTAATTGCAATTATTAATGGCGGAGAGGCCGTCTCTGGCCGCTCCGCTCCACTCGGGCTGGCACAGAGGCCCGCCCCACGGGGGATTTTCATATAAAGCGAAGCACTACTTGTTAAAGGGTGTGCAAACGAGAGCGCAGGCTTCGGAGATTTTTCGTTAAAAGGGAACAACATCTTGTGCCCCACATTCTCCATTATCATCCCAGTGTACAACGAGGCCGGGGTTTTAGGGAAGACCTTAGCGGGGCTGCCTGAGGCTGCGGATACGGAAATCATCGTGGTGGACGGCGGCAGCGCGGACGGCAGCGGAGGTGTGGCCGCGAATTTTCCCGATGTGCGGCTGATGCAGGTTCCAAAAGGCCGGGGGAGCCAGATGAACGCCGGGGCCCGGACCGCCCGGGGGCAATTCCTGGTATTTCTTCACGCGGACACTTCCCTGGGACCGGAACACCTGGCCGCGCTGCGCCGGGCCGCGGCCGACCCAAAGTTCCTCGCGGGAGCCTTCAAGCTTCGCCTGGCGCCGTCCCTCCCCGCGCTCCGGTTAATCTCCTGGGGAGCAAACCTCCGGGTCCACCTGTTCGGCCTGCCTTATGGAGATCAGGCGCTGATTTTCCGGAGGGACCTTTTTGAGGCCCTGGGCGGCTTCTCTTTAAGAAGGCCGGAAGACCTGGACCTGGTCATTCGCGTGCGGCAGTTTACCCGCATGCGGATTCTGACACCTCCCATTGCCAGTTCGGGCCGCAAATGGCTGCAACAGGGCTATTTTTACACCACCCTGAGAAACTGGCTCTACGGGGCCTACCACCTGGCTGAACGCGCCTTTACCAGCCGCTGGGGGGGTGAGCAGTAAGCAGTAAGTAAGACGGCTAGGGGGCCGCTCCGTCTTGCGCCCTGCGACCAATATTAAAGTCTGTGAGCAACCTGGCATTAAGATATTTAATCCGCACAGGCTGGAAGCCTGTGCTACCAGCATTTTTCTTTATTTTTGGAGGAATTGGAGGATAATAAGCAACTGACCACTGGCAACTGGCAACTGGCAACTGACTCCTGCTCACTGCTCACTGCTCACTGCTCACTGTCCAACAATCCTCCCCCCGCAAGACGAGCCGCTGCCGGCGGTGCAGCCGTAGCAGTGTTCTTCCAGGCGGATGGGCCGCGCGGCCAGGATGGAGTGGTCGAATTCTTCGATGGTCTGAGGAAGACCGGGAGCCAGCGGCAGGTTCAGGGCCTGGTGAAAGTCGCAGTCATAGAGGCGGCCGTCCCAGGCGACGCTGAGCAGCGATCGGCACATGAGGCCGGGGACGGTGGCCGGGTTGAAGCTGGCCGCCAGCTTGCCCATATAGCTGGCGTAGTTGCTGGAGCGGTGGAGGAATTCCCCGAAGCGGCCGATGGGCATATTCAGCAGCGTGTAGAGGCGGTGAAAACTGACGCCCCAGCGCCGGGACAGTTCCCGACGGAAGAGCTCTTCGAGCGGTCCCTGGGGGGGAGGGAAGAACGCGCCCCCGGGGTTGTACATCAGGTGCAGTTCCAGGTCCGATCCGTCCAGGCCGTACCCCAGGCGGTTGAGGCGGTTAAGCGCGTCCAGGCATTTGCGGAAGGCGCCCTTGCCCCGGACCCGGTCCACCATTTCCTCCTGATAATAAGGCAGCGAGCAGATCAGCTCCACCCCGCGTTCTGCCAAAAATGCCGGCAGGAACTCTTTATCGGGCTCCAGGAGCACGGTGAGATTGGAGCGGCAGCGGACATGGACCCCCAGTTGCCGGAGCTTATCCACCAGGTATTCGAAATGGAGGTTAAGCTCGGGCGCGCCCCCGGTGAGGTCCGCCACAGGAATTTTATGGTCCGCAACTACCCGGATGACCTCCTCGATGGTGGCCAGCGCCATCTGTTCCGGCCGGTCCGGTCCCGCCTGCAAGTGGCAGTGTTTGCAGGACTGGTTGCAGCGCCAGCCCAGATTCAACTGGAGGGTGGAGACCTCTACGGCCCTGAGATCGGCATATCCCTGGTTCTCCAGGCGTTGGGCAAAAGAGATCATCGTTTCGCCTCAGAAGGTGATTTTGGCCGCCACGTTTTGCATCTGCACCCCGTGGATCAGGGCCGCGCCGCCCCGGATGGCCGCGGCCACGTGCACGGCCTCGGTCATCTCCTCCAGGTTGGAGCCGTTCTCCAATGAGACCCGGGTGTAGGCGTCGATGCAGTAAGGGCATTGCACCGTATGGGCCACGGCCAGGGCGATGAGGGCCTTTTCCCGGACGGTTAAGGCCCCGCCCGCGCCCATCACCCCCTGGTAATAATTCATGAAGTTGTCAAAGAGATCAGCCCGGTATTTACCGACCTCTTGGAAACGCTCCAGGTCCTTATCCTCGTAGTAGTGGGACATCTATCCTCCTAGCAGATGGGGGAGGAGACCGAGGTAATTGGCCTCTGCCTCCTCCCCCTTTAACAAGGGATCAGGGGCCAGGGGTCAAGTTATAGAGCCTGTATTTCCTGATCCCTGACCCCTGCTGGCCCCTGTTTTTTACAAACCTCGCGTGAAGCCGGTGAAGCGATAGAGGTCGCTCATCAGTTCTTCGTGTTCGCCCTTGAGTTTCTGGTACATGCGGGCGTTTTCCATGGCCATGGCGGCCTGCTGGGCTAAGGAGGAGATAAAGGTGATCTCGTCGTCGCTGAAGTCCCGGCGTTCCGCGGTATAGATGCGCATGACGCCGATGACCTTGCCTTTCAGCACAATGGGGACGGAAAGGATGGATTTAATCCCTTCATCCGCGGATTCCTTGGGGTAGGTGGCCCGGGGGTCCAGGGCAACATCGTAGATGGAAACGGCCTTGCCGGTCATGGCTTCGGTGAGGGACTTATCCGTGCCCACCGGGCCTTTGTTGATATAGCGGTCGCTCAGGCCGTAGGAGGCCACCAGTTCCATCATCTGGCGTTTTTCATCCAGCAGGCGCACGGCCGCGGCCTTGATGTCCAGGGCGGTGGTGGCGGTCTTCACCAGGAGATGCAGGACCTTTTTCACGTCCAGGGCGGAATTCACGGCCCTGGAGACTTCCAGAAGGCCCTTGAGGAAATTGAGTTCCCGGGTGCGGGATTCGTACATCTTGGCGTTGCTGATGGCCTGGGCCCCCATCTCCGCCACCGCGCAGGCGAAGTCCACCTCATCCATGGTGAACTCCCTGGGTTCCGCGGTCAACAGGCGCATGACGCCGATAACCTGGCCCTTGCTGACCATGGGCACGGCTACCAGGGTGGCGATCCCTTCTTCCTTGGCCTCCTGGGGATACTGCATGCGGGGATCGTCAGTGGCGTCGTAAATGGCTATGGGCCGCCCGCTCAGGGCTTCGGTGACGCTCTTGTCCATATCCACCGGGCCTTTGTGGAGATATTTTTCGCTCAGGCCCACCGACGCCACCAGTTCCAGGGTGTTGGTCTTGGGATTGACCAAACGGATGGTGGCCCCTTTGAGATTCATGGCGTTGGTGATCTGCCGGACGACCTGGTCCAGCACTTCGTCCACTGCCAGGGTGGAGCCCAGGACCTTGCTGATTTCCTGGAAACTCTGGAGATACATTCTTTCTTTGGAGGACATCATTGGCTGACCCTTTCTCTAAGGCTGAAGGTGTTGAGAGTGTTTCCTGCCCAGTCTTAACGCCGCGGGTTTTCTATTATCCTCTTTCCTACCATCAGAGAAGGCGTTTGTGCAACAACTTTCCCGGAAGCAGCGGCCGGGTGATCTAAAGATAAGGATTTTTTCCCGGAGGGCAACGGGGGGGAAACGGAAAACGAAAAATGGAAAACGGTTCTTACAGCCACCCCGCCTTTTTATACCACGCGGCCGCGTCTGCCAGGCCGTTGGGCAGGTCCATGGCCGGCTTAAAGCCGATCTCCGCCTTGGCCCGTTCATTGCTGCACAGCCATAGAGTTTGCCGGATATCCCGCAGCTTGTCCAGGCTGAGCAGGGTAGGGGCGGGGGTGAATTGGGATACCATGGACCCTCCCGCCGCCGCCAGGCGCACCAGCCACCAGGGTATCTTTAAGGTTAGGAAGCGCCTGCCCAAGGCCTGCCCGATATAGGCGCCGATGGTCCGCCAATCATGGTGCCCCTCGCCGCAGATATAGTAGATCCGGCCGCGGCTCTGGTCCGAAGCTGCGGCCAGCAGGATGCCCGTCACCAGATCATGGACGTGCGCCAGGCTTACTTTTTGGACGTCCCGGCCCGGAATTACGTGGAGGCCCCGGTTGATGCTCTTGATAAGCAGAAAGGTGTCCCGGTCCCGGGGGCCATAGACCGCCGGGGGACGGATGATGGTGGCGGAGCGGTGTTGGCTGAACTCCAGGACGGCCCTCTCGGCCCGCAGCTTGGATTCGCCGTACGCGGACACGGGCCGGGGTTCCTGGTCCTCGGTCAGAGGCGCGCCGGAGCTGGGCCCCGCAGCCGCCAGACTGGAAATGAAAATGAATTTTTGGTCACGCGGCCCATGTTTTTCACAGGCATGGAGAAGGTTGCGGGTAGCTTCAAAATTTGCCCGGAAGTAACCGGCCCGGCGGTGCGCCCGGGTGGCCCCGGCCACATGGAACACCCAATCGGTATCGGAGACGGCCCTGGCCAGGGAATCGGGGTCCCGGAAGTCCCCGGCAACCAGGGTCACGGGCAGGTCCTTCAGCCAGGCCAGATTACTGCGGCCGCGCACCAGGCACTTGACCGCGACGCCCTCCGCCAGCAGCCGGTCCACCAGATTGCTGCCGATGAAACCGCTGGCTCCGGTAA
>QZIZ01000134.1 GCA_003599195.1 Deltaproteobacteria bacterium | reverse complement strand
GAGCCGATATAGACCGCTCCATTGCTCACTGCCGGGGAGGAATAAACCGGCCCTCCGGTGCTGAAAAACCAGGTTGTCGCGCCGGTATTCGTATTCAGGGCGTAAACATTGTTGTCGGTGCAGCCCACGTAAACTCTGGTCCCACTCACTGCGGGGGAGGAATAGATGGCGTTGTTGAATTGCCTGTTCCAGAGACTTTTGCCGGTGGTGGCATTCAGGGCATAGACATGCATGTCCCAGGAGCCGATGAAGACCTTGCCGCCGCAGACCGCGGGGGAGGAATCCACATGGTGGTTAGTGGCGAAGGACCACGCTTGCGCCAGGTTGGGGACGTTGGAAGAGGAGAGCACGTTTTCCAGGAGGTTTCTTCCCAGATGGCTGGATACCCGATGGAACTGGGTCCAGCTGGCGCGGACCGTGAATTTGGCTTGCTTCGCGGCGGTGCTGCTCCGGCCCACCGCGGTGATCCAGTGCTCTCCGGGTTGGGCGTCGTCCGGCACCTCGAGGGTATAGGAAAAATCACCCTCTTCGCTGGTGACTTTCAGGATCATATCCTCGTCGTCGAAATAGATGTCCACCGCCTCTTGGGGGAAGAACCCGCTGCCGACTAGCTTGGTTTCGCTGGTGGGTGGGCCATATGCCGGTTTCAAGGTTAAGGCAGTATCCGCAAATGCCGGTCCGCTCAGGATTGCTGTCATCAGGATGAAAAACGCCGCCAGGGCCAACCTTCTTTTCTTCATAATTTCCTCCTTCGGAAAGGTGTTAAAAAAAATGCCCGGGGGAACCGGGCTGACTTACTCATTTGCCTTCTTTACAAAAAGGACCCCAGCCACACTTGCCGACCGAGATCGCCTGGTCCTTTGCCGTGCTCCATAATTCCTCAGAATTCATTTACCCCCCTGGGGCCGGCTAAGAATTCATTCCCTAAGCTATTGAATCAGAAATAAATTTTAATGAAAGAAGTATTCTCTAGCAGATTAATCGGTTGAGGGTTTAGCAGATACCACGGCCTAAAGGCTTTTGTCAATGTCTTTTTTGAAGAGAGCACGTTTTAACAACTTGCTCATGATTAAGGAATTAAAGATTTTACTTCATAAAAAAGGCTAGAAGATATTTAAAAAAGACTTTAAGATATATCAATAAGAATAGAAGTTATTTCAAAATCCCAATTTAGATACTTGAGACCCTTCACTTCTCTTTCAGGGTGACAGAAAAAGAGGTTTGGAAATGGCTTCCAGGGGAATTGCCGGGACCGGCCTGCCGGCTTTCGGCGTTGCAGGTGAGAGGCAGCAGGCGGCAGGATGACTACAGGGAGGAGAGTCTCTGTTCCGAATAATAGGCAGTTTCCAGCAGACCCCGACCCGCAGGAGAAAAGATGCGGAACTGCCCCCAACCCCGTTTCTGCAGAAAAAATTTCAGGGAAGTAACCAGGACTCCCAGGCCGTATTTCACGCTCCGGGGGAAATTGATGGAGGATGCCTCCGGGAAATACCGGGTGGGACAAGAGACCTCGCCGACCCGGAAGCCGAAATAGATGGTCTGGGCCAGCATTTGGTTATCAAACACGAAGTCGTCGGAATTTTCCCAGAGGGGCAGGGTCTCCAATACCCGGCGGGAGAAAGCCCGGAAGCCGGTGTGGTATTCCGAGAGCTTGGCTCCCAAAAAGAGGTTCTGGAAGGCGGTGAGGAGGCGGTTGGAGACGTATTTGTAGAAGGGCATGCCTCCTGCCCGGGCCTTCCCCCCCAGGATGCGGGAACCGATGGCCGCGTCATATTCGCCGCTGGCCACCAATCCGGCCAGGGCCGGGATGATCTTGGGTGAATATTGATAATCGGGATGGAGCATGACCACGATGTCCGCCCCTAATTTCAAGGCTTCGGTATAGCAGGTCTTCTGGTTGCGGCCATAACCCAGATTGCGTTCGTGCAAAAAACAGCGGATTCCCAGATTATGGGCGACTTCCAGGGTTTCATCATGGGAGGCGTCGTCCACCAGCAGAACTTCATCCACAATATCCCTGGGAATATCCTGAAAGGTGCGTTCCAGAGTAAGGGCCGCATTAAAGGCGGGCATGACCACCAGCACTTTTTTTCCTGCCACCAAGTTCTTTCCTCCCGTTCGTCCTTCTGCTATATTAACAGGATAAATTTCGAAAATAAACATCTACAAGAAATGATGATAAAATGCAACTCTCCCGGACCTGCGCCGGCAGGGAGGGAAAAGAAGATGTTTATTTTTTGGGATAATTTAATAATTATAAGACTTTGATCGAAAAATGACCAATACCCATCGAAAACACCGTTCATGAGATCTGCACCAGCCAACCCCCGGAGTTTTTATCTGGGTTTGGTAGCCTTGATTTTCCTGGTGCTGCCGGTGGCCATGTTTTGGCGGCCCGGCGCCTTTTTTTTTGTAGAGGACGATTGGGCTATTCTCTCCCAGATGGTGAGCCATCCCTTCTGGAAGTATGTGTCCATGCCGGACGGAGAGGTGTGGATGCCCCTTTCCCGGGCCGTCTATTACGGGCTGACGCGCGCCTTTGGGGAGCGCTACGATATTTTACTCCTGGTCAATTGTCTGGCCGGAGGACTCCTGGCCTTTTGGTTCTACCTGTTTTTGCGGCAACATCTTCCTTCCCTGACGGCCCTGGTGTTGGGCCTAATCTATGGCGGGGCCGCGGCCCTGACCAGCCTGACCCAGGTGGCTTTTTACAACAATGCCCTCCTGTGCTATAATTTTTTCTTGCTGGCCTTGCTGCTGACGCATCACTATCTTCAGACCGCTTCCCGGGCCGCCTTGGGGGGCATCGCCTTATGCGTCTGGCTTTCCTTAATATCCTGGAACTTCACCCTGTTAGCCGTCTGGTCTCTGCCTCTGTATATCGCCATCCTGGGCGGCAGGGGGGAACGGCGCAAGTTCTATGGGGTGAGCCTGGCGGTGGCTCTCCCTTTTCTAATTTTTGTCCTGGGATATTTTACCTTTGCGGGCTTCACCGCGGCGGCCAGCCACAACCGGGGGATCGTCAGCGGTTTTCCCGGCCCTTATTTTCTGCTACACTGGCTTTTTGGAGCTTGCCTTTCCCCTTTTTTTTATCTATTTTGGGGGCATTATCATTATCCGGTGTGGGCATACGCCTGGGGAGGGGCGGCCTTGGTATTGAGCCTAGGGGTGATCTGGCGCTGGGGGGATCTCCGGGAAAAGCGCTTGGGCCTATGGGCTTTGATTCTCAACGGCCTGCCCTTCTTGCTGGTCTCCTTAGCCCGCTACCAGAGAGGGGTCAATCAAGCCTTTGCACCCCGCTACGCGGTGTATACTTTGATGGGGGCCTTAATCCTGCTGGGCACGGCCTGGACTATCGGCAAACGGCGATTAGGCTCCGGACCTGTGGTCCGGCTTTTGCCCCCGGTGGTCTTAGCCCTGATGATCGGCGGCCAGATTTTCAGCCTGCCTGGGTGGGAAAAGCTCTATGGAGACATGAGCCGGGCCTCCAGAGATTTTTACCAGGGTTTGAATCTTGCCGGTGAGGGCCTGGGGGGCGGTCCCGGAGACCGGGTTCCCCCCCAGTTTTGGTATCCGGAGCGACTCCACCTGACCTGGGGACAGGCGGTAAATATCCGGCGCTTCCTGAGGGGAGCCCCGGAAGGGGTCAGTAGGCCCAGGACGTGAGTTTTGGGTGACATTCTTAGCAATTAAGGATCGATGGCTGTCTAATGATTACAGCCGGAAAGAGAGGTGGAAGCGAATAAAGGAATTTTTTCCATTTTCTGCCATTTTTATTCTGGTATAACACCACATTATCACTTACTATGTATCAGGCAGGGTTAAAGGGGGAGCCGATAATCCAAAGCCATATTCCGGGCTGCTAATTAATTTGAAAATCCAAATAGTTATCTGTGCAGAAACCTTTTCCCGCCGTGATTCAGGGTGGGAAGATAGGTTTCTTGGCCTAGAGGAAGTTGATAGCTCTAGACCTTGTGATTAAATACGGTTGACTTTTTCTTAAGATACCATTACAAAGGTATAGACATACGGGGGAGGAGCACATTCTTAATATGTCTCTAAAAACTCGCTGCCAACCTTTTGCCCGCTACGTGCAAGCCGCCAAAGCAGCAGGGTATTACACCTATTTCCGCCCTTTAACCCAATCCTGGGGGACTGAGGTGGAAGTAGAAGGGCGGCGGTTAATCATGATCGGCTCCAATGATTACTTGGGGTTGAGTCATGAACCGCGGGTAATGGAAGCATCCGAAAAGGCCATGCGCCGTTGGGGAACGGGTGCGGGGGGTTCTCGTTTCCTGTGCGGCAATCTGGTCCTCCATGAGATTTTGGAAGAGCGCCTGGCGGCTTTTGTCAACAAGAAAAAGGCGGTGGTGCATGTTACCGGTTTCAGTACGAACCTGGGAGCCATTGCTTGTTTGCTGACTCCGCAGGATATCATACTGTGTGACCGGGAAAACCATGCCAGCATCTTTGAGGGGTGCCAGGCTTCCCGAGCTCGGTTGGTTCCTTTTGCCCATAACAATGTGGAGGCCGCGGCCCAGAAATTGGCCGACATCCGCAAGAAGAACACCCACGGCTTGGTCTTGCTGATCACCGAAGGGGTGTTCAGCATGTCGGGAGACTTGTCTCCGCTACCGGAGCTGGTGCAGTTGAAAGAGGCCTTTCCGGACCTGCTCATCTACCTGGATGATGCTCACGGTCTGGGGGTCATGGGCCCTGGAGGGCGGGGGACGGTAGCCCACTTCGGGGTCACCAGCAAGGTGGACTTCATCATGGGCACTTTCAGCAAGGCCCTGGCTTCCGTGGGCGGTTTCATAGCCGCGGATGATGAGGACGTGCTGGAATATCTGCGGCATCACTCCCGGCCCTTGATCTTCTCTGCAGCTTTGCCCGCCAGCAACGCCGCCACGGTGTTGGGTTGTCTGGACGTGCTGGAGAAGGAACCGGAAAGGGTGGCCCGGCTCTGGGAGATTACCCGGAGAGTTCATGCCGGCTATCGGGAAATCGGTCTCATTACCGGAGACTCCAAAACCCCCATCATACCCATCCACATCGGTGACGACCAGAAGGCCGCGTTTTTTGCCCGGGACTTGTTTGACCAGGGAGTATTTGCCTTGCCGGCCATCTTCCCGGCAGTGCCCCGAGGGCAAGCAGTGATCCGCACGGCCTTTATGAGCACCCACGAAGACCGGCAGATTGATTTCGTTCTGGAGGTTCTGGCCCGTCTGGCGAAAAAATACCAGGTGCGGGCGGAGGATTTATCGGGGGGCGAGCAATTTCTGGCCAAAGGTGGATTTTCGTCCCAGAGCCTTAGTATTTAACTTGAGAAATCAATCAGGTAAGCCGATCTAGAAGGGTGTTGGAGGTATTCACCTTTGAGGTTCAGTGACCTTCTGCGGGTCAGTATTCGCCAATTGGTGCGCCATCGGCGACGCTATTGGGGGGTGATGTTGGCCATCGCCCTGGGCACCGCCGGTTTTATCACTATTATCACCATGGGGCGAGACCTCAAGCAGAATTTTAACCGGGACCTGGAACTCTTAGGGCGTGCCACCATCGTTAAAATTTACTTCGAGAACCGACCTACCTTCCAGCATCAAAAGTTTGAAACCGCTACCCTAGAGGCCTTGCGCCGGATGCCGGGGGTGAGAAGCGCCAGCCTGACGGTCAACACCCACTGGTCGATAATCAACAATAAGGGGATAGAATATCCTTTTACCCTATTGGGGGTGGACGATGCCTTCTGGGAAGTCTGCGGCTTTTCACCCCAGCAGGGTAAAGTCGTCAGCTTCGAGAACAATAATCTCCGCCAACGGGTAGCAATCCTGGGTCCGGGATTGGCCGGCACTCTCTTCGACCGCCAGGACGTGGTGGGATCGACCCTGGAAATCCAGCGGGACCTTTACACGGTTACCGGGGTCTTGAAGGATGTAGGCCTGGGGGATCTCCGGCATTTTGCCTTTATTCCTTTCACCACCGCTCAGGACCGCATTTGGCCGATCAGCCAGGCGAACCGCATTTACTTGCGGTGCCTTACCTGGGATGACGTGGATAAGGTGGTGCCTTTAATCCCCCAAGTGATCCAGGCTTCCCAGTATGCCCCCGGCCTCAAGGTGGAAGTGGCCTGGGATCAGGTGAAGCGGGTGAAATCCGTGGCCTGGTGGGTGGAGCTGTTTATTTATAGTTCCATTGCCGCCACCCTGGTTTTGGGGGGAGTAGGCATCTGGGTAGTGATGATGGCCGCGGTCCGTTCCCGGACCCGGGAAATCGGCTTGAAAAAGGCCATGGGCGCCGAGGATCAGGCCATCATGGCCCAATTCCTGGCAGAGGCCGTATGCCTCAGCTTTACCGCCTCTTTGGCGGGAAGCTTAATGGGGCTGGTGATCGTGGAGGTTACCAGCTGGCTCATTAAAAGCCACCCCACCCAGGAGCTTTTCCTGTTCTGCGTTATGATCGGCCTTCTGGTGGCCGTGGGTCTGGGAGTAGCCGCGGGCCTCTATCCTTCGTTGCGGGCCAGCCGCATGGAAGTGGTCTCGGCCATACGTTATGAATAGTCAGTATGCTACCTTGCTGGACAACGGCCCTCTGATCCAGGTGAACCGCTTATCCAAGAGTTACAGCAACGGCCATGGAGTCATCTCCATCCTCCGGGGCATCAGCCTGGAGATCAATCTGGGAGAGATGGTGGCCGTCATGGGCCCCTCGGGGTCCGGCAAATCTACTTTTCTCTTTATTCTCGGCCTGTTGCTGCCGGCTTCCTCGGGAGACTATTATTTCCTGGGGCAGGACGTACTCAACCTGAGCCGGGCTGATCAGGCGGATTTCCGCCGCCGGCGGGTGGGTTTTGTCTTTCAGAATTGCGATCTTTTTGAGAATTCCACGGTTTATGAAAACCTGGAGTTTCCTCTGATCTATGCCCAAATAGAGCGCCAAGAACGTCCCGAGCACATCGTTGCGGCCTTGGAGAGGGTGAATTTAGCCAATCGCCTGCACCACCCGGCGAATCTGCTCTCCGGAGGAGAGCGGCAGCGGGTGGCGGTGGCCCGGGCCTTGGTCAATCAGCCCCAGGTGATCCTGGCGGATGAACCCACCGGCCAGCTTGACCGCCAAAACGGCATTATGGTCATGGACTATTTCAACCGGATCGTGTCCGGTGGGGAAACCTCCATGGTCATCGTCACCCACGACCCCCAAGTGGCCGCACGTTGCCATCGCGTATTTTCCCTGGAAGACGGCCTCCTTCATGAAAATTAATCACCGGGCAGTGGCTGCCATAAGCCGCACAAGGCCGTGCTATGGGCTAAATTCGGGGGGAGGGGGGGGAAAAATTCTCCTCGCCCTGATCGTCATTTTTCTGGCTGCCGTTTGGAGCCCCGTGGCCGATATGGCCTTGGGGGAGGAGACTCCCCCGCCGGCCCCTCTCCAGGAAACCGAAACCGTCACCGGCCCGGTGAACTACGAGCGGGCTGTCCGGCTGGCTCTGCGCCACTCTCCTTATTTCATCAGAAGTTCCCTGGAAATCGAGGTCAAACGGTTGGACGAAACTGACAGCAAATTCAGTATGGTCCCGGCTGTTACTTTCCGCACCCAATATTACGTGAACCGGCCTACGGAAAGGGATTTCAGCAATCGGCCCTATGCCTTGAGTTTTTCCAGCAGCAATTATAATCCCGTGCAATCTTATTTTTCCATCCAAGCCAGGAAATTATTTACCCAAATCGCCATCCTGACTCACCTGCAGGTGATAACCGAGGGTATTCAGAAGCTGGGCCGGATGTTTCTGGAAATGGACGCCCTAAACCAAGCCGCAACCCGTCAGAAGGGCCTCATCGAACTGGCCCGCCAGAATCTCGATTATTATCAGAACCGGCTCAAAATCGGCACCGGCACCTCCCTGGAGGTCCGGGTGGCGGCCCGGGAATGGGAAGGGGCCAAGGCCGAAAAGGATCGCCTCGCCTCTGCCAAGAAGCGGCTCCAGGAAAGGATGAAGGCGTTTATCGGTCTAAAAAGCGGCCAGCCCCTGGACCTGGATTGCAAAGATGCCCGGCGCCAGGTAATGGAGCAATTTGATCCGGCCGCGGCCTCAGCGGCACAGGCCCGGGATCGCTCTTACCTGCTTAAGATCGCCGAATTGAAAAAGGAACTCCAGAAATATCATATTGTCTTGGCCAAAGCCAGACTGATGCCTTCTGTGTTCCTGGGCGCGAATACTCCTGATCCCCTAAGCGGGCTCCAGTCCCGGGAACTTTTTTTCTCCGTAGGCTTAGAAGTGCCGGTGTGGGATGGGTTTGAGCGGGTCAGAAATATTTCCCGGCAAAAAACCATCTTGAGACAATTCGGGGCGGAGAAAGAAGAAAAGGTTATGGAATTGGACGACAAGTGGCTTGAAGCCCAGGAGAACCTGAAGGCTGCGGCAGAGAACCGGAAAGCGGCTCTGGACCTGGAAGAACTGGCCAGTCTCAAAGAACGGCAAAGCGAAATCCGCTATCATTCCGGAGGAGAACCATTGTCCGTCTATCTGGAAGGGCGTAAAAATCTGGTAGAGGCCCAGAGAAACACTTTACGGAAAAATATGGACTACGATTTGGCAGTGTTGAGGCTGCGCCATCTTTCCGGAGACTTGGGTGCAAGGTATGTGGATGCGAAATCCTGGCAACAATAAATGGACCGTCTGCCTGGCGGGGCTCCTGGCCTTGGTCTGGCTTGCTTGGGGGGGGCAGCTCGCCTGGGGCGGCGATGCAAAGAAAGCCGATGAGCCGGCCAAAGCCGCGGCCCCGGCCCCGGTGCCTGAGGTGTCGTTCATCGGCAAATTCTCCTGCCCCGTCCACCGCCCGGTGGTTCTGCTTTTTCACGGCATCATCACTTCCCTGGAGGCGCAAGCGGGACAGAAGGTAAAAAAAGGAGAAGTCCTGGCGCATTACCGCCTGACGCCGGAGGCCTCCCTGCAATTGCGGCAACGCCTGTCATCGCCCCAAGTCAGAGAGCTGGAAGTGAGAGTGGCGCAGTTGGAGCGGACCCTGAACCTGGCCACGGTCAAACGCCGGGAGATCAAGGAATTGGCGGACAAGAAACTGGCCCCCCAGCAGACCCTGGCCCAGGCCGAGAAAGATTGGCAATTGTTGGCCAGGGAGAAGCAGGCCCTCCAGGGACAATTGCGCCAGGCCAGGGAAATGGCCGCCGAGGATCTCCGGCTTTTAAAAGAGCAATTAGGGGAATCCGTGAGCGCCGGGAAAATTCCCCGGGATGCGACCCTGAAAGCCCCCATAGATGGCTATGTGCTCTTTGTGCACCCGAGTCTGCGGGAGGGTGCGGAATTGCCTCCCAAAACCGTGGCCTTCCAGGTAGGGGTGATGGATCCCATGGTGGTCAAGGCCCAGGTTCACGAAATGGAGTTACTGAAAATGCAGGTGGGGGACCTGGCCGAGATCCACCCGGAATCACTCCCGGGGCGTAAGTTTGAAGCCCGGATCAGCCGCCTTTCCTGGATGCCTTTGAAGATCGGCCTGGAACAACCCACTTACTATGAAGCGGAATTCAAGGTGCCCAACCCCGACCTGATCCTCAAAGATGGCATGAAAGTGCGAATTGTCCTGCGTAAATCCAGATAACACCATGCCCTTAACCAATTACCGGGAAGGGATTAGAGTCATTCCCGTGCAAAGTGAAGAGGATTTATGGGAATTTCTCCGGCTTCCCTGGCGGATCTACCCTCACGATCCTTATTGGGTGCCGCCTATCCTCTCCCATCAACGGGATTTCCTGGACCCCCGCAAAGGTCCTTTTTTCGAGGTGGGCGAAGCCCAATATTTTTTGGCTTTATATCAGGGGCAGCCCGCGGGCCGGATCTCCGCACACTGCAATCGCCTTTATGATGCGTTTTACGACCGGATAACCGGTTTTTTCGGTTTTTTCGAATGTATCCCCAACCTCCAGGTGGCGGCCGCGCTCTTTGCCGCGGCGGCCGACTGGCTGCGGCAACGGGGCCGGACCCGGCTTCTGGGCCCGTTGAGCTTCTCCATTTACGATGAAGTGGGCCTGCTGGTGGAGGGGTTCGATTCCATTCCGGCCATGTTCCAGGCCCATAATCCGCCCTATTATCCGGAGTTCCTGGGCGAGCTCGGGTTTCGCAAGACTTTTGATTTTTACGCACTGCGCCTTACCCAGCGCTTTGACCTGGAGCCCCTGGAGAAAAAAATCGAGGAAATTCTCCAGGGGCAAAATTTAACTCTGGCTCCCTATAATCCCCGGGATCTGGAGCGGCGGCGGGAAGAGGTCTATGAACTTTTTAATGAAGCCTGGAGCTCCAATTGGGGCCATATTCCCTTAACCAGAAAGCAGTTTCAGCTGTTTTATGACGAGTTGAAGCCTCTCCTGCGTCCCAATCTGGTGAAATTACTGCTGGACGGGGACTCGCTGGTGGCTTTCTCCATCGTCCTGCCCGACCTCAATCCCTTAGTGCGGACGTTTAACGGCGAATTATCCTGGTGGAAAAAGCTGCGCCTATATTATGAGGCCAAATATAAACCCATCAAAAAGGTCCGGGCCCTGGTGCTGGGGGTGCGGCAGCCTTACCAGGGACGGAAGCTGCATCAGGCCCTGATCCTTAAGAGCTATGTGGACGGAGCCCGGGAAACGCCCTGCGAGTTCGTGGATCTTTCCCTGATTCCGGAGAACCTGAGGCATTACCTGCGGGCCTTCAGGGTGGTGGGAGCCGAACGTTATAAGGTCTTTCGCATTTTTGAAAAGGAATTCTGATCCCAATCCCGGTGCGCCGCTATCTGCTCCGGTTCCCCGGACCGATTCGGTTCTGGTGGTCTTCCTCTCCAGCCTCATTTTTTCCTTTGCCCATTGGCAGGCCCTGGCCCGCTACTGGGTCATCAATGACGACGTGCGCCAACAGATTTTTTGGATGCAGCAGTGGCGCGATGGCCGGCTTTTCCCCGGGGATTTGCTCACCGACTACGCCCGGGCCTACGTGCCCTGGGGGGTTAAGGGGCTTTACCGCCTTGCTTCTCTAGGCCTGGACCCCCTCACTTTTTCCAAATGGCTGGCAGGCTTGCTGTTCGTCCTGCTGGGTTGGCTCCTGTTTCGCATCGGCTGCCGCCTGGGCTCCCGCCGCCTGGCCTGGTTTACGGCGGGGGTTTACTGGCTGATGCCCTTTTTCCTGGAGAACCTGTCCGGGGGTCTGGCCCGGGCTTTTGCCGCGCCCTTGCTGGCGTTTTTTTGCCTCTCCTGGCTGGCGGCCAGTCCCTGGGGCCTGGGATTGGCCTTATTGCTCCAGGCCCTCTTCATTCCCTATATCTTCCTGGTGGGCGCCGGGGCCACGGCGCTGGCCTGGCTGGCGGGCCGCCGCGGCCACCGGGCGGCGCCTGCCTGGATCAATTGGGGCCATCTGCTCATTATTGCTGCCGGTGCGGGTCTGGTGCTGCTCATGAACCACCGGTTCAGCGCCGCGGGTTTTGGTCCCCTGGTGAGCGCCGCGGATATGGCCGGGCGGCCGGAATTCACTGCCCGGGGCCGCTTTGCCATCCTCCCCGGGCCCTCTTTTTTATGGGAACTGATCAGCCCCTGGGAGTATATCGCCCCCTTCCCGGAAGGGGGGATCATGGGCGGCGTCTTGGGTGTGGCCGTGCTTTTGGGGGTTGCGGTCTGGGGGGGCAGAAGGCTCAACTGGCAGCATCTCAAGGTCCGGCTGCAACCTTTCTGCTATCTGCTGCTGGCCTCTGTATTTCTTTATTTTCTGGCCCGGGTCTTTTTGCTCAAGCTCTTCGTCCCGGACCGCTACCTCATATACACCTTGAATCTTTGTTACTGCCTGGGGCTGGCCCTGTGCCTGGAAGGGGCGCTGGGCAGGCGCGCCTGGCCCCGGGGTCTGGCGGTGGCCGCGGTGGCGCTGGTGGTGGTTCTTTCGGGTTTGCGCCTGCAAGGGGTGGAGCTGTATGACTATTCTACATACCGGCCCCTGTACGCGGCCCTGGCCCAAACCCCCAAAAACGCGCTCATTGCCGGCCACCCCAACCTGATGGACAATGTGGTCACCTTTGGCAAGCGCCCGGCCCTGGCCACCTTTGAGCTGGCCCATCCCTGGAGCAAAGGTTACTGGGAGAAGATACGGCCGCGCCTGGAAGAATTTTTTAGCGCTTATTATGCCAGCGACCCCCGGGTGGTCCGGGATTTCTGCCGCAAGTACGGCATCTCCTACCTGGTGGTGGACGACCGGCACTTTACTCCCCAGTTCCTGGCCGGCGGGGGTTTCCCGGTCCCCTTTAATCAGCCCCCGGGGAAGGAAACGACAGAGATGCGAGAACGGGTGACCTGTCCCTTTTTCGCACCCTTTGATCAGCAAATTCAGGGGTTGGTCCAAAACCGGCGCAACTTTGTCCTGTTGAACCAGGACCTCTTTCCGGGCCTGGTGGTGGATGAGCATCAGCGGCTGCTGGATATGCGGCCCCCGCCTCCGGCGCCGGCGTCCTCCGGAGGCTGATTCCGAAAGGCTGACGCGCCTTGGGGGTGTTTATCCTTTTCGGGCTTCCAGTAATGTCCCCCTTACCCGGTCTGGGTCCGGGAAAGGGGGGCCTCCGGCAACTCCGAAAAGAAAGGAACCGCGGCTGCCCCCCTTGCCGTTACAGGGGCGTCTCTGGGGACGGGATCTTAAAGTTCATTAAAAATTCGGGTCTTTTTTATCAAAGTGCCGTTTAGGACGTGTCGCACCTCCACCTGGGAAATGTTGTTGACCGGATTCGTCCCCAGGACCGCGATATGATTATCGCCTCGCACTATCAGTTCCTTAGGTTTATAAGCATTATCAAAGTCGATTTTGCTTAACAAGGCCCCTGTAGCTGCTTCCTTGATAACCACTTGCACCGCCCCGGTTCCTTCATTAGAGGCCAAAACCGCGATTTCAGGGGCACCGTTGCCGTTGAGGTCTTGCACTGCGGCCAAGGCCACCGGTATCCAACCGGCACCAAAGAAACGCAAAGTTCTGATTTGCTCTCCGGACTGACCGTCTTTCAGGAGGACTTTGGTTTGACCTCGATCCAGATCTTGGCGCAGAAAAATCACCTCTTCAGAACCGTTGCCGTTTAGGTCCGGAAGCCAGGCTGAGTCCCTGGTCAAATAAGTGCCAAAGTTAATTTTGGAAGAGCCATTTTTGTCCCAGATGCCCCAATTAGGCGCCCAACCGTTTTCGGTTTTCCAGGGCTCGTCAAAGGCCTCGAAGGTAAAAATCGGCCCCAAGCTTGGCCCATTGGCCAGAATCTGGGTGATGCAGGTTTGCTCATTGGCAATGCTGGGAACCGCGCTGCCGTTGGGGGTACCGGCGCTGGGCCAGCCGGTCTCCCCGACGAGCACTTGCTTGCCGGAAAATTGATTAACAAAATTGCCATAGTTGGTAGACAGATTGGACCAAGCCTGGTCGATGCCGATCCCATTCGGCCCGGCATAGAAGGGGTAGATGTTCACCATCATCAGGTCGCAATAGGGGAGCAATTGAGAGCCATAGGTTTGGGCGGAGGCGTAGCCCAGGCAGGTGGTCACCAGGACATTTTTATTGGCAATCCCGTTGCGCACTTGCTGCAGATCGGTTATGAGCTGCTGGACACTAACGGGATTGGGGTTTGAGTCCGTATTGAGACACTCATTGCCCACCACCACGGCTTGCACGACATTGGGGTAGGTGTTGGCTTGTTGGATGGCCAGGGCC
>QZIZ01000061.1 GCA_003599195.1 Deltaproteobacteria bacterium | reverse complement strand
TCAAGAGCGCCCTCCGGCAATTCTTTGGGTTTCCGCATGCCCTTCTCCTTTCAGAGAAAAGCATATCATAAGTTGTCAATAGACTGCAACTTGGTATCAGGACGGAAAAGCCGATAAAACTGAGGTCGAGGCCCAGGCAGCGCCTTCGCAAGTCCGCGAAGTCCTTACGCTCGAATTCCGGACGGATCATGAACATGGGCCAGATATCGAGGCCTAGGCTTTTCAGTATATTCAAGGCCTTTTCATTGTTTTCCACGGTGGAGCCTTTGCGGATCAGTTTCAGGTCCGCGTCCCGCATGAATTCCAGTCCCACGAAGACCCGCTCCAGGCCGATTGCCCGCCACTGCTCCAGCAGTTCCGGATGCCGGGCGATGGTGTCGCTGCGGCCGTAAAGGAAATAACGTTTGTTAATTCCCGCGCGTCGGATCAGCTCCGCCAACGCGGCCATGCGCGAGGTATCCAGCAGAGATTCGTCATCCGCAAAGAAGACGTATTTCTCCCGGATCGTCCCCAATTCCTCGACGATACGCTCCGGCTTCCGGGTGAGGTAACGCCCCCCGGTTAGTTTCCACAAGGCGCAGAACTGGCAGCGGAAATGGCAGCCTTTGGACGTCCGGATGGAGGCCAGGGGCCGCATCCATTCGCTGAAATAGGATTTGCGGTAAGCTGCGGTGAGGTCCCGCCGGGGCAAGGGCAGAGCGTCCAGTTCGAACCCTTCCTCCCCCTGCCGGATGAGCACTGCGCCGTTATCCAGGGGGACCGCGCCGGGAATTTCAGCCAAAGGCAGGCCCTGTTCCAGGCGGCTCACGGCCTCCCGGAAGGAAAAAACACCCTCCCCGGCAATAATGACATCGATAAACGGGGTATAAAAATCTTCGGGCATGACCGTGGCGTGGTGGCCGCCCACCACGGTGGCGATTTCCGGATAAAGGGTTTTGATCCGTCGGCAGAGCCTGTTCACCGTGTTGACGTGAACCGTATAAGCGGTGAGGCCCACCACCTCCGGCTGATAACCGGACAATACGGTATCGAGATCGGGATCGAGGCGCAGGTCCAGGATGCGGACCTCGTGGTCCGGGGCCACGCCCGCGGCCAGGTATTCCAGGGCCAGGGGCTCAAATATGGAAAAATCCTCGCCGCCCAGAGCCTTCGGGGGTTTGGCGGGTTGGACCAGCAGGATTTTCATGGCTCAATTCTCCTAATAATACCTTCGCATTCCAGGTAGTGCCCGGTCAGGGCCGCAGAGAGCAGCAGAAGCCCTCTTCACAGGCATGAAACACATACTCCCCCACCAGATTTAACGGGCTTCTGCCCGATGCTTGATCAGCCGCAGCCACTCCTTGCGGATGATGCCGCTGAAGGGAGCGATCAGCAGCCAATAGAGACGGAAGGCGCGTCGGCTGGAATTACCAAAACAGCGAACCCGAGTTTCGGTGGAGACTCGAACACCCATGGCATCGCTCCGGGGCATGAAGGCAATATTCCCCACGACCTTGGCAAAGCCCGGCTGATTAAACGTCAAAAAGTCATCGGCCTGGATGCGCAGAATCTGCGGGGAAGGAGTCCAGAAACGTCCGACCAGCCCGAAGACAATTTCCTGGGACGGCTTATCCGCCAGCTGCACAAACCCCAATTTAAACATGCCTTCAAAAGTAAGGCTGGATTTGGGAAGTCCGCGCAGACGGCAAAGCCAACGGATTATGAAGGAATCGCGCATATCGTGATGGCGGGCCACAGCATAAGCCCGCTCGACAGGAGCATCGATGTCGATCTGGTAGCGCGCCTGGATATCAAAGTTTGGCAAGAGCTGATCGATCAACATGATTTATCTACTCCACGGCATATTTTTGCTTGCGGCCAGGTATTCCAGGGCCAGGGGGCGAATATGAAAAAAACCTCGCCCCCCAGGCCTTCGCGGGTTTGGCGGGTTGGACCAGCAGGATTTTCAAGGCTTTATTCTCTCGGTAAGGCCGTCAAGGTATTGCCCGGTCATGGCCGCCAGCACCTCCGCCACCGCCTCCACGGACATCTCCGCTTGGCGGAAGAGCATGATGAGCGCGCCCAGGTACAGGGAAAAACAAGCGGCCGCGGCCATCATGGGGTCCACTTCCGGTTTGATGCGGCCCCGGTTCTGCTCCGATTCGATCAGGCCGGCCAGGAAGCGGATATACCTTTCCGACAGGCTGGTCATATGCGGGGTTTCGCCCTCCGGCTCAAAGATGGTGTGGCGGATTAAGGCCCGGTAGAGATCGCGGTTTTGATCGTAGAGCCGGAAAAAATCCGTGGCCAGGTGCAGCAGGCGCTCCAGCAGCCCTTGATCCTCGGGCATGGAGGCGATGAACGCGGTCAGGGCATTTTCAAGATCCCGGTTCAGGGCCTCTTCCAGGAGCGCGGTCTTGCTCTTGAAATGCACCACCACCGACGCCGGGGAGACCCCGGCTGCCTTGGCGATATCCCGGATGGTGCACTCCTCCATGCCCTTTTGGGCAAAGAGGAGGCGCGCGGCAGCGAGAATCAGCTGCCTGGTTTCTTGTTTGGAGGCTTGGCGGCGGTTCATGGTTTATGTGAATGTGTTTATTTATTAAACATGTTTATCTTAATTACGATTTTTGTCAAGAGGAAAATTGGGGAATGGAGGGAATTAAGGAAAATCCTGGTTATTGTAAAGCTGACTTCGCACCCAAGTGCGGATTATAGAGGTGTCCAAGCAGAGCTTGGACGGATAATCAGCGTTCCCAAGCGGAGCTTGGGAACGAGGGCAAAAATTATGAAAAATCTGGTGGGGCGGGCCTCCGTGTCGTGGGGGCGGGTGTCACGCCCGCCAACCTCTCGTCGGCCAGGGACGGCCGCCCCACCGAATCGGTGCTCATTTGGGGAGGTAATTATTTTTGGGGCCTGGCGGTATCGGCCGCAGCCGGGGGGCCGCCTCCGGCTCCTATTTCCGGCTGCACCGAGTCATCCAGGCTGAGGACATACATGCCCATGGCCGCCAGCATGAGGCCGAGGGCCACCCACATCCGCCAATCCTTATGCAGCCCCTGTCGGGGGGACGTCTTTTCCCGGTGTTTCATGGCTCCCTCTTCCTGTTTTCAATCTCGCTTTGAATTTATTTCTGCACACTATCTCATGGCGCTAATCACTTCCGGCCACAACTCCCCCGCCCTGCCGGGCAGGAAGTAATCGGTGACGCGGCGGGTCAGAATGGTGGGCTCCAGGTTGTTTTCCACGATCAGAGCGCCGTGGTCTTTGGCGGTCTGGGGCAGGTAGTTGGCCGGAGAGACTTCGCCGGAGGTGCCGATGATCAACAGCAGGTCGCAGGCTGCGGCGAGGTTGTCGGCTTCCTCCTGGGCCGCGGCCGGGATGGGTTCCCCGAAAAAGACCACGTCCGGGCGGACGAGGCCGCCGCAGAGGCAATACAGCGGGGTCTGCTCGAAGTCCAGAGTCTCCCGGAGGTGGACCCCCTTGCAGTTGTCGCAGACAAAGCGCAGGGCGTTGCCGTGGTACTCCACCACGTGTTTGCTGCCCGCGGCCTGGTGTAGGTTGTCCACGTTCTGGGTGATGACGCCCATGAGGTTACCCCTGGCCTCCAACTCGGCCAGGGCGAAGTGGGCGGGGTTGGGCCGGGCCGCGGTGAGGGTTAAGTCCATTTCCTTCAAGAGCTGCCAGACTTTGGCCGGGTTCTTCCGGAAGGCTTGGATGGTTGCATACTCCATGGGGTTGAAGCGCTCCCAGAGGCCGCCGGGACTGCGGAAATCCGGGATGCCGGATTCCACCGAAATGCCCGCGCCGGTTAAAGCCACCAGGCGGCGGTGGCGGCGGATCAGTTCAGCCAGTTCCTGGGGATTGGTCTCTTTCATTTTAAGAATAGTTCAAAGTTCAAGGTTGGCGTTACGTTTCATATTTGGCATTTTCTTTAAACAGAAAACTGATTTATTGTTAAAACGCGAAATTTTCAAAAAAGGGTGCCCTTAACTTTGAACCTTGAACTTTGAACCTTGAACTAATTCTCCCGATTCCATCAAGACCAAGCGCTTTTTATTCGCGGTGCGGATGTCTCTGATCCCCAGCCAGATGAGGACCGCCGCGAAGATCAGCCTTAAGTTGGCTTCGCTCAGGAAATGGGCCAGGGTGCCGCCGCAGTAAGTGCCGATCATGATCCCCGGGACCAGGCCGGGAAGGACCTTAAGAACCACGTTTCCCAACCGCCAATGGGTATAGGCACCGACGGACCCTCCGGGGACCATGGCCAGCAAGGAACTGCCCTGGGCGGTGTATTGATTGTGCCCGACCATCAACACCAATGCCGGCACCATGATGGAGCCGCCGCCCACCCCCATCATCCCGGAGAGGAACCCCGCCACCGCGCCGCTGGCCAGCAGCACGGCAATTTTCTGCCAGCCCCAGGCGGGGTGGGACAGAACCGCCAGATGGGACATATAGGGCTTGCTCAAGAGCAGGAGAGAGACGAAGACCACGAAAATACCGAAGGCCTTTTTGAGCTTCCATTCCGGCAGGGCATTGGCGTAGAGGGCGCCGAACCGGGCGGTGAGGATGGCGGTCGCGGCCAGGACCAGCGCGGCCACCACGTCCACCGAGCCTTTGAGATAGTAGGTGATGGCTCCGGAGATCCCGGTGAACACCAGGGCCATGAGACTGGTGCCGTGGGCCTGGTGCTGGTCGAATTTAAAGCAGGCCACCATCAGGGGGATCATGATCACCCCGCCGCCCAGGCCCACCAAGCCGCCGAATAGCCCGGAAAGCAAACCGATTAAGAAAGTCACGGATGCAATCGCCTTTTAGAGATTGCCTTCATTAAAATCCTGGGGATTTCAACCGGCATAATTTATCAGAAGTTATTCTGTCAGTTTTTCAAAAATTAGCAATCCCAGGTCCCCGATGCGGAAGGATGAATCGTTCCTTCAGATTGCCAACCCGTTGCTCCCCTTGACTATCAAGAGAATCGTAAATAATTTATCAACAGTGCAAAAACATTCGATAAACACATAAGGAGGTGTGGCCGCGGCGTTAATTCTCAGGTGAACCGAAACAGGAGTTAGGATAACCCAGCCGGAAAGACCAAAGTTTCTTCAAGGGTGATCCCATGGAACCTGTTGGAAAGAAAGCTATTTCAGGCAGTTTTCGCCATCTTGACAAGCATCGTCGCCTTCTTTCTTGCCGGCTGCTTGGGCGTACAATCTTTCCCACCCTCTTTTTTCATACCCTTCCCGATAAATTGCTCCCTGTCCGGGTTCATTTTCCGCCCGGCAACATGAACCTTTTTTCCGGCGAGGCCAGGCTGTCCGCACCGTAGGGAGAAAGGAGCTTATGAGACGCCCCCGACGCCTATTGCTCATCGATGACCGGGCGGAAGACCGGGACCTGGTGATTCGGGAGCTGCGCCGCAGGTATGAGGACCTCCAGGTTAAGGAGATTGCCGGGGCCGCGGAATTCGAGGATGCGTTGGAGGAGGGGGATTTTGACCTGGCGGTCACCGAATATAAGTTGTATTGGGCGGACGGCCTGCAGGTCCTGGAGCAGATCAAGGCCAGCCGGCCGGAATGTCCGGTAATCATGGTCACCGGCTCCGGTAATGAAGAGATCGCGGCGGCGTCCATGAAGGCCGGCGCCGATGACTACTTGAACAAATCGCGGCATTATCTTCAGGGCCTGCTCCGAACCTTGAAGCCCTTCTTGTCTGGAGGGGAGCAGACCCTCACCGGGAGTTCTGGCCCCGGCTACCTGCGGCTGTTCGACCTGGTGCCCGTGGCCCTGTACCGGATTGACCCCCAAGGCAAGGTTCTTAACGCCAACCTGGCCCTGGTGCAGTTATTGGGATACGGGTCCCGGAAGGAACTGCTGGCCGTCAATTCCCGGGAATTTTACGCCCGGGCGGAGGATCGCCGCAAATGGCGGCAGCTGATGGAGCGGGACGGCGCGGTGCGGAATTTTGACGTCCAGTTGCGGCGCAAGGATGACGCCGTTCTCTGGGTGCGGAACAATGCCCAGGCGATTCGGGATGAGCAGGGCCGGATAGCCTGGTATGAGGGATGCGCCGAGGATATCACCTCCAGGAGGCAGGCGGAAGAGGCGCTCAAAGAGTCCGAAGCCAAGTACCGGTTGCTCTTTGAAAACAACCCCCAGCCCATGTGGGTCTATGACCTGGAAACCCTGGCCTTCATGAAAGTCAACCAGGCCGCGGTGGCGCACTACGGCTACAGCCGGGAAGAATTCCTGGCCATGACCATCAGGGACATCCGGCCCCCGGAAGATGTGGATCCCTTGTTAAAAAGAGTATCGGAACTTACTCCCGGCCTGGGGTATTCCGGGGAGTGGCGGCACCGGAAAAAATCCGGGGAGATTATGGACGTGGATATTGTCTCCCATGGGATTATCTTCAATAATCGGCAAGCTCGGCTGGCCCTGGTTAAGGATATCACCGCGCGCAAACGCACGGAGGTAGCGCTGCGGGAAAGCGAACGTTTTCTGGCCAGCATCTTCGACAGCATCCGGGACGGCCTTTTCATCCTGGATACCGACTTTACCATTTTGCGCACCAATCCCACCGTGGAAAAGTGGTACGCCCACGCCGGACCTTTGGTGGGAAAAAAGTGTTATGAGGCCCTTTATGAGGCCTCCGAACCTTGTGAATGCTGCCCGGCCCAACAGACGCTAGAGACCGGCGGGGCCGCGTCTCTGGTATTGCCGAAAAGGGGGCCGGTCCAGGAAGAGTTATCCTGGCTGGAAGTTTTTACCTTTCCCCTGACGGATATCGCCGATGGCCGGGTCAAAGGGGTAATCGCTTATATCCGGGACATCTCGGCCCGGCGCCGGGCGGAAGAGGAATTAAAGGAGACCAACGAATTTTTGCGCTCCCTCCTGGAAGCTTCGGCGGCCGGCATCGTCTATCTGGACAAAGACGGCAACGTGCGCATCTGGAACCGGGCCGCAACCAGGATGTTTGGCTGGGACGCGGCAGAAGTCCTGGGACGCTATCCTGCCCCGGTTCCACCGGAGCAGGAGAGAGAGTTTCAGCAATTGCGGGAACGGGTGCTGGCCGGGGAGATCGTCACCGGGCTTGAAACCCAGAGACGCAGGAAGGACGGCTCCCTGATCGATGTCAGCCTGTCCGTGGCGCCGGTAAAGGACGCCCAGGGGGAAGTCCAGGGCACGCTGGCTATGCTCACTGACATCACCGCCCGGAAAAAGGCGGAAGAGGCCTTGCACCAAAAGGAGGAGCAGTTCCAGCAGGCCCAGAAGATGGAAGCCGTCGGCCGGCTGGCAGGGGGCGTGGCCCATGATTTCAACAATCTCCTCACCGCGATCATGGGTTACAGCGAACTATTGCTGATGAGAATTGAGGATCAGGGCCAGGCGCACTTGGTGGACCAGATCATACATGTTTGTGAAAGGGCCGCCACCTTGGTACGCCAGCTTCTGGCCCTGAGCCGCCGGCAGCCCCTCAGACCGGTGCCCCTGGACCTGAATAAAGTGGTGGAGGGCATGGAGCAATTGCTCCAGCGGGTGATCGGCGAAGATATCCAGCTCCACATCGACCTGGAACCGGGGCGGCCGTGGGTTAAGGCCGATCCCGGGCAGCTGGAGCAGGTGATCGTCAATCTGGCGGTAAACGCCCGGGACGCCATGCCCCAGGGCGGTAACCTGTATATCAGGACTATCCATGAAACCCTGGACGAAGCCCGGGCCGAGACTATTCGTGAGGCCCGGCCTGGCACTTTTGTGGTCCTCCAGGTTGCGGACACCGGGATGGGCATTGAGAGGGAAGTCAGGGAGCGGATCTTCGAGCCGTTTTATACCACCAAAGGTCCGGGGGAGGGCACCGGCCTGGGGTTAGCCACGGTGTACGGCATCGTCACCCAGCACGAGGGCTGGATTAATGTCTCCAGCGAACCCGGACGCGGCGCCAGCTTCAAGATCTATTTCCCCGTGGCGGAAATTGAACCGGAAGAAAAAGCGCGGGATGCCCTTTCCCTGGATGAACTGAAGGGCGCCGGCGAGCGCATTCTGGTGGTGGAGGATGAGGACGAACTGCGGGACCTCGCCTTGCGCATGCTGCGGGGGAAGGGATACCGGGTGGAAGGTGCGGCCACGGTGGCCGAGGCCTTGCAGGTCTTTGACAGGGAACAGGGGAATTTCAATCTGGTCTTCAGCGACGTGGTTCTCTCCGATCAGAGCGGGTTGCAGTTGGTGGAGGAACTCCTGGCCAGGAAGCCGGACCTCAAAGCGCTCCTCACCAGCGGTTATGCGGATGAGAAAGTGCAATGGCCCATCATTCAGGCGAGAAAGTACCCATTTCTGCAAAAACCTTATAGTTTGATCAGCTTGCTGAAGACCATCGCCGAAGTCCTGAAATCCGGGTGATGGGCCCCAAGAAGAAAATTATAATTCTCACGCAAAGTCGCAAAGACGCAAGAATTTAATATTTATGGCTTGCGTCTTTTTTTTTGCCGTCTTTGCGCCTTTGCGTGAGACAAAAAAAGGCAGTCCCATCTTAGGAACGGATAGTAACCACGGGACAAGGCGCGGCCAGGACGATCTGATCGGCCACGCTGCCGAAGATGGTGCGTTCCAATCCTTTGCGGCCATGGGTGGCCATGATGATCAGATCGATCTTCTCCTGATTCGCCAATTCCAGGATCTTTTGCGCCGGAGAACCGACGGTAACCCGAGTTTCCAGTTTGGGAAAGCCTTTCAAAAATTCCTGGGCCGTCGCAGTCATCTTTTTCTGGGCGGCCGCTAAAGTCTCCTCTTGGAAACCCTGGATGCTGGTGTGGGGCACGTAGAAAGAGGTGTACTCGGACAGATCCTGGGCCACGAACATTACGTAGAGGGTGGCCCCAAATTTCTCCACAAAGGTGGAAACCCAAGGCAGGAAGGTTTCAAATTTCTCAGAAAAATCAATGGGGAAGAGGATCTTCTCGACTTTCGGCATAGGTCGGCCTCCTTAGGTGAGATCGCTTGTAGAGACATATTAATACGGGATAAACTTGCTATCAAGCCCCGGGACGTCCCAAATCAAAAAACCTGGCATCTCCGGCCCGGCGGGAATTAGGACTGGAGCGCCGGGACGGGGAAATTACTTCAAAAAAATCCTTGCCAAACATAATTTGGGTTATTATATTTCCCAAACGCCACACCAACGGCCATACTTCGTGAAGATTGGGGTGAGGACCATCGGCGAGATTCTTTTTAGTCGGGACCATCTGTGGATCAGGATGGATGACGATAGTCGCGCCAGCCTGGGGCTGACCGATTTCCTCCAGGACAAAATGGGGGAAATTTATTCCCTTAAACTGCCGGAAGAAGGCGAGGAACTGATCAAAGAGGAGTCATTCGGCGCCTTGGAGGCCAAAAACGGCCGCCGGGAACTGATAGCCCCGATTTCCGGCGAGGTGATCGAAATCAACTATGAGGTTCTGGAAGTTCCTGAGATAATTAACGATGACCCTATGATGGAGGGTTGGCTCCTGAAGGTGGAAGTGCCCGCCGGCCAGGAGTTTGAAGATCTGCTCACTGAAGAGGAATACGAGGAATACCTGAGTGAAGAAGAAGAGTTGGAGGAAGAGTAATCATCCTTCAATCCCATAAGCGCCCCTAAGCTCTCCCCGGCAAGTTCCAGCGGTCCGAACCGCCCCGGCGGCAGTGGCCCCGGGGTCAGAGGCCGCAGTAAATCAATGTCTAAATCCAGTTCCAGTCCCCAACATTCTTCCTGGCTGTGGAGGCAATTGACCTCCATCCGCCTTACGGTTTTTCTACTTTTGATCCTGGCGGTGGTAGCCGTCGTAGGGACCGTGGCCGCGCCCCAGATCTACTACCAGGTTTGGTTCCTGGCGCCCTTGGGGCTGTTGACCCTGAACCTGCTGGCCTGTCTGGTGGAAGGCCTGCCCCAGGCGGTTAGGAAAACCAGCCGGCCTTTTACCGGGGAGATGGCCCTGACTCTCCCGGAGAGGGGCCGCTTCACCTGGCCCGGAGAGGCAAAAGCCCCGGTCCTGGCCCAAGATGCCCTGCGCCGGGAACTGGGACGGCCCCGCCGGAAGATTTTGGACGACAAGGAAGTTTTCTTTTATAGCCGGGGGCGGCTGCGGCCTTTGGGGCCATACCTGGTGCATCTGGGCCTGGTGCTGGTTCTGGCCGGAGGAATAGTAGGCAAGTTCTGGGGGGTGGAGGGCCGGATGCTGCTCCAACCGGGACTGCCGGTGAGCTCCATCGAACTGGATAACAGAAAAACGCGGCCCTTGTCCTTTCAAGTGCAGCTGGACCGCTTTCAAGTTTTTTATTATGAGGAAGGCGGCGGCACCCCCAAGGAATTTCGCTCCGATCTTGCCATTTTCGAGGATGGCGAGGAAAAGGGCAAATTTATTTGCCGGGTGAACGAGCCGGTGACCTTCGGCGGCTACACCTTTTACCAGTCCAGCTACGGCGTCATGCCCCAGGGGGCCGTTCCGGTGCAGATATCCCGGGGGGATAAGCGTCAAACGCTGGATTTGTTAATGCGGCGCTGGGCACCCCTGCCTGAGAGCGATCTCCAGTTTATGCTGGTACGCGTGGAGGCGAATCTCCAGGGTTACGGCCCCGCGGTGCAACTGGCCTTCCGTTCCGGCGCCGGGCACCCCCAGATCATCTGGCTGCTCCAGAAACAACCGGAATGGGCGGACCCCCGGGCGGGCTTCCGGGTGGCCCTGGGTCCTCTTAACTTGCAGTACTATTCCGTTCTCCAGGTGAAACAGGACCCCGGGGTATGGTGGGTCTATGCGGGGTTTATTTTGCTGCTGGCCGGGATGTATATTGCCTTTTTCCGGCCCTCCCAGCGTTGGGCCGTGGTCCTGCAAAAAGGCAAAGGAGGCCGTTGGGACGGCCGCCTCCTGGGCGCCAGCCCCCGGGGCCGGGAGACCTTCGCGATTCACACGGAGCGGCTGCTGGCGCGTCTCCAGGGAGGAGCTTCGTGATGCTGGACACGGTCTATGGCGCTCTGATGCTGCTTTATCTGGGAGTGGGCCTGTTATTTTTAGCCGCGGGCCTGTGGGCCTCTCCCGCTCTTAACCGCTGGGCCCGAGTGCTTTTCGGGGCGGGACTGGCGGCCCATTCCGCGGCCCTCCTGGGACGGTGGTGGGAGTCCTATCATCTGGCCCTGGGGCATACGCCCCCGGCATATTTCTCCGAAAAACTGCGCCTGGTGATCCTGCAGGCGCCCATGTCCAACTTCTACGAGTCCCTGGTGTTCTTTGCCTGGTGCCTGCCGTTTCTGGCGATTTTAACGTTTCGGCGCTATCTGCGGGACTACCTGGGGACGGTGGTGGCCATCGCCGCCTGCCTGCTGCTGGCGTACGCCTCCTTAGGCGGCGTAGACAGCCGTATCAAGCCCTTGATGCCCGCGTTGAAAAGCAACTGGCTCCTGTTCCACGTACTCACCTGCTTTCTGGGATACGCCTCCTTTACCCTGGGGTTCGGGGTGGCCATCCTCTACCTGGTTCAAGAAAAGCGGCCCCGGCCGACCCTGCCGTCCCTCCCGGAGTTGGACCGGCTCATCTACCAGGCCACGGTCATCGGCTTTCTCCTCTTGACCCTGGGGATTTTAACCGGCGCGGTCTGGGCGGAGACCGCCTGGGGCCGGTACTGGAGCTGGGACCCCAAGGAGACCTGGTCCCTGATCACCTGGCTGGTATACGCCACCCTGCTTCACGCCCGCCTGGTCAAGGGCTGGCAGGGCCGGCGCATCGCCTGGCTGGCGGTCCTGGGTTTCGCAGCCGTGCTCTTCACCTACTTCGGGGTGAGTTTTCTCTTGCCGGGGCTGCATTCTTACCTGACGTAAAGATTATCTCACGCAAAGACGCCAAGGCGCAAAAGGGCAAGACAAAATTATGGGGCGCGGCCCAGGCCAGCGCCCCATAATTTTTTAACGCTGGATTATTCTCTTAACGTGCCTTTTGATTAGGCGGTCTTACTGCTATCATTGAACTGATTCGGCAGCCAAAAGAATGTCTTCCGTAGGGGCGAACCTTGTGTTCGCCCCGAATGCAGCCGGGCGTACACAGGGTTCGCCCCTGCGAGAGATGCTCTTTGATAAAGAATTGGTATAAAAAATTTCATATTTCCAATAACCGAAATGGATATTCAATAAATGCCATTAACAAATACCAGCCGCAAGGCGATGGTGAAAACGTCACCTAGGCCCGGGATTGGCGCCTCTGCCTGGCTCCCCGTCCTACTCCTGGCCATTTTTAGTCTGCTCTGTTTCGTAGGCTGCGGCGTCCGGCAACTGGCCAAAGGCGAACTGGAGGCGCCCCGGGTGAAGTTCCAGTCCCTGGCCGTGGGGCTGCCTGCCGCCGGCCAGGGACTGCCCCTGGAGTGCACCCTGCTGGTGGAGAATCCCAACCCCCAGGACCTGCGGGTTTTGGGCTATGACTTTGAATTCCGGCTGGAAGGCCAGAAAGTGATGCAGGGGGAGAGCCAGCAGGCGGTGAACCTCCCGGCCCGGGGCCAGGCCCTGGTGACCGTGCCCATTCTGGTCAAACTCCAGGCCCTGTCCCGCTTCGTGCCGGCCGTCCTCCAGAACCGGAAACTCAACTATCAGATCTCCGGGGGCGTCCGCCTGGCTTCCCTGTTGGCAGGCTTCCGGGTGCCTTTCAGCTTCCAGGGGCAGATGACCCCCAAGGAAGGCCGGGAGCAGTTGCAGATGTTTATGAGGTGAACAGTGAGCGGTGAGCAGATTTCCTATGGCAAAGGCAATATGCTAAAATAAATATCATGAAGTCCTATTTACCCGCGGTGCTGACCCTCCTTCTGGGGGTGGTCGTGATGGCCGGCCTCCTTGGCCTGGGGGCCATGAGCCAGAACTGGGTGGCGCCCGTCTGTTATCTGGCCGTGGCCGTGGTCTACTACGGCTGGTACCGCCTGCTGCTGCAATTGGCCCGCCGCGTCCTGGGGGTGGAAGAGGAGGACGGAGACGATGACCGCCCCTTTTTCCCGGGTTGAACTGGAGCCGTCTCCCCGGCTTTATACCCTGATGGCCCGCTGGTCTGTTTACCGGCGCATCTACCGCCTTTTTCTGGCCGACCTGGCCGCGGCTCTTCCCGACGGGGCCCGGCTTTTGGACGTGGGGGCCGGTCCGGGCTTCCTGACGGATTACTTGGCCGCTCTGCGCCCCGATCTTGAGCTTTGCAGCCTGGACCTGGACCACCGGATGCTGCACCAAGGAAAAGAAAAGATATCTCGTCTCAATCCCTCCCCCACGGTCCGGGTCGCCGCCCGGGCCGAGGCCCTGCCTTTCCCGGCTGCATCTTTTAATCAGGTAATCGCCACCATGAGCCTCCATCATTGGCGGCGTCCGGATTTGGGAGTGGCGGAAATCTTACGGGTTCTCAAACCCGGAGGCCGGGCCTGGCTCTATGAGATGAACCGGGACGCCACCGTCCGGCAGCTGCGCGGCTTCGCGGCGCAGGAGAACCTCTTTTTCCCTTTGCTCTTTCCGGTATTCCGAGTCTTAGCCTGGGGCCACGCTCTAGGGGCAGGGGATTTCACCAGGCTCTTTAAGGAGACCGGGGTCATCCGCTGGCGGCTGCACCCGGCGCATCATATCTTCTGGCGGGCGGAGCTGGAAGCCTGAGACCAAATTCACATTTACCTGCAACAGAACAGCATAATCAAACGGCGTCCATCTGCGTTTA
>QZIZ01000069.1 GCA_003599195.1 Deltaproteobacteria bacterium | reverse complement strand
GATGAATTTCCGGGCCCCATAGCGCGGCCCTAACCGGGCCTGGCCTTCTCTGATCTGCTCGCCGATAGCCAGCCCCCGGCTCCAGGCGCCGGTGCCCGAGCCCCGGGCGTTGCAATAGAGGCACCCCCCCTGCCCTACCCTGCCGTCCCGGTTGGGACAGGTCAGCCCGGCGTCCAGGGTGATTTTCTGCACCCGCTCGCCGAAAAGCTGCCGGAGATAACCGCTGAGGTCCCGGTAAGGCGGCTTTCCCATCAGGCCAGGTCCCCCCAGGCGTATTGGATCAGGGTGAGCGCGGCCAACGCGGCGGTGGGCACTTTCAGTAAGCGGGGGCCGAGGCTGACTATCTCAAAGCCCGCGTCCCGGGCCTGATGCGCTTCCTGGGGCGTAAATCCCCCTTCCGGACCGATGAGCACCCGCACTGATTCAGGGCGCCCCCGGCGCAGTAAGGCCTGCAAACCGCCCCCCGATTCCTCTTCCCAGAACAGGAGTTTTTGCGTTTCCGGACCGGTGAGCGCGGCGGCGAAGTCCTGGGGATCTTCGATCCTGGGGAGGGAGGAGCGGCGGCAGGATTTAAGGCTCTCCCGGGTCAGGCGCTGCCACCGCGTCCGGCGGCGGGCCGCCCGCTCCGGGCTGGCCTGTTCCGAGCGCTCCGAGGTAAAGGGCAGAATCCGTTTTACCCCCATTTCCGTGGCCTGGCGCACCACCTGATCCAGGGCCTCCCCCTTGGCCAAGCCGATTCCCAGGGTGAGGTCCAGGGGCGATTCCCCCCGGGGGGGCAGTTCCTCCAGCACTTTCAGAACCGCGGCAACAACATCCACCTCTTGCACCACCGCGGCAAAATTGCGGCCTTCCCCATTGAATACCTCAACTTTGGCCCCAACCCCCAGGCGCAAGACTCTGGTTAAATGGCGGGTCTCTTCGGGAGCTAAGGTTATCTTGCCGTCTTTAAAGGCCGCGGGGGGTGCATAAAAGCGGCGCTGGAATTCTGGTGGGGAGGACTTCATGACCACTAGGAACCGGACTTGCCCTTAATCTCCGCCTCCAGGGCTGCAACCCGCTTTTCCAGGGCCTCCAGGTCCGCGGCCCGGGCCAGGTTCATGTCGACGATGATCTGTTTGACCTTATTGAACAAGGCTTTTTGCATCTCCTGGGCCGTGTTCAGGATCTGCTCCACTGTCTGAGGACTTTCCTGTTGGCTGACTTCCCCGCGCTTGACCATTTCGTCCACCAAGGCCTCTACCTTTTCCTTGGTGAAATCCACGAAACCCAGGCCGAAAAAAAGGACCTTCTTTAAAATGTCTTTCATCACCGCCTCCGTTACTGCTAGAGATGAGGAAGTACTTGCGCCTTTGCTTCTTTGCGGGAGGCCCATTTTTCTGCTTATTAATCAAAGGCGCCGCAAAATCAAGGCTCCCCAATCTTCTTCGGTTAGAAACCCGGCTTCTTGCAGACCCAAAGCCAGGAACCGGCTCTCCAGCCTGGGCCGGTCTTCCTGGAGGAAGCCGGAAATAATCATCAAACCCCCAGTCAATAAGCGGGCATAAAGGGCTTCGGCCAGTTCCATGAGGTCCGGGGCCGTGAGGTTGGCCAGAATCAGGGCAAACTGCTGCCGCAAAGCGGCGAGCGGCGTGGCCTCCACCAGGATCCGTTCCTCCAGGGCATTGAGGCGCACGTTTTCCAGGGCCGCGGCCACCGCCTCCGGGTCCACATCGATGGCCAGGACCCCGGCTCCCAGGCGGGCGGCGGCCAGGGCCAAAATGCCGCTGCCGGTGCCCACGTCCAGAACCTGCCAGGGTTTGGCATCCAGGGGCAGGGCCTCACTCCAAGCTTCTTCCAGGGCCCGCAGGCAAAGGAGGGTGGAGGGGTGGCGGCCGGTGCCGAAGGCCATGGCCGGATAGATGGTGATTACCAGTTCATCCGGCCCGGCCGCGTATTCCTCCCAGGGGGGGCGCACCACCAGGCGGGAGGTGATTTTCCGGGCCTTGAAATAAGCCTTCCAGGCCTCGGCCCAGTTCTCATCCGCCACCGGTAGGATTTCCAGCTTTAGGGGAGAGACGCCGTGATCCCGGAGGCGTTTAAGATAATCTTGTAGTTCCCCCTGTTGCCAAGTGCCGAATTCTTCGGACCGGAAATAGGCGCGGATGATCACCCCCGCTCCAGGCCCTTCCCCTTCCTCCAGGATTACTCCCCGGCCACTGAACTCTGTAAGAAAGAGGGAAGCCTCCTCCTGCATCGCCAGGGAAACCAAAAAGCGCACTTCAATCCAATTCTTTTCTGCCATTGGCAGAATTATATCATGTTCACTTGCAAATGTAATAAATGTCAATGGAGTAGTCTTCAGGCAAACCGGCGGGAGAATAAAACGCGGGGCGCTATTACTGACTTAACATCTCCAGGATTCTACCCGGCAGATCATCCCTGTTGTCCGGGGTTACATTGATCAGCATCTTATTCATTTTCCGCTTCATCTGCTCGCCATACCCTTCCGCCGGCTCCGCCAGGGTCACCAGGATGGCAACCGGAGCAGTCCAGAGGCGCTCCAGCGCCTCTATAAAGCGGGGGGACAGGCAGACCATCTTGTTGACTTCATCCACTACCACCAGGTCCACCCCCGGAGACGCATAGATACTCGGTAGAGCCACCCGGTGCAGATTTTCCAGACTCACTCCGAACTTTCCCACCCGGTGGGGGCCGGAAAGGCCGGCGTGCGCCAGGTAGGCCATTTTCCCGTCCAGGGTGACGATCTCGAAACCGACCCGCATCCCCCTTTCCTGGACTTCCCGGGTATAGAAGCCCGTAACCTTGCCCGGAAAACGGGATACCACCTTGCGCACCACCGAGGTCTTGCCGCACCAAGCCGGTCCGGTAAGTAAAATACGCGGTCTTATTGCGGTCTTATCGCGAACCCGAATGATATCCATATCTTTAAAAGAACGCGAATTTTAAATTTAACATCGGTTGGGAATTTAATTTATCCCATCCAGGGGGTACACCGCACTTTGTCTAGATTCGACAATAGCATTATAAAAAAATACTTTCAAGAATTTAAACTTACTAGCCGTCAAAGAGATTTTTTCTGCGTCTTTTTTCTCCGCCTTGGCGTCTTAGTGAGGCGGACCTTAATGCAGCCGATCAATCAACCCCGGCCTCCATAATTCCCAAGAGTCCCAGGATCTTTTCCGGCAACTCATCCCGGTTGGCAGGGGTGACGGTAATTAAGGCCGCACCCGGCTTTTCTTTGACCTGCTTAATATAGCCGCCGCCTTTTTCGGCCACGGTGAGCAACAGGGGCACGGCCGCGGTCCACAGCCTTTCCAACGCCTCCACAAACCGGGGGGAAAGGCACTCCATCTTGCCGATTTCGTCCACCACCACCAGGTCCACGCCCGGCTGCCATTCCAGGGCGGGCAGACCCAGCCGGTGCAGATTCTCCAGGTTCACGCCATACTTGCCCACCCGGTAAGGGCCGGCAAAAGAGACGTGGCTGAGCCAGGCCGTCTTCCCGTCCAGGGTGACGATCTCAAAGCCCACCCGTTCGCCCTGCTCCCGCACCTCCCGGGTGTAAAACCCCGCGGCCTTGCCGGGAAAACGGGCCACCACCTTTTGCACCACCGTAGTTTTGCCGCACCGGGGCGGGCCGGTGAGTAAAAGGCGCGGTTTTCGGTTTTCAGTTTTCGGTTTTCGGTTGGACAAAATGGTTTCCTACGAGTTAGCAGCGAGGTTTCCTTGGCCGACACTGCTTACTGCTCACTGCTCACTCCCTCAATCCTCCTGATCACCGGCAGAATCCACGGCAGCAGCCCGAACGCCGGGAGCGCGGCCAGGAAGCTGAGGAAAAAAAAGTTGGCGTAGCCGAAGCTTGCCGCGCCCCAGCCCCCCAGGTAGCCGAAGACCCGGGCCCCGAAGCTGAAGAGCATGGCGAAAAAGGCGTAGTGCATGGCGCTGAAGCGTTTGTCGCACAACGCCATGAGAAAGGCCATGAAGGCAGCGGAGCCCATGCCGGAAGCGAGGCTCTCCCCCTGGGAGGCCAGATAAATGGGATAGACCGCCAGGGGTTGGGAGAGAAAGGGGAGCGAAACGGTGAAAACCGCGTAGCGCGTCATCCCCGGCAGGGCCGCGGCCCAATAGCCCAGATTGGAGACGGCCTGGAGGATGCCCATGGACCAGAGCCCGAAGCCGATACCCCAGCGGCTGGTGGCCCAGCCCCCCAGGAGGCCTCCCAGGATGGTGGCCCCGGCTCCCAGGATGCCGGAGACCACCCCGAATTCGCTGCCGCTGAACCCCTGGTCCTTCCAAAAAGGCGAGATCATGGAGGCCATAAGCGCGTCCCCGGCCTTGAAGGTCAGAGTAAAGACCATGATGGCCGGGAAATGGGGATGGCGCTTGAGCCCCCGGAAAGCTTCCTTGATGAAGCCAAGGCCCTTTTCACCGACGGGGTTGCGGCCTTCCGCCTCCGGCCGGGGCAGGTGAAAGGGACGGAAGACCAGGACAGTGAGCACCAGGGCCGCCATCACCACCCCCAGGCCCACGAAGGCAGGCTGCCAACCCGCCCAATCGCTGACGATCAGCAACCCGGAGCCCGCGGCCAGGGCCCCCATCCGGTAGGCGCCGTTGCGCACGCCGTTGGCCAGGCCTAACTCCTTAGGCTCCAGAAGGTCGATGGTATAGGCGTCCACCGCCAGGTCCTGGGTGGCCGAAGCCAGGCACATTAAGCCCACCAGCACAAAGAATAACGGGCCGATGGGTTGGCCGGCGCCAAAAGACAGGGCCACCAGGCAGATAACTATGATAACCTGAGAGGGCGCCAGCCAGGCGGCCCGGGAGCCGTAGCGGTCGGCCAGGGGGCTCCAGAGGATTTTGAAACTCCAAGCCAGACCGAGCAAGCTCAAAATGCCGATCTGCTCCAGGGGGACGCCTTGCCCCCGGAGGTAAAAGGACAGGGTGGTGACCACGAAGCCGTAGGGCACCCCCTCGGAGAAGTAGAGGACGCCCACCACCAGGAGCTTAAGGGGGAAGGAGAGTTGGCGGGGGGCAGGGGCCTTTTCCATGCAGGCTTTTATATCAGGATGGAGAATGGGGGAAAAGGGAAAAAGGGGAAGAGGGGAAAAGGAAAAAGATTTCACCACAGAGGCACAGAGGACACAGAGAGACACAGCGATTTCTATTATTGCCTGGCGGCTTTGCCGCCTGGCAATAAATTAATTTCTCTGTGTTTCTCTGTGCTCTTTGTGTCTTTGTGGTTAAGTATTTTTCCTTTGTTTCCCTTAATTACTCCAGTTGGGTGGCGATTTCTTTGGCCTGCTCCAGCAATCCCGGATTGGTCTCGTAAGGGGGCCGGGCCTTCAGGTCCGCATCGATGATTTTTTCGTCAAAAGGAAGATAACCCAACAGGGGCAGGCCCTGGAGATGTTCCTTGATGAACTCCAGGTCCTGGGGCCCGCGCACCTTGTTGGCCACCACCGCCACCTTCTGCAGGCCCAGGTCCTGGGCCAGCTTCCGGACCTGCTGAGCCGTTTCCAGACTGCGGCGGCCGGGCTCCACCACCACGATAAGCTTGTTCACGCCCTTAGCGGTGGCCCGGCCCAGGTGCTCGATGCCCGCCTCCATGTCCATGACCACCACTTCGTCCCTAAGCAGCACCAGGTGGGTGATCAGAGTGCGCAAGAGCACGCTCTCCGGGCAGATGCAGCCGCTGCCCCCGGTTTTGACGCCGCCCATGACGATGAGCTTGACGCCGTCCAACTGGCGGGAGTATTTCTCCGGGATGTCGTCCACCTTGGGGTTGAGCTTGAAAAATCCCCCCATCTTCCCGGGCTGGGATTCCGTGCGTTCGGCCACAAGCTCTTTCATCATGCATAAAGGAGTGATGCTTTCCGGGTCCGCGACGCCCAGGGCCAGGGCCAGGTTGGCGTCGGGGTCCGCGTCCACGGCCAGGACCTTTTTTCCCTGTCCCCGGAAGTATTCGATGAGAAGCGCGGCCAGGGTGGTCTTGCCCACCCCGCCTTTGCCGCTGATGGCGATTTTCATGTATAATCTCCTGGTTGAAAAGTTGTCCTCATTATAAATAATTTACCACAGAGACACAAAGAGCACAGAGAATCACAGAGAAAATATTTTATTGTCAGGCGGCAAAACCGCCTGACAATAAAGAAATCTCTGTGTTTCTCTGTGTCCTCTGTGCCTCTGTGGTGAAAAATTTTCTTGGAGTTTTTTATGCAAACCGCCATCGACCCCCTGCCGCCGGAGGTGGAGGCCCGCATCCGGGCAAGGCTGGCCGCTAATCCCTTCATTAAATTCGTGGGCATCCAGGTCCCCCAGTTAGGCAAAGGCTTTGCCCGCTTCCTCCTGCCTTTCAAGCCGGATTTGGCCAATTCCATCGGGTTGCTCCAGGGCGGGGTCATCGCCGCTTTGGCCGACGAAGCCGTGGCCTTCGCGCTCTACAGCCTGGTACAGGAAGGAGAGAACTTCAACACCGTGGAGATGAAGATCAACTTCCTGGGGGCGGTAAAAGAGGGGGAAGTGGAGGCCGTGGCGTACATCGCCAAACGGGGCCGCACCATTTCCCTGGGGGAATTCGAGGTGCGCCAGGGAGAGCGCCTGGTGGCCAAGGGGCTCTGTACGTACATTCACCTGGCCAAGAGATAGGGGAGCAGGGATCTGGTTAGGCTTGGGGGCTGGGTTAGGTTAGAAGAAAGAGCAGGGGGCAGAGATCATTCGCGCTTCCGTTTTGCGGTCATTCCAAGCCTTCATCCTCGCAACTTATGGAAAGTTATGCAGGGATAACCCCAGCTTTGAACTTTGAACTTTGAACCTTGAACCTCTGACTCTCCCCCAAAAAAGAAAAGGCAAGTCCAGGACCCCGCCTGCAACTTGCCTTAATTTCTCAAATTTTGGTGGAGCTGAGGGGATTTGAACCCCTGACCCCTTGAATGCCATTCAAGTGCTCTTCCAGCTGAGCTACAGCCCCAGACCCGAATAAGATTTTTAACAAATACGCCGGATGCTGTCAAGGGCCGGAAAGACAAATCTTTGGGTGGATGCCGATGCCGAGCGCACCCGCCGCCCCTGGAGGGGAACGGGAAATGCGGTTGACCGACATTTGCAATTTATTCTAAGATAAAGAGTTTGCTGATCATCCTCTTCAGGAAACGAGGGTGGGAGGCTTAAGGGCCGGATAAACGGAAGAAAATAGATGTCGCCTGAGACCAAGATAAATGTGTTGTTCGTCATCAAACCCGTGCAATGGAGCGGCGCGGACCGCGTCTTGATGGATGTGGCCGCGGCTCTCAATAGGGAAAAATATCGGGTCATCTTTGCCGTCATCGGCCTGCATCCGGAACAAGAGGCGAAAATTCCCGATCATTTTCCCCAGATAAGATTCGATATGCCCAATTTGCACGGCTGGCGGCAGTTTATTTTTTGCCTCCGGCTCGGCTGGGTGATCCTTAAGCATAAGATTAAGATTATCCATATGAACAGCTATCACCCGGGGAATTATGTCCGCTTGGCGGCTTATCTTTTCCGGGTTCCCATCATCATCGACCATTGGCACGGCTTTAACCGCTTCAGCTTTAAGAGAAGAATGCTCTGCCGGCTGTACAACCGTTTTACCGACCTCAGCTTCGCGGTGTCCTCGGGGGTGGGGGATTATGTCCGGGAGCAGTGCGGCACGGACCCGGCCAAGATGCGGGTGCTGTATAACGCCGTGGACCTGGCGCGGTTTACCGGCGGAAAAACCTCCCGAAAAGTCCGGGAAGAGTTGGGCATCCCCCCCGAGGAGCCGGTGGTGGGATTGGTGGCCCGCCTGGACCACCGGGCCAAGGGCCACCCGGAGCTGATCCGGGCCATGGCCCTGCTGAAAAACCGCCTTACCTTCCACGCCATGATGGTGGGGGGCGGGCGGCGTCAGGAGGAGATGCGGGACCTGGCCGGGTCCCTGGGATTGGGGGACCGGGTGCATTTTCTGGGGAACCGGCGGGATGTGCCGGAGCTCCTGGGGGCCATGGATATCTTTGTCCTGCCCAGCCACAGCGAAGGCGTCTCCCTGGCGGTCCTGGAGGCCATGGCCGCGGGGCTGCCGGTGATCGTCAGCGCGGTGGGGGGGCTTCCGGAAATCGTCAAACATGAAGAAAACGGGCTGTTGATCCCTCCCAAGGATGCGGAGGCCCTGGCCGGAAGCCTGGCCCGCCTCCTGGAGAACCCGGACCTGGCCAGGAGACTGGGGGAGAAGGCCCGGGAGCATATTAGGGAAAAGTATTCCCTGGAGCGCATGGCCCAGGTGGTTAATGACGCGTATGATGAGCTGGTTGCCAAAAAACTGGGCTAACTAACCGGCGCCGATCCGGATTGATGGGGAAAAAGGGGAAAAGGCGAAAAGGGAAAAAGGAAAAAGATGTTGCTTAAACCAATAACCCAAAACCTTTTCCCCCTTTTACCCTCTTCCCCTTTTCCCCCTCTTTAACTTATGGCCCCTATAAAAGTTCTCCAACTTCTGGTCACCATGCCCGTGGGCGGCGCGGAAATCATGGTGGCGGATATCGCCGCCGGCCTGGCCCCGGGCAGGTTCGAGGTGATAACCGCGTGCCTGGGCGAGCCCGGGGCCATGGGGGAAGAGCTGAGCCGCTGGGGAAAACGGGTGATCAGCCTGGGGCTGGATATTAAGCGCACCTCCGGGTTCACCCTGGTGCGGCGGGTGCGGAGGCTGCTCAAAGAAATCCGGCCGGATATTTTGCACACCCATCTCTACCATGCCAATCTTTATGGCCGGATAGCCGCGTTGGGGCTGGGATTGCCCGGGGTGGTGGCCACGGTGCACAATATCTATGCCCGGGTGAAGCCGCACCGCTGCCTGGCCAATTATCTGCTGGCCCGGCTGAGCGATTATGTCCTGGTCTTCAGCCCCCAGGTCCGGGAGGATGTGCGGCGCTATGACCGGGTGCCGGAGGATCGGCTGCGGATGCTGACCCCGGGGGTGCGCCTGGAGGGGCAGAGTTGCGGGGAACGCCGGGAAGAAGCGAGAACTGAGATAGGAGTCTCCGGCTTCTGCCTGGGCAACGTGGCCCGGCTGGAGGAGCAGAAAGGGCATGAAGACCTCCTGGCTGCGGTGAGCCGGGTGCGCCGGGACATCCCCGACTTAACACTGCTGCTGGTGGGTGACGGGAGCAGGGGGGCGCAGCTTAAAGGCCTTGCCCGGGAATTGGGCCTGGAGCAGGTAGTGCGGTTTCTGGGCAGCCGCCGGGATATTTTCAGGATTTTGCCGGCCTTAGACGTCTTCGTCATGCCCTCCCGTTGGGAAGGCATCCCCTTGACCTTGCTGGAGGCCATGGGCTGCGGCCTGCCGGCCATCTCCACCCGGGTGGGCCGGGCCCCGGAGATCATCCGGGACGGGGCCAACGGCCGCCTGACGCCGGCGGCCGCGCCCGAGGCCCTGGCCCGGGCCATCCTGGAGCTTTACTATGAGCCGGAGAAGCGGCGGCAATGGGGGGAGCAGGCCCGGCGCACCGTGTTGGAAAAATATACTTTGGAGCATTTTTTAGAACAGTTCGCAGCTATTTATGTGGAACTTTACGAGAAAGTGATCAGTGATCAGTAGAAAAAAATGCCAGTTTGAGCCTTCTTTTACTGATCACTGATCACTGATTACTGCTTACTGCATACTGGCCACTAACCACTGATATGTCCAAACCGCACCAAACCTACACCATCCTGCACACCGAATCCTCCCTGGGGTGGGGGGGCCAGGAGCGGCGCATTTTGGCGGAAGCGGCGGCCATGCGGGAGCGGGGCCATCGCCTGCTTCTGGCCTGCGACCCCAAGGGCGAACTCTTCCCCCGGGGCCGGCGGGCCGGATTTCCGGTGCTCCCCCTGTCCTTCGGGGGCTGGCGCAATTTTCCGGCCGGACTGGCTTTGCGCCGGTTCCTGCTCCGGGAGGGGGTGGACTTCCTCAACACCCACAGCTCCCTGGACACCTGGGTGGGGACGTTGGCCCTCACCGGCCTGAAGAAGCCTTTCCTGGTGCGCACCCGGCACCTCTCCACCCCGGTGAAGATGAACCGGCCCACCCGGTGGCTGTATAACACCCCCAGGGCCACCATCACCACCAGCCGGAGCATCAAGGAGTTGCTGCAAGAGCGGTTGGGGGTGCCGGGTGACAAAATCTTTGCCATTCCCACGGGGGTTTCGCTCCAAGAATTCGCGCCCCGGCAGCCGGATGCGGCTCTGCTGGAGAAGCTGCTGATTCCTCAAGGCTCCTTTATCTGGGGCATGGTCTCCGTGCTCCGCTCCTGGAAAGGACACCTCTATGCCCTGGAGGCCTTGAAAGAATTAGTGGACGCCGGAATAAAGACCTTTCTGGTAGTAGTGGGGGAAGGGCCTTACCGCAGCCTCATCGAACCCCGCATCCAGGAGTTGGGGCTTGAGGATCGGGTGCGCCTGGCGGGGTACCAGGAGGACGTGGCCCCCTGGCTGGCCCTGATGGACGTGGTGGCCATGGCCTCCTACGCCCACGAAGGCGTGCCCCAGGCCGTGCTCCAGGCCATGGCCATGGGCAAACCCGTAGTTGGCACCATGGTGGGGGGCATTCCGGAGGTGATCGTTCCCAGGGAGACCGGCCTCCTGGTCCCGCCCAAGGATTCTTCCGCCCTGGCCGCCGCCTTGCGCAGGTTGTGGGAGCATCCCGGACTGCGCACGGAAATGGGCCGCAAAGGCCGGGAGATGGTTCATAAAAAATACTCTTTGGAGCAGATGGCCCTGGCGGTGGAGAGAGTGTATGATTTGGTATGGAGGGATATTTACCTGGGGGGAAAAGGGGAAAAGGGGAAGAGGTGAAGAGGGAAAAGACATTCCTCTCTTTCTCTTTTCACCTTTTAACCTTTTCCCCTTTTAACCTGAGTTTCTATAATGTCTTTGACCATTGAAACGCATTGGCTGATTTTCCTCATTTCCGGTCTGATCCTTATTTGGGCCGGGTCTCTGTTCCTGGTGCGCCACCTGACCAAGGCCCGGCTGCTCCGGGCCCTGATGGAGCAGGATCTAGGCAATGGACCCGCCGCCGTTTCCCAGGCGGACGGATCCAGACCGGAGGACCTGGCGGCCCGGGAAATCATCCGCCAATACCGCCGCCGCTACCTCCTGAAGCTGTGGCCGGGCACGGCCTTCAGTTTTAAAGTGGTCAATGACCTGGCCCTGGAATTGATCCAGGAGATCGCCCGGGTTTATTACCCCGAGGAGGAGAGGCCGGAGTTCAAGGCCTCGCTGAAAGACCTGGTGGCCCTCTACAACCGGGTGGGGGCGCGTCTTGACGGCCTCTTGAACTCTAAAGCGCTGCGGCCTTTCCGGGACGTGGAAGTGCAGACGGCGGTGCGCTATCATGAGGTATACCAGAGCGTCAAGAACCATTGGGGGTATCAGTTCATCAAGAGGCACCACCTGGATAAGGTGGCCAGTTGGGGCTGGGCGGTCCTGAATTACGCCAATCCCTGGTATTGGGGCCGGAGAGCGGCCTTTGAGGGGAGCAAGGAAGCCATGGCCCGGCTGGCCCTGGTCAAAATCGCGGATATCGTCGGGGAAGAGGCGATTTTGCTTTATGGCAGGCGAATTACCGAAAGAAAATGACTTCTCACCTCCCTGCAGAGCGACATAATTAATTGCGCACAAATACTCTCTGCGTTCTCTGCGTCTCTGCGGTATAAAAATAATCACCGCAGAGACGCAGAGGACGCAGAGTTACCGAACCGTAATGTTAAAACTTCTCAAAACCCATTTCGGTTTCGATCAATTCCGGCCTTTGCAGGAGGAGATCATCCGCTGTCTGCTGGGCAAAAGAGATGTTTTGGCGCTGATGCCCACCGGCGGCGGCAAATCCCTGTGCTATCAATTGCCGGCGCTGATGCTGCCGGGACTGACCCTGGTTATCTCGCCTTTGATCTCCTTAATGAAAGACCAGGTGGACGCGCTCAAAGCCAACGGCATTTCCGCGGCCTTCATTAACAGCAGTTTAAGCCGGGGGGAAATCGCGGCCATCCAGAAGGACGCACTGCAAGGGAAGACGAAGATTCTGTACGCGGCTCCGGAACGTTTGTCTCTTTCCGAATTTCAGGCCTTCCTGCAAAAAGTAAAAGTCAGTCTCATCGCCATTGACGAATCCCACTGTATCAGCGAATGGGGGCACGATTTCCGCCCCGATTACCTGAATCTCAAGACTCTGCGGGAGATCTTTCCCGAGACGCCGGTGATGGCCCTCACCGCCACGGCCACCGAACAGGTGAGGGAGGATATAGTTCAGCAGTTGGGCCTGGATCGGGGCAAGACTTTTATTTCCAGCTTCAACCGCCCCAATCTTTCCTATACGGTGCTGCCCAAAAAAGATTCCTACGGCCAACTCCTCGAAATATTGCGGGAACATCGGGATGATTCGGCCATCATCTACTGTCTTTCCCGGAAAGACACCGAGAATCTGGCTGCTGATCTGCGCACGGAGGGGTTCAAGGCCCTGCCCTACCACGCGGGCCTGGAAAGCGAAGAGCGCCGTATCAATCAGGAGAAATTCATCCGGGACGAAGTCCAGATCATCGCGGCCACCATCGCCTTCGGGATGGGGATTGATAAGCCGGACGTGCGCCTGGTGATTCACTACCATCTGCCGAAATCCGTTGAGGGCTACTACCAGGAAACGGGGCGGGCCGGCCGGGACGGCATTCCCAGCCGATGCATTCTCTTTTACTCTTCCGCGGATGCCGGCAAACAACAGTTCTTTATCAAGCAGATAGAAGATGACCTGGAGCGTAAAAACGCCTTTCGGAAGCTCGACCAAATGGTGGAATATTGCGAACTGGCGACCTGCCGCCGGCATTATCTTCTTTCCTATTTCGGGGAAGATTACCGGGAGGAAAGCTGCGGCGGCTGCGATATCTGCCTGTCGCCGCTGGTGGAATTCGACGCCACCATTATCAGCCAGAAGATCATGTCCGCGGTCATCCGCACGGGCCAACGGTTCGGGATGAATTATGTTCTCGATGTCCTATTGGGGTCGAAAAATAAATACATCTTCGAACGCAGCCATCATCAATTATCGGTGTACGGTATCGTCGATGATTTTTCCAAGGATGACTTAAGGCGGATTACCGGCCAATTGCTGTCCCGGAACCTGCTGGAAAAAAGCGGTGACGAGTTCCCGGTTCTGGCCTTGACCGAAAGCGGCATGTCTTTTTTGAAGGAGCGGCAAGAAATCCGTCTGCCCAGGCCTGGCTCCACCGCCAGGCTGGCAGCCCCCGAGGCGGCTGACGATGAATACGACCGGGCCTTGTTTGAAAAGCTGCGCCTCCGGCGCAAACAACTCGCTGACGCCCAAGGGTTGCCGCCCTTTGTGGTCTTCGGCGACCTGGCCCTGCGGCAGATGGCCCTTTATCTGCCCCAGAGCGAAGAGAACTTTGCCAGGATCAGCGGCGTGGGCGAGCAAAAGCTGAAACAATACGGCAAGGTCTTTATGGAAATTATTGAGACTTATGCCCAGGAAAATAATCTTCCCGAAAAGACCATCCCCGTAAAAAGATCGGACCGGTCCCGCCGGGTCAAGCGGGAGGGCTCCACTTACCAGGAAACGAAAATTTTGCTGCTCCGGAAAATGTCTCTTGAAGACATGGCGGCCGCGAGGGGACTGGTAATCGGCACCATTCTGACCCATATCGAAAAACTGGCCGCGGCGGGAGAAGACCTCGATATCGGCTACCTGCGGCCGCCCGCGGAGAAATTCGCCCGGATCACCGCGGCGTTCCAGCAATCCGGAGGCACGGCGTTGATACCGGTTAAAGAAATGCTGGGCGAAGAATTTTCTTTTGAGGAATTGAGGATCGCGAGGCTGTTTTTATAAGAGTTCCTGGTTCCAAGTTCCACGTTAAAAGCCTCC
>QZIZ01000032.1 GCA_003599195.1 Deltaproteobacteria bacterium | reverse complement strand
TTGCAACCCGGTTATAGACGGCAGGGAAGCCAGGGGGCTTCCGGGCAAAAACGGCTGTTGACGCCCCCAGACCAGGAAGGTTAATTTGCTGATTCTAACTCGCAAAATCGGCGAAGGGATCATTCTTGGCGATGATATCCGCATCGCCATCTTGGAAATCCGGGGCAAACAGATCCGGATCGGCATCGAAGCCCCGGCGAACGTGGTGGTGCTAAGGGAAGAAATCTACCAGCGCATCCAGGAAGAAAACCTCCAGGCCGCTGGGGTCAGAGATGTGGACTTAACAGAAATTGCTAAACTCTGGAAGCAGAAGAAAGAAAATGAACCCTGATCCTCAGAAAAACCCGACTGAGCCTGGCTCGTCCACCATCGCCACCAAGCATTTCGGCGAAATCGTGGTGCGGGAAGAGCAGATTATTACCTTCAGCCCCGGGTTATTGGGGTTTACCGAATTCCACCGCTTTATCCTCATCGAACACGGCCAGGATTCCCCTTTCCTCTGGCTTCAATGCGTGGACAAATCCGACCTGGCCTTTGTGGTCATGGACCCCCATTTTGTTCTCCCCGATTATCAGATCGGCCCCATCAACGGCGTCCGCAAAGAGTTGGAAGTGCAAAAGCTCCAGGACCTGAAAGTGTTGGTGATCCTTACCATCCCGCCGGGCCGCCCCCGGGAGATGACCGCCAACTTGATGGGACCGCTCCTCATCAACCTGGCCAACCGCCGGGGCAAACAACTGGTCTTGGAATCCTCCCCCTACTCCCACAAGCACCCGGTGCTGCCGGCAAAAGCATAAAGACGGTTTTTGGTTTTTGGTAGAAAAGACGTAACCGGACTGCGGTTGACGTTTTTTTTTGGGGAATTCTAACCCAACTATGTTATGCCATAAAAAATGGACTGCCCCAGATTAAGGTAGCAAAATTAAACTGGGACATTCCGCAAAAAAAAAGCGGGCCCCTAGGCCCGCTTTTTTTCTGAAAACTAAAAACTGAAAACTAAAAACTGCTTCACATGGGCTTGGTTTCCAGGGTGGACTCCTCTCCCAGCATCTTCCAGGGGGAGGGGCCGGATTCCGGGACTCCCATTTCATAGCCGAAGAGGTCCTTGACAATCTCGTTAGCCTTTTTGTACAGCACCCGCAGGGGAATGTCCGCAGGGCAGTTTTCTTCACAGAGGCCGCAGTCGATGCAGCGCCCGGCCATGTGGATGGCCCGGACCAATTGGAAGATGGTGTCCGGAGGCACCAAACCGGTGCTCATCAACTCCGGGTGCTCCAGGGAGCATTCCTTGCAGAAGCACATGGGGCAGACGTCCCGGCAACCGTAGCACTTGATGCACTTTTGGAAGGCGCCCAGCCACTCCTTGAAGGCTTCTTCCTCGCCCAGGGCCTCGATTTGCGCCACCCGCCGGCTTTTCATTACCGGTTGGCATTTTTCCCCGTAGTCGATGACCGAGGTCCAGGGTCCCGGACATTCACAATAGTCGGCCTGGGCTTGGTTACAGGCTACGCCTACCAGCACCACCTTTTCCGGGTCCAACTGCCCCCACTTGTAGAGCTCATTTAAACCCCGCTCGTCACAGCCCCGCACCTGGATGGCAAAGGTCTCCTCCGGGTAGCGGGAAGCCACCTGTTGCAGCAGCTTGTCCAAGGGGTAGCGGGCGTTGTCGGGGGCGGCAATGGCCTGATCCACCTCCTCCAGGCGCTCCTTGGTAAAAAAGTGGGGCAAGGGGTGGCTGTCTCGCATCATGTAGCCGACGTATCCCGCAACTTTGCCTTCTTTCAGAAGGTTCCGGACCTTTTCACGCAATTTATTCATAGGGACTTATCCTTAATCTAGTCTGTAGGGGCCGACCTCTTCGTGCCGGCCCACTAAAGGGCGAACGCCAGGTTCGCGCCTACGCCGCCCGGACCGCCAGCTTCAGGCGGGAGGGACCCAGTTTTCTGATCTTCTCGGTAAAATTCCGCACCGTTTCCGCGAACTTGGGACCTTCCGCCGCGGAGATCCATTCCAAGTGCAGCCTCCCCGGCTCACAACCGGTGAACTTCAGGAGATCCTGAAGGAAGCGCATACGCTTGATGGTCATGAAGTTGCCCCGGAGATAATGGCAGTCGCCGATGTGGCAGCCGCCGATGAGCACGCCGTCGGCCCCCTTCTGAAAGGCCCGGAGCACGTGATGGGGCGATACCGTGCCGGAGCACATGACCCGGATGACCCGGATATTGGGGGGATATTGCAGGCGGCTGACGCCCGCCAGGTCCGCGCCGGCGTAAGTGCACCAGTTACAGAAAAACCCAATAATTTTCGGTTCGAAATTGGTATCAGGCATATGGGAACCTTCTCTCTTTTATTTGCGCCTTTGCGTCTTTGCGTGAGGCTGATATCAGCCCGCGGCCTCTTCCATGTCTTCCAATTCCGCCAGGGCCTCATCCACCTGAGTGTAAATCTGCTTGTGGCTGAAGCCAAAGAGGGTGATGCACTCCGAGGGGCAGTTGGCGGCGCAGGTGCCGCAGCCTTTGCATAGAGCCTGGTTGACTTCGCAGACGTCTTCCCTTTCCTTGTAATTGATGGCTCCGAAGGGACAGACTCCCACACAGGCCTGGCAACCGGAACATGCGGCCTCGTCGATCTTGGCCACCACGCCCCCGGCCCGGATGGCATCCTGGGCCAGGACCACTGAAGCCCGGGCCGCCGCGGCCTTGGCCTGGGCGATGGCTTCATCCATGGGTTTGGGGTAGTGGGCCAGACCGGCGACGAAGACGCCTTCAGTGGCAAAGTCCACCGGCCTGAGCTTCATATGCGCCTCCAGGAAGAAGCCGTCGCTGGTCAAGGGCACCTTGAACAACTTGGCCAGCTTCTCCTGGTCTTTGACGATGATGGCCGAAGCCAGGGTCAGCACGTCCGGATGCAGGTTTACCGGGATGCCCAGGACGTGGTCCCGGACCGTGACCGTGAGCTCGCCTTTGGCGTTCTGCTGCACTTGCGGCTTATCATCCAGGCTGAAGCGGATAAAGATGACCCCTTTTTCCCGGGCTTCCTTATAGAGGTTCTCCCGGAGTCCGTAGGTGCGCAGGTCCCGGTAGAGGACGTAAACGTCCATCCCGGGGTTGAGCTCTTTGAGCTTCAGCGCGCTTTCCACGGAGTGGGTGCAGCAGACCCGGCTGCAGTAGGGGCGCTCAGGCTCCCGGGAACCCACGCATTGAATGAACGCGGCGCTCTGGGCGCCGGTGACCATGGGGTTCTTCTCCCGGAGGGCTTGGTCCATTTCCAGGGAGAGTAAGACCCTCGGGTTTTCCTGATAAAGATATTCCTTAGGCTTGTAGGAGTGGCCGCCCATGGCGATGATGGCCGCGCCGTGCTCCACCAAGTTCTCCCGGCCCTGGGTGTTGACCATGGTTTTGAAGTTGCCCACAAATCCCTCCACGCCGCTGACCTCGGAATTGAGGTAAACCTCGATTAGGGGGTTGTGGTTCACCTTCTTGACCAGTTCTTCCACGTAGGGCTGCACCACCTCGCCGTTCCAAGTATTATTGAGCTTGAGGGCATGCCCGCCCAGGAAATCCTTCTTTTCCACCAGGCTCACTTTATAGCCCTGCCCCGCCAATCCCAACGCCGCTTCCATGCCGGCGACGCCGCCGCCGATGACCAATCCGGCCTTGGTGACAGGCAGATCGAATTCCTGGAGGGGGGGCTGCAAGGCGGCGCTGGCCACGGCCATGCGCACCTGGTCCTTGGCCCGTTGAGTGGCTGCTTCCGGCACGTTCGCATGTACCCAGGAGCCCTGGTCCCGGATGTTGGCCATCTGGAACAGATACTTATTCAAACCCGCTTCCTTGATGGTTTCCTGGAAGGTGGGCTCATGGGTGCGGGGGGTGCAGGAAGCCACCACCACCCGGTTTAACTGGTGTTCCCGGATGCGATCCTTGATAAGTCCCTGGGTGTCCTGGGAGCAGGCAAAGAGACTGTTCTCCACGTGCTCCACGAAAGGCAGCGTCTTGGCGTAGTCTCGAACCGCTTCTACGTCCACGACGCTGGCGATATTGATGCCGCAGTGGCAAACGAAGACGCCGATGCGCGGGGTTTCCTGGGAGACGTCCCGCTCTTCAAACACGGGTTTTTTCCTGGCCAGGGAAAACCTCGCCGGGCTTAGGAGTTCGCTGGAGGCCGCAGCCGCGGCCGAAGCCTCCATGACCGACTGGGGGATGTCCTTGGGGCCCTGGAAGGCGCCGCAGACATAAACGCCCGGTTTGCTGGTGGACACCGGCGTGAAGGAGGAGGTTTCGGCGAACTTATCGGCGTTCACCTCCACCCCCAGGGTCTTGGCCAGCTCCAAGACCTGCGGAGACACCTCGAAGCCGTTGGACAAAACCAGCATGTCGAAGTTCTCGGTCTTCAAGCCGCCGTCTTCCGTCAGGTAGCGGATGGCTATATCATCAGTCCCGGGCACCGCGTCAATGGTATGGATCCGGGAACGGATGAAGCGGACGCCGAATTCGTCCCGGGCCCGCCAGAAGTACTTCTCGAACTCCTTGCCGTGGGTGCGGATGTCCATAAAAAAGATAGCGGCATCCAGAGGATCATGGCTGTGCTCCTTGGCAATGATGGCCTCTTTGATGGCATACATGCAGCACACCGCGGAACAATAGCTGTTGTCGCAGTGGTTCACGTCCCGGGAGCCGACGCACTGGAGCCAGGCGATGCGGGTGGGCTCTTTGTGGTCCGAAGGCCTGACCAGGTGGCCCGAAAAGGGGCCGGCCGCGGCCAGGATGCGCTCGAACTCCAGGCCGGTGACCACGTTGGGAAAATTGGCGTAATGATAAGCCTCGTATTTGGCGGGATCATAGGGCTTGAAACCCGTGGCCATGATGACCGCGCCCACGGAGACGTCCTTTTCCTCATCCACCTGGGAGAAATCCACCGCGCCGGTAGGGCAAAATTTTTCGCAGGCCTTGCACTTGCCCCCCTTCTTGAAAAAGAGGCAAGCCTCTTTATCGATGGCAAACTTGGGGGGGATGGCCTGGGCGTAATCCAGGAATACCGCCTTGCGTTTGGCCAGGCCCAGGTTGTATTCATCAGGCACCTTCTTGGGGCATTTCTCGGCGCAGAGGCCACAGGCGATGCACTTGGCCATATCGATGTAGCGCGCCTGCTGGCGCACCTTCACCGAGAAATTTCCCGGGTTGCCGCTGATGCCGATAACCTGCGCCGGAGCCATAATCTCAATGTTAATGTGCCGGCCGACCTCGACCAGCTTGGGTGAGATAATTCACATAGCGCAGTCATTGGTGGGAAAGGTTTTGTCCAACTGGGACATCACCCCGCCAATGGCTGGCCTGGCTTCCACGATGTGAACGAAATATCCGGCATTAGCCAGATCCAGCGCGGCCTGCATCCCGGCGATACCGCCGCCGACCACCATTACCGCGCCTACCGGTTTACTTGCCTTTTTCTGCGGAGTCATAAAATTCCCCTATAACCCTGGGTTTATAGATATAAATTTACCTAATAATTGTGAAAATTTCAACAAATTTGCCCACGAGTCTTTCTCTGGTCTTATAAAGAATTTAACTTAGATTTATAGAACGATGTCGTTTTCCCCGTCAAGAAAAATTCAGGATTTTTTTTCAAGGTCTAAACCTTGTCCGCCTATGAGGAGTAGACTTCTCCTCTCTTCGTCTTTATTCTTGCATCTTAAAGGTAAAAGGCATACCTTAAAGGCAGGTTTTTTCCCGAAACCTTGATAAATTAATTTGACATTCCTCCTGACGGGAATTAATATAGCCGTGAAAGGAGTTTAGCGGCTATTTCTCGTTTACTCCACTGGGGGGGAGGAAGGCCGGGTATCAACCTTAGCATAGAGGAGGTAAGGAAAGTATGCGTTCAAAAGTGGTGGTAGGGTTGATTGTGGCTTTGGTGGCTGTGGGTTTGGTAGCAGGCTTCGCCATGGCGCAAGCGAAAAGCGGCGCCAAGCTGCTATGCGTCTCCAAAACGACGCTTAAAGGGGAAGAGACGGTAGCCTCCTGTTTGGCCAAGGGTGAAAGGTTCGCCATTGTCGATCAGTTTGGACTCGTCCGCATTCTGTCACCTGAGGAAATCGAGCTGACCAAGGCCTTCAACCCCAAGGCTTTCGAGACTCGGGCTTTTGGTATGAAATACCAAAAGTTAGCCCCTGTGATCCAGCCTATGCCGGTCAGCCCGGAAGTTTTGGACTAAACCGGTTTTACGCAGGGGAATCCCGGAGAGGCAGGGAAACCTGCTACTTCAAGTTTGAGCCCTCAAAGCTTGCTTTGGGGGCTTTTTATTATCGGGTGCCATATGTTAAGAATCGAAGACCTCTGGGTGAGCATTGACGGCAAGGAAGTGCTCAGGGGCATCAATCTGGCCATCCCCCAGGGAGAGACCCATATCCTGTTCGGCAAAAACGGCTCGGGCAAATCCACCCTCTTAATGGCCATCATGGGATTTTCCCGTTATCAGGTAACAAAAGGACGCATTTTCTTTCTGGACCAAGATATCACGCATCTCCCCACCTTCGAGCGGGCCCGCCTGGGTTTGGGCCTTTCCTTCCAACGCCCCCCCACCATCCGGGGAGTCAAGGCCGGGGATATTCTCTCGGCCTGCGCCCGGGGCAGAGTCTCTTATCAAGCCCTGGCGGCGGCCTATGACTTCACCCGGTTCCTGGACCGGGAGGTCAATTACGGCTTTTCCGGAGGTGAGATCAAGCGTTCGGAACTCCTGCAACTCCTGGCCCAGGACCCCAAAATGGTGCTCCTGGATGAACCGGAGTCCGGGGTGGACCTGGAGAACCTGGAGGTAGTGGGGGAAATCATCGGCCGCTTGCTCCAGAAAGACCGGCGCCGGCACCACCGGGACAAATCCGGATTGATCATCACCCATACCGGCTTTATCATGGACTACATCAATGCCGACAAAGGGTATATTTTGCTGGAGGGACGTCTTCTCTGCTCGGGCAACCCCCGGGACATTCTCCAGGACATCAAAAAGTTCGGCTACGAGGAGTGCACCCGATGTCGGAGATAAAAGCGCGAGCGGAGAAGAGTAAGGATAAAAAGGCCGCTTTAGGGACGGACTTGGAACTTGCGGAATTTTCCCGGCAGGGAGGAAAATGGGAGTACGACCCGGATTACGGCCGGTTCTCCCCCGAGGAGCGGACCCATCTGCTCCGGGCCGGCATCGAACTCACCGACGTAGACCATGCGGGCACTTTTCTCCAGGCGGACACCGCGGTGGTCCACTGCCAGGCCAACCAGCCGGGGGTGGAGGTGCTGCCCATCACCGAGGCCCTCAAGACCCACGATTGGGCGGCTGACCTCCTCTGGCGCCTGGTGGCCGTGGACGCGGATAAGTACACCGCCCGGACTGAATTGGAGTTGGATAACGGCTATTTCATCCGGGCTCTGCCCGGGGCCCTAGTGGAACAGCCGGTGGAGTCCTGCCTTTATCTCCGCACCGACCGCTTTGCCCAGCACGTCCACAACCTGGTGGTGGTGGAGCCGGGGGCTCAACTGCATATCATTACCGGCTGCACCACCCATCCAGGGGTGAACTCCGGACTGCACGTGGGCGTATCGGAATTTTATGTCAAGGCCGGGGGCCGGCTCAGCTTCACCATGATCCATAATTGGGGGCAAGACATCCACGTGCGGCCCCGCACCGGGGTAAGGGTGGAGGAAGGGGGCTCCTTCGTCTCCAACTACATCCTGCTGCGGCCCGTGAAAACCGTGCAGATGTACCCCACGGTCACCCTGGCCGGAGAAGGCGCGGTGGCTTCTCTCAACTCCATCGCCATCGCCCATCCCGGCTCGGAGATCGACATGGGCGGCCGGGTCATCCTCCAGGCCCCCCGTACCCGGGCGGAGATCATCGCCCGCACCATCAGCACCGGGGGCGCCTCCATCAGCCGGGGCCACCTGGTGGGGCTGGAGCCGGAAATCAAAGCTCACCTGGAGTGCCGGGGACTGATCCTGGCGCCCACCGGCTATATTTATGCCGTGCCGGAGTTGGAAGGCAGGGTGTCCGGCGTGGATATGTCCCACGAAGCTGCGGTGGGACGCATCGCCGCCGAAGAAATCGAATACCTTATGGCCCGGGGTCTGGACGAAGAGGAAGCGGTGTCCACCATCGTCCGGGGTTTCTTAAGGGTGAAGATCGAGGGCCTGCCCCCGGCCCTGGAAGAAGAGATCGAAAACGCCATCCGGGAGACCGGCAAAGGCATGTAGGATGCAGAAAAAGTAGGGGCTAACCTGGAGTTCGCCCCTGCCCCCTATCTCCAGGAAAGCAGAATGTTCGCCTCTGTAAGAGCCCTCACCTGGTCTTTAACTGATGGCAGTTCGCTGCGAATGTGCCTGATGTCAAAATTTCCAGCAGTTCCTTTTTTACTCTGAACCTCAGGAAAAGACTGGGCAGCGGCTAATATTTCCCCACATGAAAGTCCAGGGATATTAAATTAACCGTCAATATTTTCGTCAATTTTTCGACGCATTTTCCGTAAAAACACCAAAATATTGTCGCCGGCGCCGCGGGAGGCAGATAAATTCCTGACGGCCGCAAAGGGTAGAAAATTGCGGGGCAAAGAACTCCCGGCCATACCGGTCAACGCCGTGGCTACCGGTATGGAGGGATTTCCAGAGCCGAGGCGGGACAATCGGAGCGCCGCCGCCTTTAGCCAGACCCGGTGGCCCCGGTCTCAGTCACCGGCACCATCAGGTTATCCCAGCCCCAGCGGCGGCTTAAACCGGCGGTGGCATGGGTGACAAGAGAAGTCAAATACCATTGCTGCCGGCCGTCGGGCTGGGTGAGGAGTTGGAACTGCGCCGCAAAAATCGCCTGCTTCTGGTCGCTGGGGTTTTCCAACAACACATAAGCCACCCGGGTATGACCCGAGCCGTCTCCTGATTCATGAAATCCATAGAATTTCAACACCTTAACGAAGGTGGGATTCCAAGCCTCCAAAGTCTGCCGGGCCGCGGTGGCGGTCAGTGGACGGGGCGGAGTGGGTACGGAACAACCCATCAGCGTCAACAAAACCAAACCCAAGACAAAGTCAGGGCGCCAGCCGAGAAATTTCATTTTTTCTACTCCTTTCAGAGCAAAAATCCGGCGATGATCTGGAGGCACGGATTCCACCCGGGCCTAAACCCTTCATAATCGCCCCCCCCGGTCTTGTCAATCATTTTTCCGGTCCCCCCGGAGCAGTATTGAGAATCAAGGGTAAGCCGTCCCGGCCTCCCACCACAATGATCTTGCTATTGGGAGATTCCGCCAGGAGCCGGGTGGCCTCAATCCCCTTCCAGCGCAATAGCTGTTCGGAAAGCCCTTGGGACACAATTTTCTGAAAATCCTGAATCCCTTGGGCTTCGATACGTTTACGCTCCGCTTCCTGTTTTTCCTTCTCCAACACGAAGCGCATGCGTTGGGCCTCCTGGTCGGCGGCCAGTTTGGAGTTGATGGCCTCCACCACGGATTTGGGGAGCTGAATCTGCCGGAGGAGAATCTTCTCCACCTCGATGCCGCGTTTGCGCATATCCCCCGCCAAATCCTCGGCTATTTCATCCGCGATCAGCTCCCGGCTGGAGGTGTAGAGGTCCTTGGCCTCGTGCCGCACCGTTACTCCCCGGATAGCGGCCCGGAATTGGGGCTTCACCACCACGTCTTCGTAATTGGCGCCGATCTGGCGATAGACCCGGTCGGCCTGGTCGGGCAGTAGATGATAGAGACAGGAGACTTCCAGCGACACGTTCAGCCCCTCTTTGGAGGGGGCTTCCGCATGTTCAAACACCTCTTTGGTGCGGACACTCATCAATTCCAAGGTGGTCAAAGGGTTCACCAGGTGCACCCCTTCCGTAATTACGCCGTGGACTTTGCCGTACAGGACCAACACCCCGACATGGCCCGCGGGCACCATTCTGACCATGGAGGGGACCAGAAAGAATGCCAGGACCAGGGCCGCCAGGAGATAACGCATGCCCGCCACTTGGGGCACATGTTTTCCCAGGACCAACAGGGCCAGGGCAATAAAGACTCCTAATAGAAACAGGTTCATTAGTTCTCCTCATTTTACGGTTGAATTAGCCGGAGAACGAGTTCCCGGTGCAATTTTTGCATAATCATATCCCGGATGGCCGGGAAAAGGCAATTTTTGCCTCCCGGCCGGTCCCCCGGTATAAGGCGGTCCGCAGCATACGGGAATGCAGCCCCGGCTCTCGGTGCGCCACTAACCAAGACTGATTTCCGGATGGATGAAGCTATGACTAGAGGTCATAAAGGAAAGTGGCATAAGGGCTTTTTAATCTTGGGTATTCTGGTGAGTCTCCTGATGGGGCTGACAGGCTGCGCCGATAAAAAGCATGCGCCCTACCTGACAGACCCCAAAATTAAGGCAGGTCCTCCGGAAGCCTTTATTAGACCTGACTACTTCAACTATCACAGCGCCCGCCTGGCGATTATGCCTTTCCGCGTTCCGGCTCAAGTCTGGGATGTGAGTTATCCCATCACCGAAATCTTCCATCGCCTGCTTCTGGAAAAAAGACCTTTCCGGAGCGCCATCCGGGTCAAAGAATACGCCGATGACCCGGCGGAGGCCCAAGAAATAGCCAAGGCTCTGGGCGCCGACCTTTTCCTCCTGGGGGAGGTGCCATATTTCCTGGACAGCGGCACCACCGGCAGATCCGGCGTGCAGGTGGAACTGCGGGTGGTGGACACTAAAACCGGGCAAACTATCTGGTATCTCTCGGATAACATCCTCGCCGAGCCTGCTCCCATGATCGATCTTTGGGTCACTGAAACCATACCCAAACCCAGTCCCAGTATTTACTTCCTGGTGGAAGCCCTGGCTAAACGCATGACCGCGGCTATGCAAACCAACCTGGAGGCCGCGGCTGCGCAGGCCAAATCCGGCAAGACCTGTCCTCCTGGGTCCGGAAGTACCTGCGCTACCGAGAATTAAGGAGGCTATTTTCCGAAACGGCACTTAAAGCAGGCGTCCTTAACCGCCACCTTCAAGGGCTATCTGGAGGTAAGGAGGCTGCTCCGGGACCGGCCCACGTTCCGGAAGACCGCCTGAAAATCCCGGAAGAGCCTCTTATTGTTCCGCTGCCGGTGGCATTTCTTTAAATAGACCCGGGGGTCCGGGTTCTCAGCCAGAAGATCCAGTCCCGACCAGCCTTCCGGCCTGGGAAAGGCGTAGTATGGGTAGTCCTTGGGGACCCCCCGGATATAGGCCACCTGGGGCACCACCCATTCCAGCCGGGCCAAATAAAGGCGGTGCATACCGTCATTGATGACCAGGGCCAGGGTGCCGTTAGCCTCCAGGGATTCTTCCACAATGGGCGGATAGAGGTCATAGACCTCCTCCGCGCCGTCCTCCTGCCGCACCGTATAGGTCACATAGCCGTCCAAACGGAAGAGATCCACCCCCTGGGCCGCCAGCGACCAACGCAGTTCCTGGGTTTTCCGCAGTTCCTGCAGCCATAGGTAGTTCTGGGCCGGATGCAGACAATCCGTGTGGATCTGCTCCAGGGTGACCAAAGCCTGCTGATAGACGAAAACGTCAGGCTGCTTGAGGAGGGGGACCTCCTTCAGCTTGGCGATCAATTCCGGGGCTCCGTGGCGTTCCAGAGCGATAATATCCATTTTCCCCATTGTCCCAATCAAGATTTGCCTGGATTAATACCAATTCGCCCACAAACATAAGTTTCCCCTAAGGGCGAACCTGGTGTCCGCCCTGGATGTTTGGCGATCATCGGGCCGGGGCGAACATCAGGTTCGACCCCACTATTTACATGAGAATTGGTATCAGGCGACGCCTTGATCTTAACATCATTCCGGCAAGGAGGGGAAAAAATATCAGGGAGGAATAATAACCAAGTTCGCTTTCAAATGACACCAACCAACAATATAACTCACTGATAGCACTTATTTTTTTAAACGGAAATCGGAAATCGGAAATCGGGAAACGGTATAAGGGGGTGCGGGGAGAAGAGTCAAGCGCCGCACAAGTACGCGGCGTCTCGGACTCCTCTTTCAGGTTGCCATAAAATTTTAAGGGGGAGCCATCTGCTCCCCCTTGGGTTCCTTCCCCCGGCAAGCCTTGCCTTAATTATCGGCCCACCGTGAGAGGCAAGGGCCGGCGCCATACCGGCCCCAATCTTGGGTCCATACCCTTTATCGGGCGATTCCTGAGCTTTCGTTAGCCGGCTCTCAGCCTAACAGCGACCCCGGAGGAAGCGGGTGGGGGGACCCAGCAGGAATGGACCGAACCAATCCTCGATGATAAAACCCCGGGAAGGCTCGGAAGCCGTGGACTCCGGCTCCTCCTCCCCGCCTAAAAGCTGGATGCTGTTGGCGTTCAGCGCGTCCGCCGGCAGATTCTCAGGCAGCCACAAAGCAACGTATTCTTCTTTGCCGATGTAAGCCATAATCCCTTCCTGGCCAATATTATATGCAACACTCATACCAGGAAGGGTGGATCTGGTCATTTTCCGGAGATCAGCCATTCATGCAGAGGGCAGGCAGGACACCGGGGCCGGGGCCGGCAGAATTCCTTACCTACCCGCACCAACAAGGCATGAAATTCCTGGTAGAGAGGCACCTCCCGGGGCAGGTTTTCCAGGAACAGGTTCTGCAATTCATCATAGGAACAGTCCTCGGGAGCCAGATGATGGCGGCTCAAAACCCGGTGCGTGTAGGCGTCCACCACAAACGTAGGCCGGTGCAGGGCGTAGAGGAGGATACTATCCGCGGTCTCCGGACCGATGCCTTTGACCGTCAGCAGGTCCGCCCGCAGCAACCCCAGGTCTTCCCCGGCCATCTCTTCCAGGGAGTCGTGAAAGCGCTGGGCAAAAAATTCCAGGAAGTTTTTAATCCTCCGGGTTTTGATATTAAAGTAGCCCGCGGGCCGAATCCTTTGGGCCAGCTCTTCTTCCGGCATCTCCCGCAAGTCCCGGGGATTGAGGAGGCCGTCGGCCTTCAGGCCCGCCAGCGCCTGGGCCACGTTCCTCCAGTTGGTATTCTGGGTGAGAATGGCCCCCATGATGACCTCGAAGGGCGTCTCCCCCGGCCACCAACCCTGGGGTCCGAACGCCTCCCATAACTTCTGATATAACTCCCTGAGCAACTCGCCCCTCCGGGCTCCAGCCATAGCGCCTCCGGTTTTCAGTTGCCAGTAGTCAGTAGCCAGTAGCCAGTAGCCAGTCTTTCTGGCTACTGGCTACTGGCTACTGGCTACTACTGGCTAATCCCCTATACTTTAACATTTTTTTTGCCTATCTCTTGTGATAGAATGCGCATTGCCGAAGGTGGTAGTCAAAGAAGGCCAATTCCAGCGCTAATCCAAGACGGGAATCGTGAGCAAAAAAGTCACCTTTAACCCCTATGGCCTCACCATCGAGGTGGAAGAGGGAGAAAACCTGCTGCGGGCCGCGCTCCAGGCCGGGGTGCATATCAATGCCTCCTGCGGGGGGGAGGGGGTCTGCGGCAAATGCAAGGTCCTCCTGGAAGAAGGCGAGGTGGACTCTCTTCCGGGAGGGCTGCTGACCACCGAGGAATGGGACCTGGGCTACCGCCAGGCCTGCCAGACCAAAGTGGTCAGCGACGTGGTGGTGCGCATTCCGCCTGAGTCCCTGCTGGACCGCCGCACCCTGACCCGCCGCCGCGCCGGCGTCGGCCTCCGGCCCAGCCCCATCGACCTGGCGGCCTTGAAAGAGGAGGGCCTTTATAACCCGGCCTTTAAGAAGAGGTTCGTCAAATTAGCGCCCCCCAGCCTGACGCATAACGTCAATGACCTGGCCCGCCTGGAAGAGGGCCTGGCCCGGCAGCATGCGGTGGACAGCCTCACCCTGGACTTCTACCTCCTCCGCAAACTGGCCCGGGTAATGCGGGAGCAAGACTTCCAGGTCACCGCCACCCTGGATTTCTCCCGGCGCCGTTACCACTCCCC
>QZIZ01000132.1 GCA_003599195.1 Deltaproteobacteria bacterium | reverse complement strand
AGGGGGTAAGGGGCTGTGCCCCTTAGCCCCCTCCCCCAGATGTGCCTCCCTACTCCGCGCCGGCGCAGACGCCGCAGCGGGTGCAGATGTCCGGGCGGCAGGGGGGGGTCTCTTCGCCGATCAGGGCTTTTTGATATTCCTCCCAGAGGTATTCTTTATTCAGGCCGTGGTCGATGAAATCCCAGGGGAAGAGTTCGTGCTGGGGGCGTTCCCGGAGGGTGAAGAAATCAGGGTTGACCGGGCTTTCCTTAAAGGCCCGGCTCCAGCCCTGCTTATGCGCGGCCAGGAGCAGGTCCCCCACCCGGCGGTCGCCCCGGGAGAGCAGGGCCTGGACATAGGCCCATTTGGGTAGGTCGGTGTTCACCCGCACCTCTTTCATGCCCTTAAGCCCCTGGCGCACCAGCTTCAGGCGCTTTTTGAGTTCCCCCACTTCCAGGAAAGGGGACCATTGGAAGGGGGTGAAGGGCTTGGGCACGAAGGAGGAGAGGCTGAGGGTGATCAGGCCCAGGCGCTTTTTGCCCCGGGAATCCTTGACCACCCGGTGCTCCAGGTGTTTCACCAGGCGGGGGATCTCCTCCACGTCCTCCAGGGTCTCGGTGGGGAGGCCCACCATGAAATAAAGGCGCATCTGGGGGATGCCCCCGGCGTTTAAGGCGATGGCGGCCTGGGATAATTCTTCGGTGGTGAGGCCCTTATTTAATGCCCGGCGCAGCCGCTCGCTGCCCGCGTCCGGGGCCAGGGCCAGGGTGCGCACGCCGCCTTGGGCTAAAAGGCGAAAAAGTTCTTCATCCACGGAATCGGCCCGGAGCGAACTGATGCCCAGCTCCCCGCCCGCGTCCAGGACCTTGCGGCACAGATCCTTGACCCCGGGGTGGTCGGAAACCGCCGCGCCCACCAGACCGACTTTGCGGGATTCCTTCAGCCCTGCCAAAATTTGAGGATATAAAGACTCCGCGGCCCGCTCCCGGGGCGGGCGGTAGATGAAACCCGCGGCGCAAAAGCGGCAGCCCCTCGAGCAGCCCCGGCCCGTCTCCACCAGGAACATCTCCCCCCATTCGCTCTGGGGCGCAAGCAGGTGGCTGTGGGTGGGGAAGGGGGCCAGTTCCGGGAGGTGGGGCGGCTTCACCCTGGCCGGAAATCCGGTCTCGGGCGTGAACGCGGCCAGGGCGCCGTCCGCGGCATAGCGGGGCTGATAGCCCTGGGGCACATAGACGCCGGGGACCGTTTGCGCCAATTTCCGGAGGATGACTTTGCGATCCAGGTCTCCCCCGGCGTCCGCCAGGAACTGGAAAAAGACGACCGCGCCGGCCTCCCCCTCCCCCAGGATAAAGGCGTCCACAAAGGGGGCCAAAGGCTCGGGATTAAGGAAGGTGGCCACCCCCCCGGCCAGCACCAGGGGGGCGCCGGGGCGCCGCGCTGCGGCCAGGAGAGGAATCCCCGCGCCTTCCAGGATTTGCAGGACCTGGGGATAATCGCCCTCGAAGGAGATGGAAAACGCGACCGCCGCGAAGTCGCTGAGGGGCCGCTGGGACTCCAGGCTCAAGAGCGGCGTCTTGGTGCGCCGGTGCTCCTCCCATTCCTGGGCTGAAGGCAGAAAGGCCCGCTCGCAGACCAAACCGGGCTGGGCGTTCAGCAGGTGGTAGATCGCCTGGAACCCCAAATTGCCCATGGCCACGGGATAGATATGAGGATAAACCAGGGCCACGGGCCAGCGTGCGCCCCATTCGCGCACCTGAGCGCCTTTTTCCCGGGAGAGGAGCTTTTTGAGGTGTTCCCTGATTCTGACGGACATATGGGGTAAGCCTCACGCAAAGACGCCAAGGCGCAAAGTAAGACGCAAGAAAATATTTTGTTGCCAAAAGGTTTTTCCACCCCCCCCCTCACCCTGGCCCTCTCCCCCCCATGGGGGGAGAGGGAATAAGAGGAAGCACCTTTTGGCAAGTGCTATTGTTAACCTAACGATTTACCTTGAAAAAAGCAAGGGGCGTGAAAAATCACGCCCCCTTTTAGACCCAAAAACCAAAACTAAAAACTAAAAACTGAAATCTATCTTTTAATGATCCGCCCTTCTCAGGAAAGGCGGGGTGTCCAGTTCGTTTTCCTCGTATTGTAGATCCGGGTGGACGATGTATTTCTTGGCGGCCACCACTCCCAGGTTGGGGGAAGTCCGTTTATCGAAATTGCCCCCTTCCGCGGCCATGCCCGGCATCTGTTCGGATTTTCTGAGGATGGTGGGGATTTCCAGGTCTTCCATCTCGGTCTGGCTGGAAACCGGCGGGGACCAGATGACCCTTTCGGCTTCCTCGCGTTTGCCTAGGCCCGTGGCGATGACCGTGACCCGGATATCTTCGCCCAGGCTCTCGTCGTAAACCAGGCCCCATTTGATGATGGCCTCTTCGTCCGCCTCTTCCTGGATGATGCCGCAGATTTCCTTGAGTTCATCCATGGAGATGTCCGGGGTGGAGGTGATGTTGATGAGAATTCCCCGGGCACCCCGGATGGAGATGTCCTCCAGCAGCGGGCTGGAAATGGCCTTCTTGGCGGCCTCGCTGGCCCGGTCGGCGCCGCCGGAAATGCCGGTGCCCATCAGAGCCATACCGCGCTCCCGCATGATGGTGCGCACGTCCGCAAAGTCCAGGTTGACGAAGCCGGGCACCATGATCAGATCGGAGATGCCCCGGACTGCAAAGCCCAGGACTTCGTTCGCCATGGCAAAGACGTCTTTGATGCGGGAGTTTTTGGAGCTCAGTTTAAAGAGCTGGTCGTTGGGGATGGTGATGATGGTGTCCACCACCTTGCGCAACTCGTCGATGCCGGAGTCGGCCAGGCGTCTTTTCATCTTGCCTTCGAATTCGAAGGGCTTGCTCACCACCGCTACGGTCAGCGCCCCCAATTCCCGGCTGATCTCGGCGATGACCGGCGAGCCGCCGGTGCCGGTGCCGCCGCCCATGCCCGCGGCAATGAAGACCATGTCCGCACCCTGGACCACCTGCTTGATCCGTTCGCCTTCCTCCAGGGTGGCGTTGCGGCCCACTTCCGGATCGCCTCCGGCTCCCAAGCCCCGGGTGGTGCCGGAACCGAGTTGAATCTTGACCGAGGCCAGGCTCCGCTCCAGCGCCTGGGCATCAGTGTTGGCGGCCATGAAATCCACTCCCGCCATCTGGGAGGCGATCATGTCGTTGATGGCGTTACCGCCGGCCCCGCCAACTCCTATTACCTTGATTTTTGCCGATAATTCCTTGGTGACCAATTGTATTTTCATACCCACCACACCCCCTAGGCAGCATCTTTCCGGTTACCGGGCAAAATCCCCGAGGACAAGGCCATGCGGGAAGGAAACGGCGCGCATTCTTAAGTGCGGAGTATATTAGCTTCACCCCTTAAGCCCGGTCAAAGGGGGTGAAGCCGAATTTAGATTACCCCGGTGTGGCCCCGGGGCGGCCCTGAAGCTCTCCGGAGCCGGGGCTTTCAAGGATTTTATGGACCTGGGACAAAATTAATATTGCGATTAGTTAAAAGAGGTTATCCTCCTGATCCAGGCCTGGAGCGGGATGCGCCCGGCCTGGGGTTGATCTCCCGTTTCCTGGAATTTGCAGCGTTTTTCATAGGGGTCTAAAAAAAAAGGGTGCAAAAAACGCTATCTCCTGAAATCTAAACTGTAATTATCGACTTTAAATTATTCGACCTCCGGGTAAAACCACTAGTTAACCTGATTTCCCGCATTTTTATTGACTATTAGAAGTTATCACGTTCCCGGGAATCATACCACCTCGCGTATCCAGTTCTTCAATCGGGCCCAAAAGCCCGGCTTTGAACTTCCCGGTTGGCGGGTGGGGCGGCCCCGGCGGCGTTGGGCCTGCTGCGTGCGATGGGCGTAGAGTATCAGGCCCACCCCGGTGGCATAGGACGGGTCGTGAATCACGTCGATGAGGCCCCCCACGCCCATGGGATAGCCCCGGCGGGTGGGCAGGTTAAAAATCTCTTCCGCCAGTTCCGGCAGACCTTCCACCAGGGAAGTGCCCCCGGTGAGGACCGCGCCGGAAATCAGGGGGTTGGCAAACCCGGCCCGGTTGATCTCCTTGGCCACGTAGTTGAGGATTTCGGCCACCCGCATATGCACGATTTCCGAGAGGCGGCCCCGGGGCACGCTGCGGGCCTTGCGGCCTCCCAGGCCCGGGACTTCCACCGGCTCCTGGGGATCGGGCAGGAGATTGAGGCAGCAGCCGTAGCTTCTCTTCAACTGTTCGGCATTTTGCAGGGAAGAGGGCAGGCCGATGGCGATATCGTTGGTAAGGTTATTGCCCCCCACCGGCAGCACGAAGTTATGGCGCAGGGCGTTCTCCGAGAAAATGGCCAGGTCCGTGGTGCCGCCGCCGAAATCCACCAGGGCCACGCCCAATTCCTTTTCCTCATCGGTGAGCACCGCTTCGCCTGAAGCCAGGCTTTGCAAAGCGATGCCGCTGACCTCCAGGCTGGCCCGATTGGCGCATTTGATGATGTTGTTCAGGGCGGTCACCGCGCCGGTGACGATGTGCACCTTGCATTCCAGGCGGACGCCGTGGATGCCGATGGGGTCTTTGATGCCGTCCTGGCCGTCGATGATGAAATCCTGGACCAGGGTGTGGATCACTTCCCTATCCGAGGGAATGGCGATGGTGCGGGCCGCGTCGATGACCCGCTCCACGTCGGCCTGGGTCACCTCCCGATCCTTGATGGCGATGATGCCGTGGCTGTTGAACCCCTTGGTCTGGCCGCCTCCCACCCCGGCGTAGACCGACCGGATTTCGCAGCCCGCCATGGTTTCGGCTTCTTCAATGGCCTTGCGGATGGAGCGGACGGTGTTTTCGATGTTGACCACCACCCCCTTGCGCATCCCACCCGCAGTGGAGGCGTTGCCCACGCCGACGATTTCCACCTGCCCGTCCCGCACTTCTCCCACCACCGCGCAGATCTTGGTGGTGCCGATGTCCAAACCGACGATTAAATCTTGTGGCACTAGGCTGCTCCTATTCGATTTCTTCCGTCCCCTTCAGGGTTAAGAGCAACTTTTGGGGATAATCTAAATTAATGCGCGCGGCCTTAGGCAGATAGCCCTTGTGAGTGAGGACGGGCCAGGCCTGGGCCAGCCGCTGCAATTTTTCCTGATACCGGTCCCGGCCCAGGTCCACCCCGGCCCCCAGGCCGTTGGCAAACAAGGTGATGCCCCGCTCCAGGTCCACGTGGATCTCGGAGACGGACTCCAGGTTGAGGGGCGCAGGCGCTTTTTTCAGGAGATCCATTAAGATACTGATACGTTCCATCGTCTCCGGCAGGGCTCCCTCGGTGGAGGAGAAAAACTCCCGGGGCAACCCGGTGATGATGGGATAATCGTGGGGGTCGCCGGGGGACAGGGGTTTAAAGAGCCGGCCCCGGTGATCCACATAATACAGTTCGCCTGCCTGCACCAGGGCCATGGGCTCCCGTTCCTGGATGTGGAGGTGTATACTCTGGGGCCACTTGCGCGTCAGAGTCGCCCGGGCGATCCAGGGGTGGGTTTCCAGGGCTTGTTCCACCGGGCGGGGCTTTAAGGCCAGGAGATTGGCGCCGGGCTCCAGTTTGGCTAGTTGCAGGATGACTTCCGGTTGGAGCCTTTTTAAGCCGGTGATCTCAATATTTGTAGTATCTTTAATGCAAAAGGCGCCGCAGGTCAAGACCTGATAGTAGAGCAGGGCCAGTCCGAACCCCAGACCGGCCAGCACGAAGCAGCCAAGAGTGAAAAAAGCGGCCCAACGCCATAACCGGGGGCGTTCGGTTTTGGGGCGGCGCCGGTAGTTTTTGCGGGTCCGGGAGAAACGCGCATCTCGTTTGGCTGGGCGCTGGGGTTTCAGCTTGGAGGCTTTCAAGGTCATTATTTCTCTCCCGGCAGACCCAGACCCGGAGACCGGGCCTCGAGCCGGGCCAACAATTCTTCCCCGGTTTTCCAGATGTCTCCCGCTCCCAGGGTGAGGAGCAAATCTCCGGCGCGCAGGTGGTCCAAGATGGCGTCCGCGGCCTTATCCGCCACAAAATGCACCGCGGGATGACCGGTACGAAGGACGCCTTCGTAAATGGCCCGGCCGGTGACCCCGTTCAGCCGGCTCTCCCCTGCTGCGTAAATCTCGGTGACAAAGACCAGCTCCGCCTTCTCAAAGACCGGGAAAAAATCCGGCAGCAAGGCCTTGGTGCGGCTGTAGCGGTGGGGCTGGAAGGCCACCACCAGGCGCCGCGACGGAAAGGCCTGGGCCAAGGCGCCGATAGTGGTGCCGATTTCCGTGGGATGATGGCCGTAATCGTCCATCACCAGGATGCCCCGGGCCTCGCCTTTGGGCTGGCAGCGCCGGTGAATCTGGCCCAAACCTTGAAGTCCCTGCCGCCATACCGGGAATTCCAGTCCGAGGGAATAGGCCACCGCGCACGCGGCCATGGCGTTGAGGACGTAGTGCCGGCCGGCGAGAGGCAGATCAATCTTCCCCAGTTCCTGCCCCTGATGCCAGAGGCGGAAGCGGCTGCCCAACTCCCGGGTTTCGATCTCCGTGGCCTGAAAATCGGCGCCGGCTTGGAGGCTGTAGGTGATGACAGGCAGGGATGATTTCTCCAGGATGGGGGCCAGATAGGGGTCGTTTTTCCAGGCCACCACCTGGGAGCCGGGCGGGAGCGCGGCCAGGTAACGGGTAAAGGCTTCTTTGATTTGTTCCAGGTCGCCGTAAAAATCCAGGTGCTCCCGGTCCAGATTGGTGATCACCGTGATCTGGGGCTGAAGATAGGCGAAGGAGCCGTCGCTTTCGTCCGCCTCGGTGACGAAATATTTGCCGGCGCCCAGGACCGCGTTTGACCCCAAATTATCCCACACCGCGCCCACCAGCACCGAAGGGTCCAGGCCCCCGGCCCTAAGAATCGCAGCGGTCATGGCGGTGGTGGAGGTCTTGCCGTGCGCGCCGGTGATGGCGATCTGGAAGTGGCCCTTCATCAAATGGGCCAGCATTTCGCCCCGGCGGAGCACGGTGAGGCCTTTGGCCCGGGCCGCGGCCAACTCCGGGTTATCTTCCTTGACCGCGGTGGAATGCACCACCACCTCGGCGCCGCCCAGGTGCTCCGGGGCATGGCCCTGGTGGCAGCGGACTCCCAGGGTCTCGAGGCGCGCAGTAATGGCATTGGCCGCCAAATCGGAGCCGCTCACGGAGAACCCCTGCCGCGCCAGCAGCTCGGCCAACCCGCTCATGCCGATGCCGCCGACGCCGATGAAGTGGTAAATGGTGTTATTGCTCATATTTTAAGGAATTGGTGGGCAGTGCCCACTACAATATTATAAAACTTTACGACGGCAGATTGTGCCACGCGTTACGAAATTCATCTCTATTCAGAGTGCGGTAACTGATACCTGGTGAAAATTTGGCATATGGCTTTCCTCGTTCCTTTTCAGCTTTCTTCATCATTGTGTTCTCTTCTTTAACTATGCTCTGAAATTGGGCGCTATTGAGGACAAAGTATTCAGACGGTTTCAAAAGTGCCTCTGGAACCAAAACAAAAACGAAATACAGGTCCGAATTAGGATCCAGTAGTGATTCTTGATAAAGGTAGTATGTTTTGGATCTGAGGGATTTGACTTGAAGCGAAAATTCCTGTTCTTTTGGGCTCTTACAAAGCAAATCTGCGTTTGGCGCATTTCCCATTGTAAACGCAACAAGGTACCCCCGCCGCGTCATTTCATGTGCAACTCCGAATTGACCAGCCCACTGAGTCTGATGTCTTCTGCCGCGCATTATCTTCTTCTTCCGAATATTATATATATTTGAGAGTTAATGTAGGGTGGGCATTGCCCACCAATTCCTTTAAAAAATTATTCCCCAAAATTCAGATCAGGTTCGAATTTGATATTTGCTCCCCAATTATCCTCGTAATAATCACGCCTGACGTATTCCCGGAAACTGGAATAGGGCCATTTCTCCGGAGAATCAACCAAGCCATGCTTCACCGGGTTAAAGTGAATATAATCCAGGTGCGCCCCCAAATCCCGTTCATCTCGAATCCGGTGCTCCCAGAACCGCCGCTGCCAAATCGTGCTTTCCCAGTGCCGGATTCTGGAACCGGTGAGCAGCGCGGATCGCCCCTGTTCCTTGGCTATCACCTTGGTGAATCTCGCCTTGATCACCCCCCAGCGTTTGGAATAATCTGTCTCCTCCGGCGGCAAGGTCCAGAGGCAATGTAGGTGGTCCGGCAAGAAAACCCAGGCATCCATGGTGAAAGGGAATTCTTTTTGGACGCCGGTGATGATCTCGTTTAAGATTTCAATATTTTTCGGATTGTAAAAAAATCTCCTTCTTTGAAAAGTAACCACGGTAAAGAAAAAGGTGCCGCCCGGTTCTCTTGATCTGAGGTAATTGGGCATTTTAATTGCGATTTTATGGTTATGAGGAATCGGTGGGCAGTGCCCACCCTACATTTTCCCCTTCAATTAATTCCATACATCCTCTAACTATTTGTTTGGCCGCGTCCGGTTTCGCCAGGGAGCGGGAGGCCGTTTCCATCGCTTGCAATATCTCGGGGTGCGACCGGAGATATTTTATCTTACCAGCCAGAACCTCCCCGGTAAAATCTTTATTCAAAATTAATTCCCCTGCGCCCCTCTGGGCCAGGAAGCGGGCGTTGAACTCCTGGTGGTTGTTGGCCGCGAAGGGGAAGGGGATGAGCAGCGCGGCCCGGCCCAGGGCGTTGAGCTCCGCCAGGGTGGAGGCCCCGGCCCGGCAGACCACCAGGTGCGCCCGGGACATCCAGGCGGGCACCTCCGGGGTGAAGGCCGCCACTTCCGCGGCAAATCCGGCTTGCCGGTAGCCTGCGGCCACTTCTTCCCGGTCCTGATCGCCGGTAATATGCAGGAAACGCAGTTGTGCTTTAATATCCCCAAGCAGAGGCAACGCCGCCAAAGCCGCCATATTAATACTGTGCGCGCCCTGGCTTCCCCCCATGAGCAGCACCGTAAAAGGCGCAGCGGGCCGGTCGGCTCGAAGCGCAAAAAATTCGGAACGGATGGGGTTCCCGGTCCACACCGTCCGGTCCCGGGGAAAATAGCCGCCCTCGTCCGGGAAAGAGAGAAAAATACGTTTAGAAATCTTAGCCAGCCAGCGGTTGGCCACCCCGGGGATGGTGTTCTGCTCGTGAATCGCCAACGGGATGCCCGATAGATAAGCGGCTGCGCCCACCGGCCCGGAGGCGTATCCCCCCATGCCCAGGACCAGGTTGGGCCCCAGGACCTGGAGCCGGTTCTTCGCCTCCCGGACGCTGCCCGGCAGGCTGCACATGGTGCGGAGCTTGCTCCAGAGCCCCTGCCCCTTCAAGGCCCGGCTGGCAATGACCTCCCAGGGAAAGCCGTAACGCTCCAGGATTTGGGGGGTCACCGATTTGGGGGTGGTGAGAAAAGTTACCGCCGCGCCCAGGTTAGAAAACTCCTGGGCCGCGGCAATCCCCGGAAAGAGATGCCCCCCGGTGCCGCCCCCGGCGATGACGATTTTCAGGTCCATTCAGCCCTCGCGGTAGCCCTCTTAGGTGAAGTGGTTAAGGCCCTTGTAGTAATCAGTGATCAGTAATCAGTGATCAGTGATAAAGCGGTTTTTACTGATTACTGATTACTGATCACTGTTTAACAACCGCCTCTCCCGCATCCTTAACCGGGGCCACCCTCTCCGGCGCCGGGGCCGGGCGCTTAACGTGGCTGCTGATGTTGAGCAGGATGCCCACGGCCAGGAGATTAGCCAGCAGTGAGGAGCCGCCGTAGCTGAGAAAGGGCAGGGACAGGCCTTTGGTGGGGAAGATGCCGCTCACCACCCCCATGTTGATCGCCGCAGGCAGGCCGATCAGCAGGGTAAGGCCCATGGCCAGGTAGGAGCCGAAGCTGTCCGGGGCCCGGAAGCTGAGGAGAAAGCCCCGGTACACCAGAATGGCAAACAGGGCCAGGATCAGCATCGCCCCCAGAAAGCCCGTTTCTTCACTGAAAATGGAGAGGATGAAATCGGTGTGCGCATCCGGAAGATAGAAGAGTTTGGCCCGGCTCTGGCCCGGCCCCACGCCCCACAAGCCCCCGGAACCGATGGCCAAAAGCGACTGTTTTAATTGGTAGCCCACGTCCTGGCCGTGCTTCCAGGGATCGAGATAGGAGAAGACCCGGCCCAGTTTCTTGGGGTCCCTTAGCACCATAACAACGGCCAGGGCCACACCGCTGCCCAGGGCCAGCAGGATATGGGTCAGGCGGGTGCCGCCCACGAAGAGCATGACGAAGACGATGGAGGCAATGGTAATGGCGGTGCCGAAATCCGGCTCCAGGCCCACCAGCACGATGAAGGCCCCGGCCACCAGCATATGGGGGACAAAGCCGATGGAAAAATGCTTCATCTTGTCCTGTTTTTTGGTCAGGGAATAGGCCAAAAACAGGGCCACCGCCAGTTTGGCGAATTCCGAGGGCTGGAGGGTCAAAGGCCCCAGCTTGAGCCAGCGAGCCGCGCCCCGGACCTTGCCGCCGATGCCGGGGGCAAAGACCAGGACCAGGCTGATCAGGGAAATGAAGAGAAGTGGATAGACCCAACGCTGCAAGCGATGGTAATTAATGGACCGTCCCAGGAAGAGGGCCCCGATTCCCAGCAAGGCGTACATCAGTTGGCGCTTGATGAAGAAATAGGGGTCCTGGTACTGGGACTGGGCCATCACCGTAGAGGCATTGAAGACGATGGTCAGGCCCAGGCCCATAAGAGTCAGGGAGCTGACCAGGATAATGCGGTCGTAAGAAGCCGCTCCGGTCTCAGGATTAGCCTGCATCCCGCAGTTCCTCCACCATTTTCCGGAAGGTTTCACCCCGGTGGGCGTAATCCCGAAACATATCAAAGCTGGCGCAAGCCGGGGACAGAAGCACCACCTCGCCGGGGCCGGCCAGCTCAAAGGCCTTCCTGACCGCGGCCTGCATGTCGTCGGCCAGATACGCGGGCGCCAGGCCGTTCCAGGTTTTGGCCAGCAGCTCTTTGGTCTCCCCCATCAGGACCAGGGCCTTGGCCCTTTCTTTGATCAGGGGGGAAAGCAGGCGAAAATCGCTGTCTTTATCCCGGCCCCCGGCAATGAGGACCACCGGCTGCTGGAAAAAGGTGAGCGACCGGGCCACCGCACCCACGTTGGTGCCCTTGGAGTCGTCATAAAAATCGACGCCCCGGACTCGGGCCACCCATTCGATGCGGTGCGGCAGACCCCGGAAACGGGCCAGTATCTCCCGGCAGGCCGCGGCCGAGGCCCCGGCGTCCAGGGCCAGGAGCAGCGCGGCCATGGCGTTTTCTAAGTTATGGCGGCCCTGGAGCAGGATTTTTTGCCGCGGGAAGAGTTCGTCAACCTGACCCGGAAGGCGGACCCGCATCGCCCCGCCTTCCAGCCAGGCTCCTTCTTTCAAGGTGTGGCAGGAAGAAAAGTACGAAACCCGTCCTTCTCCCTCCCCCAAAGGCCGCACTGCCGGGTCATCGTAATTCAGGACTTTTAAATCGTTGGGGCCGTACCGCTGGAAGAGGCCGGCCTTGGACGCTATATAAGCCGGAAAATCCAGGTACCGGTCCAGGTGGTCCGGAGAGATGTTCAACAGGGCCGCGGCCCGGGGATGAAAGCTCGGCGCGGTGTCGAGCTGGAAGCTGCTCACCTCTAATACCACGAAATCAGCGTCTTCCTGGTTTTCCAACAGCGACACCATCGGGGTGCCGATATTCCCCCCCACCAGAGGCTTGAGGCCCGAGGCCCGGAGGAACTCCCCCACCAGGGTGGTGGTGGTGGTCTTGCCGTTGGTGCCGCTCACCGCGATCACCGGCAGGGTGAAAAAATGGGAGGCCAGCTCCAGCTCCCCCCAGACCGGAATGCCCGCGTTCTTGGCCGCGGCGATCCAGGGGAGCTCCGGAGGCACGCCGGGGCTGAGCAGCAGGAGGTCAAACCCAAGCCAGGAAGGTTGCGGCATGCCCAGTTCCTCCTTAACGCCCAAGCCTTGTATTTCTTGGCGCTGTTCTTTAAGGGCCGCGGCCGGGGCGCTATCGGTGACCGTCACCCGGGCGCCGGCCTGGGCCAGGAAACGGGCGCACGCCACCCCGGTGCGGGCCAGGCCGGCTACTAGTATCTTTTTCCCGGCAAGCTCCATATCTTTACAAAAATATCCGCCTCGATTACCTGCATATCATCCGCTTCTACCACCGGTTTTTTCTGCCCGGCAGGATGCCGCCCGCCACCATGCAGGTGGAATATAAATCGACCGCATACCGCGGGGGGATGCCCGGATCGCGGCGAAAAGAATCCTGCCGGTCCGGCGCCGCCGCCCAAGGTTCTGCAATGTCCTTATTTTCTTGCAGGCCGCGCTTAAAATCAAACCCTTGCCCGGCAAGGCTGACTACCTGCTGTAGTTTATGCGTATAGAAAACCAAATGTTTCATCCCCCTTGAATGCATGTTTAAATGCGCCTTCCCTTGTATGGACCAGGCGCTCTCAACGCCAGCCTTCCCGGGGAAGGGCCTCCCTCCCTTCCCCGGGAAGAGTTGAGATCAGGTTGGGCGTTGACAGCCTACCGATTGGCAAGTGACAGTCCCCCCGGTTACCTGACGTCCCGCGGCCGACCGCAGGCCGGGGACGGTGCTGCCTCGGTCTCAAAAACTCCGGCGCCAGCTCCCTGAAGAGCAGGCCCTGTCCGCGGTTTGCAATGGCCTGCCTTCCCGGGGAAGAGAGCGTAACTCCCTTCCCAGGGAAGGGTTAAGATTAGGTTGAGTGTTGGCAACCCACCGATTGGCAAATGAGAGTCCCCCAAGTTACCTGACGCCCCGCGGCCACCCCTTGGCCGGGGACGGTGCTACCGCAGATGTAGGGTGGGCACTGCCCACCAATTCCTCTACCTAAGCTTCAGAAAACTCAAGGAAATCAGCCCCAAAATCAGCGACAGAATCCAGAAGCGGACGATAACCTTGGGTTCCGGCCAGCCCTTCAGTTCGAAATGATGGTGCAGCGGCGCCATGCGAAAGACGCGCTTGCCGTTGGAGACCTTGAAAAAGCCCACCTGGATGATCACCGACAACGCCTCCACCACAAAGATGCCGCCGGCGATGGCCAGAAGGAATTCCTGCTTGACGGCCAGGGCCGCGGTGCCGAGCACCCCCCCCAGGGCCAGGGCCCCCACGTCCCCCATGAACACCTGGGCCGGGTAGGAGTTAAACCACAGGAACCCCACGCCCGCGCCCACCAGGGCGGCCAGGAAGATGGAGAGCTCCCCCACCCCGCGGATATAGGGAATCTGGAGATACCCGGAGATGATCTTATTCCCGGCCAGGTAGCACAGGATCATAAAAATGCCCGCGGCGATGGTCACCGGGCCGATGGCCAACCCGTCCAGGCCGTCGGTGAGGTTCACCGCGTTGGCCGCGCCCACGATAATGAAGACCGCCAGGGGGATGAACCCCCACCCCAAGTCGGGCTGCACCTGTTTGAAAAAGGGCAGCGTCAGGGTGGTGTTGAATCCGGGGGTGTAATACAGCCAGAAGGCCGCGGCCAGGGCCACCACCGTTTGGGTCATCAGCTTGGCCCGGCCGCTCAGGCCGTGGTTGTGCTTCTTGACCACCTTGAGATAGTCGTCATAGAACCCGATGAGGCCGAAGCCCAGGGTCACCAGGATCAACAGCCAAATGTAGGAATTGCTCAGGTCGGTCCAGAGCAGGGTGGCGAACAGGGCGGTGAAGATGATCATCAGGCCCCCCATAGTGGGGGTGCCGGCCTTGGAAAAATGGGATTGGGGGCCGTCCTCCCGGATATACTGGCCCACCTGCATTTTTTTGAGTTTGCGGATAAACCAGGAGCCGATGAACAGGGTGATCATCAGTGCGGTAAGCACCGCGAAGATGCTCCGGAACGTAATATAGCGGAAGACGTTGAAGCCGCCGAAAACCGTTTTTAAAGGATATAAGAGATGGTAGAGCACTAATCTGTTTCCCCCGGGCAGGCGCGGCCGGTATGGGCCTCTCGCCAACCCTTGTTTCATCAAGCGTTGCAGTCTAATAGAACGGGCGCTGCCCGCTATTCCCCCCGCCGGCGG
>QZIZ01000110.1 GCA_003599195.1 Deltaproteobacteria bacterium | reverse complement strand
TATTAAATATTCACCAATATATTCACCAGAACCTTTCTAAGCCCGCAAACCCCGAGCGCCTGTAGCTCAGTCGGACAGAGCAACGGACTTCTAATCCGTCGGTCGCAGGTTCGAATCCTGCCAGGCGCGCCAATGATATCAATTAGTTAACTGAGGTCAACTAACCTTCTTTTGTCTCTTGGCTAGCGTTTTGGCTAGCATTTGCAGATTGGACATCTAACCAGGAAGTATAAATGGCCAGGCGCGGTGAAGGTCCTCTTCAGAGGGGGCCAAATAATGAACGTCGCTGATATCAGCGGCGAGGCCCTGAACCTGGCCCGCTTGACCACCAGGCCGGTGCTGGTGTGCCGAGATGTCAACCTGGGAAAAAGTTGACTGGGTCCTGCCCCTGCGGCCGGCCAAGGCCGCGGCCAGGGACGGCCAGTTTGAACGGGACTGCATCAACCTGGAAGCGGAATAGGTTGAAAGTTATCTGGCCGCACCTGAATCATAAAATCACTAAACCTGGCAAACTTCGGTTTGCCAGGCTTTTTTTTACATTTTTCCGGGGAGTTTGAGGGTGGTCATAAATGAACATATGTACATAATTACGTTAATAAAATAATTGTTGCAAGAAAAAGTGTTGCAATTCTGAAACAATTATGTAAGTCATATTCTTAATATAACAATAAGATGATTTCCTACTATTATAGTATGGTACTATTACAAAGGAGGTGATGCATTCGGAAAAAGTAAAGATCGGTGTTTAAGAAAATTTCTTCTTAACCACTTAAAATGAGGGTGAAATATGTCCATTTCTCGACGAACTTTTCTCAAGGTTTTGGGGAGTGGCGTTACTGCGGCCGGTCTGACCGGGGTCATCTGCAAACGTTCCGGTTGGGCCGCCTCCATTCCACCCGCGAAGACCAAGGATGCCAAAATCACCACCTCCATCTGCCCCTTTTGCGGGGTTGGCTGCGGCTTAGTGGCCCATACCAAAGGGGGCAGGCTGGTGAACGTGGAAGGCGATCCGGATCATCCCATTAACCAGGGGTCCCTGTGCAGCAAGGGGCAGGCGGTGAAGGAGGTGGTCACCAGCCCCCGGCGCCTGAAAAAGGTGCGCTACCGGGCTCCCGGCAGCGACAAGTGGGAAGAGAAGGACCTGGATTGGGCCATAAAGACTCTGGCCCAGCGGGTCAAGGCTACCCGGGACGCTGGTTTTCTGGCCAAGTCCCCCGCCGGGGTGACGGTGAACCGCACCGAGGCCCTGGCTTCCATCGGCGGGGCCGCCCTGAACAATGAAGAGTGCTACCTAATCGCCAAGCTCACCCGGGCCCTGGGCATCGTTTATCTGGAACATCAAGCGCGACTCTGACACTCCTCCACGGTGGCCTCGTTGGGGCCCACTTTCGGCCGGGGTGCCATGACCAACCATTGGAACGATCTCGCCAACAGCGACTCTATCCTCATCATTGGCTGCAACCCCGCAGAGAACCATCCCATCAGTTTTAAATGGATTACCAAGGCCCAGGAAAAGGGGGCCAAACTCATTGTGGTGGACCCCCGCTTCACCCGTTCGGCGTCCAAGGCGGATCTGTTTGTGCGCCTGCGGCCCGGCACGGATGTCGCCTTGATGGGCGGCCTTATCAATTACGTTTTGGAAAAGAATTTGTGGCATCGGGATTATGCCGTTAACTATACCAATGCCGCGTATCTAGTGAATAAAGACTTTGCCTTCACGGATGGACTCTTCTCCGGCTACCAGAAAGAGAAACGGGCCTACAACCCCGCCACCTGGGAATATGAGACCGGCAAGGATGGCAAACCCGTCACCGACCCCACTCTGAATAACCCCCGCTGCGTCTTTCAGCTCATGAAGGCCCATTACGCCCGGTACACTCCGGAGATGGTGGCCGCCACCACCGGGATTCCCAAAGAAGTTTTCCTGAAGATGGCGGCCCTTTACGGAGCCACCGGCCGTCCGGGGCGGTCCGGCACCATCCTCTACGCCATGGGGGGCACCCAGCATTCCACCGGGGTGCAGATCATCCGGAGCTACTCCATCTTGCAGATGCTCTTGGGCAACATGGGCCTGGCCGGGGGCGGCATCAACGCCCTCAGGGGCGAGAACAACGTCCAAGGGTCCACGGACCTGGCCCTGCTCTTCCACCTGGTCCCCGGTTACCTGGCCGCTCCCAGCGAAGCGGCCCATCCCACCCTGAAGGATTATCTGGACAAGGAAACCCCCAAGGCCAGCTTCTGGATAAACAAACCCAAGTTCTTCGTAAGCCTCCTTAAGGCCTATTGGGGCGACGCGGCCCAAAAAGATAATGACTTTGCTTACGACTATTTACCCAAGGCGGGCAAAGGCTTTCAGGGCGCGGGCTATTCCTGGATTCCCCTGTTTGAGGCCATGGGCGAGGGTACCATCAAAGGCTTGTTGGTGTGGGGCATGAACCCCGCAGTGGGCTCCACCAACCTCAACCAGGCTTACTCGGCCCTGGACAAACTGGAGTGGTTGGCGGCCTTTGACCTTTGGGAGACGGACACTTCCGTCTTCTGGAAGCGCCCCGGCGCCAATCCCAAAGACATCAAGACCGAGGTTTTTCTCTTTCCGGCGGCCGATTCCCTGGAAAAGGAAGGCAGCGCGTCCAACAGCGGCCGCTGGATCCAGTGGCGCTACCAGGCGGTAAAGCCCCACGGCGACGCCCAAAGCGACCTCTGGTACGCCAACCGCCTGGGCCTGGAATTGAAAAAGCTCTATCAGGCAGACCCCAAGGCGGTCTGCCCGGCTCCCATCGTTAATTTAAATTGGAACTACGGGGCTCAACCGGATGTCCACCTGGTGGCTAAGGAGATCAACGGCTACCGCGTGGATAACAAAAAACAGGTGCTCAACTTTTTGGGCCTGAAGGATGACGGCTCCACCGCCTGCGGCTGCTGGATCTACTCCGGCTTTTACCCGGGGCCGGACAAGAAGGCCAACAAGGCCGCGGCCCGGAATAAAAAAGACCCCAGCGGCCTGGGGCTCCACCCCGGTTGGGGCTTCGCCTGGCCGGTGAACCGGCGGATTATCTACAACCGCTGCTCCGCCGACCCCCAGGGCCAGCCTTGGAACCAGGACAAGGCCCTGGTTCGCTGGAACCCTACCACCAACACCTGGACGAAGTTCGATGTTCCGGACTTCGGCTGGATCAACCCTAAAACCAAGGCTCAGGTACCCCCGGAGGTCTCGGCCAAAGCGCCCTTTATTATGCTGCCTGAGGGCAAGTCCCGGCTCTTCGTGCCCGCCGGGATTTGCAAAGACGGGCCCTTCCCGGAGCACTACGAGGCCCTGGAGTGTCCTTTCCACAACCCCATGTCGGCTCAACAATCCAACCCGGCAGTGCGCATCTGGAAATCGAACCTGGACAAACTCGCAGAGGTCTGCGACCCCCGCTTCCCCATCATCGCCACCACCTTCCGGCTCACGGAGCACTGGCAGGCCGGAGCCATGACCCGGAACCTCACTTGGCAGGCGGAGTTGATGCCGGAGATGTTCGTGGAGATCAGCCCCACCCTGGCCAAGGCCAAGGGCATCCAGCCGGGTGATTGGGTCAGGGTCAAGAGCATCCGGGGCGAGGTGCTGGCCAGGGCCAACGTGACCCATCGGGTCGCGGCCTTTTGCTGCGGCGCCCAAGGCTTCTCCAAAAATGTGGAAATGGTGGCCCTGCCCTGGCACTTCGGGTTTGCGGGGATGACCACCGGGGGTCCCAGAACCCATAACTACGCAGCCAACCAGTTGGCCCCCCAAATAGGGGACGCCAACACCATGATCCCGGAATACAAAGTATTCCTGGTGGACGTGCAGAAGGCTTGAGGGGGTGGGCCGTGAGCAAAGCCGTCTTGATCGATACCACCAAATGTATCGGCTGCCGGGGTTGCCAGGTGGCGTGCAAGAGCTGGAACGATCTGAAGGGATACAAAACCGCCTTCAGCGAAACCTGGACCAACCCGGTATTTTTAGGCAACAACGATTTTACCCGGGTAATCTTCCGGGAAGCCACTAAGCCCGACGGCAGTCTGCATTGGTATTTCGCCAAACGCCAGTGTATGCACTGCTCGGACCCTGCCTGCGCCAGCGTCTGTCCGGTGGGAGCCATGGTGAAAATGCCGGAGGGACCGGTGGTCTATGATGACTCCAAGTGTATCGGCTGCCGCTACTGCATGCTGGCCTGTCCCTTTGGGATCCCCAAGTTCGAGTGGGAAGCGGCGCTGCCCCTGGTGCGGAAATGCACCTTCTGCGCCGAGCGGCAGGCCCTGGGCCTGGCGCCCGCTTGCGTCGCCACCTGTCCCACCGGGACTTTGCTATTCGGCGAGCGAGACACCCTGGTGCAGGAAGCGCAGCGCCGCATTCGCGGCGCGCCGGGTAAATATGTGAACCATGTTTACGGCCAGAATGAGGCGGGGGGCACCTCCTGGCTTTACCTCGCCGGAGTGGGCTTTGGAGAATTAGGATTCAACACCCAGGTGCCGAAAGAGCCGCTGCCGCCTTTGACCTGGAATTACATCTCCCACATCCCCCACGTCATTGCCGGGGTAATTGCCTTCGGTGTCGGCACCTGGTACGTAACCCGCCGCCAGGAACTGCGGCCGCGGCCGCCGGCGGCGCCACGTCCCCGGCCCCGGGTGGAGAAGGAGGATCAGCCATGAAATCGAGGGAAGACATCAAGATCATGACTCCTTCCACGAAAGTTCTGGTCGCGGTCATGCTGCTCGGCCTGGCAGTGACCTTCTATCGCCTGGGAATGGGGTTGGGAGCGTCCACCAACCTGAACGACAGCTTCCCCTGGGGCCTCTGGCTGGGGGTGGATGTCCTGGGCGGAGTGGCCATGGCTGCGGGTGGGTTCATCATCGCCAGCATGATCTATCTCTTTCACTTGGAGAAGTACCGGCCCATTGTCAGGCCGGCCATCCTGACGGCTTTTATCGGCTATCTGCTGGCCATCATCGCCCTCTTCCTGGACATCGGCCAGCCGCACCGCCTCTGGCATCCCGCAGTGTTTTGGCAGGTTCAGTCGGTCATGTGGGTGGTGGCCATCCACGTCATCCTTTACACCACCACCCTGGCCCTGGAGTTCAGCCCCATGCTTTTCGAGCGGCTCAACATGCCCGGGGCGGTCAAGACCGTGCACAAGATCATCGTCCCAGTGGTGCTCTTCGGGGCCTTGCTCTCCGTGCTCCATCAGTCCTCCCTGGGCGCGGTCTTTCTCATCGTCCCGGGGAAGCTCTCCCCCCTCTGGTATAATCCGAAGCTGCCGTTTCTCTTCCTGGTTTCTGCGGTAATGATGGGCCTGGCCATGGTCAGCCTGGAGACGAATCTCAGTTCCCGGGTCTTCCGCCACCCCGTAGACCCGTCCATCTTTACGGGCTTGGCCACGATTTCCACCTGGGTAATCGTCTTCTATCTGGCGCTCAAGCTCTTCTTCCTGATCACCGGCCCAGGCCTGGCCGCAGCCTTCAACGGCAGCATGGAAGCCAATATGTATCTCCTGGAGATGATCGTTGGCGTGGTGGCGCCCCTGGGACTGATGGTGGGGACAAAGCTTAAAGAGAACCCTAACGGCATCCTTGCTATCAACATTTTGGTGATTGCCGGAGTCTTACTTAACCGGATGAACGTCTGTATCTTCGGTCTCTATCGGGCCAATGCAGCCACCGGCAGAAGCTACTTCCCTTCCTGGATGGAATTTGCTATTACTGCGGGTTTGATTGCCCTGGCCATTTTCATCTTCAAGATGGCGGCCAAACATCTGCCACTGCTCTCCCCGGACACCGGGTCCGCGCATTGAGAAAAGGGTTAGTGGGGGGGAAGGGCCTGGTTCCTGACGACCCTGCCCTCCCCCATACCCTCCTGCCACCCTGCATATTGGTGCCTCATAGCAAATTACTTTCCTGACCCCTGAGCGCAGACTGCTGGGCACTGCCAAGATTGGCCCCCATCATAAACCTGCGCACTCGGAGCCTTGCCGGCCGAGCTCGCGCAGGAAATTCTCAAGAGTTTTCTGATCGCCTTATGCGGTCTTAGTCTTCCGTTTCCCTCTCTGAGCCCCAAGCCCCTTTTCTATCGCCAGCTTCCGCCGCTGCTCGGAGTACTCTTTGCACACCAGGGGAAACTTTTTCGGGTCCAGACCATAGCGGTTGAAATACTCTCTGGGCATCAAATTATGGGTCCTGCGGATATGAGCTTTTAAGGTGCGCATCTTCTTGCCGCATTCTAAGCAGACCACATACTTTTCTTTGACAATATCTTTTAAAGGAATCGGCGGTTTCCTCACCTCTTCCTTGCCTATTAGGGGCTCTGGCACCTCCGGCAAGATCATATCACCTTCTAGGGAGGCTAAGAGATTATAAACTTCTTTAATTTCACCTACCAATTGGTCGGGGGTAAGTTCGCTCATGGAAGCGTGGGAAATTACAATCTGCGCTGTCAATTTCAATACTTCGCTGGCCATGAAAACATTCCTCTCTTTTTCTGGATTGAGTTGTAGTAAATAATCTATTTTTCAGTATTCATTCTATGTTGTCAAGAAATTTGTTTTTATTTCGTTATTTATTCAGCCACCAATTATTCCAACTGGATTGTGAAAGTTAATGGGTAGGCGCCCCCTTCATTATTTTTTAACAAAAAAAATATATCTTTTTAAAAGGATGCCACCCCGGAATCAAACATGGTTAAATCTTGTCCTAGCGTCATGAAAGTGCTTCCCTTCTTCCCCCAGAAGGTTCTGCTGATTTCAAATCGGTGTCAGTCGCCCAACAATAGCAATTCAATAATCGGACTTATGATTGCGGCCTCTTCATAGAGTTCGGCACTATTCAGATAGCCGGCGGCCCCCTGGCCGCCAGCCACCAGCACCTTGCTGTTGCCCAACAAGGTGGCCTTATGGTCATAGCGGGCAGTGATGAGACCGCTGGCGCCCCTCCAGGTCTCCGTGGCCGGATCGAAAAGCTCGGTGCTATTCAATATAGAGTTATTGCAACCCCCAGCCACCAGGACCTGGCCGTTGCTCAGCCGGGAGGCTGTATGCCTGTTGCGGGTGGTGGCCATGGTGCCAGTGGGGCTCCAGGATTCGGTGGCCGGATTGTATAGTTCAGCGCTATTCAGGAAGGAGCCATTAAACCCCCCGGCGACCAGCACCTTACCGTTGCCCAGCAGGGTGGCCGTATGGGAATAGCGGGCCGTGGTAAGAGCATCTGTAAGGCTCCAGGTTCCTGTAACCGGGTCATAGAGTTCGGCGCTATTAAGGACGCCCTCCCCTATGCCGCCGGCCACCAACACTTGGCCGTTACCCAATAGAGTAGCCGAATGATAGGCGCGAGGTGTGGCGAGGGGATTGGCGGCGCTCCAGAGCCCTGTCGCCGGGTCATAAAGCTCACAGCTCGTCAAGGAGTTGACACCGGCATCCTGGCCGCCGGTCACCAGCACCTGGCCGTTGCCCAACAACGTGGCCGTATGGTTTCTGCGACCAGTATTGAGGGAGTTGGCGGCGATCCACATGCGCGTGGCCGGATCGTAGAGCTCAACGCTTTTCAGGTTTAACCCCTGGCCCCCAGCCACCAGCACCTGGCCATTGCCCAGCAATGTGGCCGTATGATAATAACGGGCAGTGGCCAGGTTGCCGGCATCGATCCAGGTCTGTGTGACCGGATCATAGGGCTCGCAGCTATTTAAGTCCCCACCCCCCTGGCCCCCAGCCACCAGCACCTGGCCGTTGCCCAGCAATGTGGCCGTATGATATTGCCGGGCAGTGGCCAGGGAGTCGGTCCTGACCCACCGCGCCTTTCCTCCCCTGGCCGGGTCATAGATCTCGACGCGATTCAAGTAAGAACCATTGTAACCCCCGGCCGCCAACACCTGGCCGTTGCCCAGCAATGTGGCCGTATGACAATAACGGGCCACGACGAGGGAGCCGGCAGGGCTCCAGGTGTTTGTAACTGGGTCGAAGAGTTCGGCGCTCTTCAAAAAGTGCAAGTCAGGGTCTCCTGATTCCAGGAAGAAGCCTCCGGCCGCCAGCACCTTGCCGTTTCCCAGCAGCGTGGCCGTATGCAGGGCACGGCCTTCAGCGAGGCCACCGATGGCGCTCCAGGTATTCGTATCCGGATCGTATAACTCAGCGCTCCTTAAGTAACCGCCTTGGTAATTGACCCCCCCGGCCACCAGCACCTTGCCGTTGCTCAATAGGGTGGCCGTATGGTCTGCCCGGGCAGTGAAGAGGGCTCCGGCAGCGGTCCAGGTGTTCGCGGCCGGGTCATAGAGCTCGGCGCTGTTTAACATGTTGGCTTCCGAGTCGAGACCTCCGGCCACCAGCACTTTACCATTGGCCAGCAGCGTGGCAGTGTGATTGCGGCGCGCAGTGTGGAGATCCGGACCGAGACTCCAGTACTCCGAGACCGGGTCAAAGATTGTGACCCTAGACAGGGAATTGCCGTTCGAGTGTTGGCCCCCGGCCACCAGGAGTTTGCCGGTGGCCAGGAGGGTGGCGGTATGATAGCGCCGGGGTATGGAGGACCCAAAGGGCACCTCTCTCCAGGCCTCGGTGTCCGGGTCATATAACTCGGCAGTATTGACAAATCCTTGGCTATTCTCTCCTCCAGTTACCACGACCTTGCCGTTGTTTAGCACCGTTCCGGTGTGGTGTTCCCGTCGCGTGACCAGGGAGCCGGTGGCGCTCCAGCTTCCTGTGGACGGATCATAGAGCACGACATCATTTGTGGCTCCATTGAAGGGATTGCGGCCGCCCGCCACCAAGATTTTTCCATTGCCCAGCAGGTTGGCTGTATGGTTCTCCAGTTCAGTGGGAAGCGAGTTAGCGGCGCTCCAGCCGGCTGCGTCCCCAGGGGTGGGGAAGGACAGAAGAAGAAAAGGCAGGAGCAAAAAAAGAAAAACGGCAAACTGGACGGGACCAGGGACCACAGGTGTAATCTTTTGCATGACCAAACCCTCCTTAGGCAGGCCGGGCGGACATCGAATCGGGATGGGATGTCATAATTATCACCACACGATTTGAGGGTAACTAAATTAGCACAAGGCCACATAAAGTTCAAGCCCGAGAAGATTTCTCTTTTGTTCATTAAAATGTCCACTGAAAGACATGAAGTACAAATTTCCAAAAATAGTGGCATTTTTAAAAATTGCGCATATTTCCCCGTACTAAGATATTTCATTGGCGGTGAGTTTAGTAATTTCTGCTAAAGCCAGCCGGTAATAGTGCGGCAGGAGAAAGGCAGGAGCCGCATGCCCATGCCGCCTCCGAGACCAGTAATAAAAGATGGCCCATGCTTTAATCAAGTGCTCCGCCGGTCAAGCTGGGACGGCAATAGTTCCCACGGCCTCCTGGCCCAGAGCATCGGCGGCGGTGCAGTTAGTGCAATAGTATTTCCTGCTTGCCCGGAGCGGCGCTATTTCGATTCCCGCACGGAGATCGGCATGGGCTCCCTGCAATCTTATGGTCAGGTATTATCAATGAAAAAAATATTTATTGTAATTTTCAAGATATATAAAGACAATGACATCCGGAAAGAGACTTGCATGCGCATCCACTTTCATGGTGCGGCCCGGACGGTTACCGGGTCGATGCATCTGCTGGAAGTAAACGGCTCGAAACTACTGCTCGATTGCGGGCTTTTTCAGGGGCCGCGCCAGGAAACATATGAGCGCAACCGCCGCTTTCCCTTTGACCCCCGGACCATAGACGCGGTTATACTCTCGCATGCCCACATTGACCATAGCGGCAACCTCCCTCATCTCGTCAAGCTTGGACTCGAAGGGCTGATTTATGCGACGCCGGCCACCACCCACCTGGCCGACTTGATGCTGCGGGATGCGGGGCACATTCAGGAAGGAGACGCCCTATTTATCAACAAGAAACGCTTGGAACGCGGGGAAGAATTAATCAAGCCCCTTTACACCGAAGAAGATGGAGCCCGGGTTAAACCGTACTTCCGCGGCGTACCCTACGATGTTTCCTTCGAGCCGATACCAGGAGTCAGCGCCCGCCTGGTGGACGCGGGGCATATCCTCGGGTCGGCGGCGGTGGTTCTGGACATCCGGGAGAGAGGTAGAAATATTCGCCTCTGGTACTCCGGGGATATCGGGCGGCCTCACTTGCCGTTGCTGCGCGACCCGGTTCTCCCGGACACCGCAGACGTCCTGATAATGGAATGCACTTACGGCGACAGGCTGCAACCTGATCCGCAATGGGCTTATCAGCAGCTCCGGGATATGGTTAAGGTGACGGTACAGAGGAGCGGTAAGGTCATCATCCCGGCCTTTGCCGTGGGGCGCACCCAGGAGCTGGTTTACTGCCTGCAACAGATGATGCATTCCGGGGAAGCGCCGCGCATCCCCATTTACGTGGACAGCCCTCTGGCGGTTAACGCCTCGGAAATCTTCCGCATGCACCCTGAATGCTTTGACGCCGAAACCTTGGCGTTTATGCGCCAGTATAAACATCCGGCGCTGGATTTTGAACAGCTCACTTACATCCATGCGGTAGAGGAATCAAAAGCCCTCAATGATAAAAAGACCCCTATGATCATCATTGCCGCCTCCGGCATGGCGGAAACCGGGCGAGTTCTCCACCATCTCCGCAACAACATCGAGAATCCCCGCAATACGATTCTGATCGTCTCCTGGCAAGCCCCCCCATACGCTGGGCCGCCGCCTGGTGGAAGGGGAGCGTTTGGTGAAGATCTTTGGTGAGATTTACGAACGCCGGGCGCAGGTGGTTACCATCAACGGCTTTTCCGCCCACGCCGGTCAGGATCAACTGGTAGAATACGCGCTGCGGGTTAAAGGAAAAGCCCAACAGGTCATTCTCGTGCACGGGGAGCCAAATGCCGCAAAAACTTTACGCAGAATCCTGCTCCAGAACCACTTGGAGCCGGTTTATTATCCTGACCTCCACCAAAATATGGAAATTTGAATGATAAATCCGGCAGCGAACTTAGCTCGGTAACCAGAGCTTTGGGGGCCCGTACCCGGCTCTCCCCGCACCTCTTCTTTCCCAACGGCAGCAAAATGTGGATAAGGTCTTCAACGCTTCCCCATTGCGCAATTTACCCGGAGTGATTATCAAAAAGGCACTAGAGATACTGTTTATAACTATTCACGCCTTGATCTGAGGCCCAAGATCGCCAACGGGTGAATAATGAAAGATGAAGATAAAACTAAAGATCAGCTCATCAGCGAGTTGGTCGAGCTGCGGCAAAGATTTGCTGATTTAGAAGCCAAAAACGCGCGCGTGGTGGGGTCCTGGAGAGACTTATGGGCCTCCCATGAAGCTATTGTTGAGGCATTTGACGGACTCATTTATATCTGTTCCAAAAATTTCGAAGTGGAGTTTATGAACAAGCGTCTCATCAGACAAACCGGCCATTACCCCTTAGGACAGAAATGTTATAAGGCTCTGTATAACTTAGATGGCATCTGCTCCTGGTGCGTAAATGAACGGGTTTTCCGCGGCGAGACAATTCGCTGGGAGTGGCTCAGTTCCAAAGATAATTGTTGGTACAAGGTTGTTAATACCCCGGTTCAGCATCCGGACGGCAGCCTCTCTTGCATGGTGATGATGCAAGATATCACCGAACGCAAGCAGACGGAAGAAGGCTTACGGCGGGCCACCCGGGCGCTCAAGGCTCTGAACGAATCCAACCGCGCCCTGGCCCGGGCCAACGAAGAGTCGCAGTTAATCCATGAAATATGCAGGATTGTGGTGGAGATTGGTGGGTACCGGCTGGCCTGGGTGGGCCTGGCGGAACAGGATGAAGAGAAGAGCGTACGTCCGGTGGGATGTTCGGGTTTCGAAGAGGGATATTTAGATTCGGTCAAGATTTCCTGGGCTGATACGGAAAAAGGACAAGGACCCACCGGCGTTGCTATCCGCACGGGCAAACCAGCTATTTGTAAGAATATGCTTCTTGATCCAAACTATGTGGTATGGCGCGATGAAGCGACCAGACGTGGTTATGCTTCGTCGATTGCCCTTCCTTTAATCTGTGAAAATAAAGTTTTCGGGGCGCTTAATGTTTATGCGCCGGAACCGGATGCCTTTGATGCGGAAGAAGTGTCTCTGCTTGTTCCCTTGGCAAATGACCTGGCATATGGGATTTTGGCCTTACGGGCCCGCAAAAAGGCAGTGGAGAAATAGCTGGAGGACATTTAAACGTTCACAGGATGTTTCAATCATCCCGGCCTAAAACGATTCACTAAACACCGGCCCTATTCTCAGCCAGTAGAGTTCGGGCCCGCTGGGCCGCTTTTTGCCCCTGGACGATGGCCGCCTCGATGCAAGGCAAGCCTTCCAAGTCTGAGTTAGCCAGGATGACGCGCTCCTGGGCTTGGGCAATATTTCCCTTCAGGGTGGTGAGAAATCCGGGATAGGGCACGATTTGGGCATGCCCGAAGCGGTAGAGATGGATTTCTTCCACTTCCCTTGCCGTTCCCGGAAAGTGTCTTTCCACTGCGGTCAAGAGTTCTTTGGCTTTTTCTTCGGGTTGCATTCTCAGCAAGGCCTCCCGGCTTTGACCATAAGGTTGGGGAGCAAACACCGTCATCACCCTGGCTTCGTCCCCCCGGGGAGTTCGGGGAGACATGATGAAGTCGGAAAAATTCTCATCTCCTACTATCCAGTTCTCATAGCCCGGGCTTTCCAAGGAGATGTGGCCGCACAAGGCTGCCACCACGTAGCTGCTATAGCGGAACCTGCTAAAAACCTCCAGCTCCCAACCCGCATGTGCCGGGAGGATATGCCGGGCGGCAAATTTCCCCAGCGCCAGGATCACGGCCCCCGCTTGCAGACGATAGCCCCGGTTTTCCGGGCTATCCCACACCAATAGATCCACGCCCTGGGGAGCGGGCTCCAGGCGCACCAGGGTTTGCCCGCAACGGACCGGCGGTGATAGTGACTGCGCCAGGGCCTGAGCTATCATGGCATTGCCTCCGGGAAAGGCGGCAGTCCTGGAGTTTGCGGAGAACTCCGACATCAGAAAAAAGAGGCCGGCCCAGGCGGAGACGGTTTCGGGGCCGGCCCCCAGACAAGAGCGGCAATATGGAGCCAAGATGCTGGTGACCTGCGGTGGCAATTGCTGCTCATGTTCCAGGAAATGCGCCAGGGACATCCGGTCTAATTCCGGATTGGGCAAGCTATCAGAACCCATCGGGTCCCAAACTTCCTCCCAGGCCGCCAGATTTTCCGCCAGATTTTCCAGGCCATTTATGGCCCTGCGCGGCAACGGCAGTGTCTGGATGCATGGTTTGGAAAAACAATCAGGATACCAGCGGCCTCCATAGAATAAGGCGCTTACCGGCTTGGCTACCGCGGAGTCAGCCAGAGGCAGCCCCAAATCTCGATACCAGGCCTCCCAGGAAGGGTCGCCCGGATAATAGAAATAAGCGGAGCCGGCTGGATAGGCAAGCCCCCGGAAAGAGCCCTGCCGGCAGACACCTCCCGGGACCTTACCTGCCTCCAGCACCAGCACCCGATGTTCCCTTAAGTGATAGGCGGAGGTAAGCCCTGAGAGTCCCGCGCCCACCACTACCACCTCCCATTGTTCTTCGACTTCGGGTGGAAATGAGAGTTTGCCGTGGGGCCGGTGGTAGAAATGGCGATGACAGGGCTGAAAGTTGTCGCCGTCCCAGGGAGTGATTAGAGGCTGGTGCGAATATATGCTGGTCAATGGTGGCTTTCAGGTTTCAGGCAATTTCGCCGTATTTTATAAATATTTGAATATATTCCTAATTATCCCTTATGTCAAGCTGGCATCTACACTCCATCCTGAATATCCACTGCCAATGGCTCAAGCCTCTCTTGGGTAAAATATTCCCACCCTAACCCCTTGAGGCGTAAGAATATTTGTCATTATCCGGCAATTGTTTCATAATGATTACCATGGCTTTCTCAACGCCCTCTCAATGTATTTCCTAGGGGCTCTGCCAAAATACCTGTAAACACAGGCTTGTGACCATTTTGTGAAGCATTGATATCTTCTCCTGGCGCCAACAACCGGAACGTTCCGGGGGTTAAGTATCATCTCGAATCCGAGGTGAGGTTACCATGACTCTGATACTGGCAATTCCGGCAAGCGATGGCTTAGTCATGGCCTCTGACGGCCAGATCACCAGCGGCTTGGTGCGCACCACGGGCAAAAAAATTTACCGGTTAAGCGAACATGCCGTTTGGGCCGCCTCCG
>QZIZ01000046.1 GCA_003599195.1 Deltaproteobacteria bacterium | reverse complement strand
GCTTTGGCGCCCGGGATGAAATCACGTGCCCCATGGTCCTTTATTTCCGGGCGCTTCCACTTAAGCACATCTATACAGAATAAGGCAATAGAAAAAGATAATTGTGAAATTTTTCTTAAAAAAATTCTTATTTCCCCGGTGAATTTCCTGACTTCAGCAGCAGCGACAGGGTTTCCAAGGCCTTGATGCGGATTTGCATAATCCCCGGTAAGGGGCTAACCCGCCGCGGTCATTGGCCTGCTCCGCCCGGGCGAAATGACGGTGAAAGATTCCCCTTGCCTGGAAAATCATGGTAATTTAAAAAAAAAAGGGACCAAGGCCGCCAAAGCCGGGGGAGGGGTTATGCGTTATTGCCAGTTGGGAAAAACCGGGCTGAAGGTCTCCGAGGTGGGATTCGGGGCCATCCCCATTATCCGCCTGTCGCCGGCGGAAGCGGTGCGGGTGTTGCGGCGGGCTTATGAGCGGGGGGTCACCCTCTTCGATACCGCCCACGTCTACGTGGACAGCGAGGAAAAGATCGGCCGGGCTTTTGAGGGCCTGCGGGACCGCATCGTCCTGGCCACCAAGACCATGAAGCGGGACGCCCGGGGGGCCCAAGAGGACCTGGAGCTCAGCCTGCGCCGGCTGCGGACGGACTACCTGGACCTCTACCAGTTCCACATGGTCAATCAGGAGGCCGATATCCAGGCCCTTACCGGGCCGGGCGGGGCGCTGGCGGCGGTGAGCCGGGCCCAGGCCGCGGGCCTGATCCGCCACCTGGGCTTTACCTCCCACAGCCTGGAGATGGCCCTCAAGCTGGTTAACACCGGCCTTTTCAGCACCGTGCAGTTTCCCTTTAACTTCATCGAGGAGGACGCGGCTACGTCGCTGCATCCCCTGGCCCGGGAGGGAAACTTGGGGGTGCTGGCCATGAAACCCTTCTGCGGCGGCCTGGTGGAGGACGCCCGGGTGGCCTTTGGCTATCTGCGCCGCTTTCCCGACGTGATCCCTTTGGCGGGTTGGGATTCCGAGGCCCGGGTGGACGAAGTAGTGGACCTCTACGAGGGGCCATTGGAGGCGACCCCGGCAGACGAGGCGGCCATGGCCCGCTACCGCGCGGAATTGGGGGACCTCTTCTGCCGGCGCTGCGAGTATTGCCAGCCCTGCCCCCAGGGGGTGATGGTGACTCCGGCCATGCTTTACGGCATCGTCGCCCTACGTATGGGCCCGGCCAAAGCCGCGGCCTTTGCCGCCAAGGCCATGGAATCCGTCCGCCTCTGCGAAGACTGCGGCGAATGCGCCACCCGCTGCCCCTACCACCTCCCCATCCCCGCCACCCTCAAAAAACACCTGACCCTGTACGAAGAACACTTGGGGAAATAGGAATAGCCACTATTTTTTCTCCAAAAACCATAAATGCTGACTATTTCATAGGTTGAATATTTTTACTTTTTAAAATGTTCTACTATAGCAGTGATCAGCTCTTTGTCAATCGCTCTAAGAACAAACCTTCTGGCTTCATGCCCCATTCTTAGGCAAAGCAAAGTAGAAGATCGCTCCCTCATTGACCTTGCCTTCGGCCCAGACGCGGCCGCAGTGGCGCTCGATGATGCGCTTGACAATGGACAGGCCTACGCCGGTGCCTTCGTACTCCTCCCGGCGATGCAGGCGTTGGAAGGGGCGGAACAGATTACCGACATAATTCTCGTTAAACCCGACTCCGTTGTCCTTTACATAATAGATGTTTTCCTTGCCCTCGGTCTTTCCGCCCACTTCAATAATGCCAGTCTTTTTCGACTTGGAGAACTTGACGGCATTAGTCAGCAGATTTTCCATGACCTGGTAAATCAAGGACCGATCGCAAAAACACGGGGGTAGGTCGCCAACCATTAAGCGCAGATCTCTTTTAGGTTCCTGGACCATTATTTTTTCGAAAACCTGCTCGGTCACGACGGCCAGGTTGATAAAGGATTTTCTCACATGCTGGCGCCCCAGGCGGGATAAGGCCAGCAGGTCCTCGATGAGTTCCTCCATCAGGTTGGTGTTGTCCACCACGACGTTGAGAAGCCTGAGGCCTTCCGCATCGAGCCTGACAGCGGATTCCTCCATCAAAATCCGGGAGAAGCCTTTAATGGCGCGGATCGGGGTCTTCAGATCGTGGGATACCGAATAAGAGAAAGCCTCCAGCTCATCATTAGCCGACTGCAAAAGCTGCCGCTGGGATTGCAGGTCATAGTTAAGTTTTTCCAGTTCCTCCTTTTGAACGGTCAGCTCTTCGGCCTGTGCGGCCAGCTCTTCGTTAGTTGCCGTAAGTTCCTCGGTGAGAACCTGCTGCTCTGTCAAAAACTTCTGTCGTTCATCCTCCTGCTGTTTGCGCTCGGTGATGTCGCGGGTTATCTTGGCGAAGCCCCGAAGGCGATTTTGATCATCATACAGGGCGGTGATGGTGATATCGGCCCAAAACCGTTTTCCCCCCTTGCGTACACGCCAGCCTTCCTCTTTGAAATGGCCCTGGTCCGCAGCAATTTCCAATACCCGCTGGGGGTGTCCGGCGGCAATGGCTTCGCTGGTAAAAAAGCGGGTAAAATGCTGGCCGACGATTGCCTCCGCAGTCCAGCCTTTGATCCTCTGGGCGCCCTCGTTCCAATTGACCACGCGGCCTTCCGGGTCAAGCATGAAGATGGCATAGTCCTTTACTCCTGATAGCAGCAAGCGAAATCGTTCTTCACTCTCTCTGAGGGCTTCTTCCGTCCGCTTGCGCAAGAAGGCTTCCACTATTGCCGGAGCCAGGGCTTCAATGGCCTCACGATCTGCGTCAGTATAGCCCACTTCCTTATTTCCCAGGCCCACCATGCCGATGATGTTACCGTTATGTTTTAACGGCACCCCGAGAAAAGCATCAATGGGGGGATGTCCTGCGGGCGTGCCGATACGGTCGGGATGGTTGCCCGGATCATTGACGATTTCCGACCGGCCTTCCCGGAGGCAGGTGCCATAGAAGCCGTGGACATGAAATTTTTGGGGCAGAACCAGGTCCCCAGTCCCAGGAATTTTGCAAGCCTCCCACCCCAGATAACTGATGGCCAAATCATCCATTTTTCCTGCCCGGTTCAGTTCCCCGATGAATCCGAACTTGCTTCCAGTCAACTCCTCGGCCACCGTCAGACAGGTTTCCCCCAGATTTTCTTCGGTCTCGTGGGACAGGGCTTCGTGCAGGACCCGGTTGATCCCCTGCAGGACTTCATTTTTCTTCTGCAGGCGCTCCTCGCCCTGTTGCAGCGCCTTAACCTGACCGATGAGCTTATCCACCAGGAGTTGCAGGTGCTTCTGCTCGAACCCGGCGGGTGGAGGCGAAGCCGGTGGGACAACCTGGCTTTTCAAGACCTCCGACACATTCTCCAGGATTTTTTCCGGTTCCATGGGTTTGGAGAGGATGCGGGCGACGCCGAGTTCACCGGCCAGTTCCCTTGCCTCCCGCTCATTAAATACCGCGGTATAAAAAATCACCGTGGTCCCGGAAATCTCGGGATCGGCGCGCAGCTCCCGGACCAGTTGGTAACCATCTATCTTGGGCAGAAGCACATCGGCAATAATGAGGTCGGGGCGTTGCGTGCGGGCCAGTTCCAGGGCCTGGAGGCTGTCAACCGCCTCCAGCACCCGGTAGTTGGCGTGCTCCAGGACGATGGTCAGCATTTCGCGGTCGACTTCACGATCTTCCACGATCAGGATAGTGGCTTGACCATTAACGCGTTTTTTCATCACTGGTGGTGATTCCCACATTTTTAGGGAGGGCAAAAAAGAAGGTCGCTCCTTCCCCCACCTTGCCTTCGGCCCAGACGCGGCCGCCGTGGCGGTGGATGATGCGCTGGACGATGGCCAGGCCCACGCCGGTGCCTTCATATTGGTCCCGGCTGTGCAAAGTTTGGAAGACGCCGAACAATTTGTGGGCATAGTTCATATTGAAACCGACTCCGTTGTCTTTGACGTAGAAGACCGTTTCGTTTTCGTCATTTCTGCCTCCCACTTCAATGACACAAGTTTCCTTGACTCGGCAAAATTTGATGGAGTTGGACAGCAAATTAACCATGACCTGATTAATTAAACCATGGTCCCCAAGGGCCGGAGGCAGGTCCTTAATTACTAATTGCAGATCCTTTTCCGGTGCATGTTGCTGAAGCTCCCGGAAAATTTTCCTGACCATGAGAGTTGGGTCGATGGGGGACCTGTGCAGCGGCTGGCGGCTCAGGCGGGAGAGGACGAGGAGGTCATTAACCAGCCGATCCATCAGTTTGGTGTTATCGATCACCACCTGGAAAAGCCTAAGGCCTTCTGCATCGAGCCCGGCGGTTTGCTCTTCCAGCAGCATCCGAGAGTAACCTTGAATGGCGCGGATGGGGGTCTTGAGGTCATGGGACACGGAGTAGGAAAAGGCCTCCAACTCCCGGTTGGCGGCCTCCAATTCGGCGGTGCGGTCTCTGACTCGCTGTTCCAGTTGCTCGTTGATCTCCTGGACTTCCCTTTCTGCCTGCTGGCGCATGGCAACTTCTTTCTGTAAATCCTCCACCGCCCATTTAAGTTCGGCAGTCCGATCCTCCACCCGTAGTTCCAGTTCCGCATGGGCCTGCCTGAGCGCTTCCTCGGCGCGTTTGCGCATGAAGGCCTCGACAATGGCAAAAGACAGGCTCTCGACGGCTTCCTGATCCGATGGTTCGAAGCCCCCTGTTTTGTTCCTCAGGGCGATCAGGCCGATGGTCCGGCCGTCATATTTTAGCGGTGTCCCCAGGAACGAAGCGGGCTGAGGACAACCAGCGGCACTACTGTCGAGGTGGCCTTGGATATCATTGGCGATTAGAGATTGTCCTTCACCGATAATTCTATCGAAGAAGCCATGAAAAGGTTTTACGCCTTCGACACAGCCGCTTTTCTTTTTCGAATCCAACAGTGGGCAGCCCGGCCAGTCGCAATAAATAACCTTCAGCTTGCTCGCCCGAGTCAACATCCCCATTAAGGAAATCGGACTTCCCGTAAGCTCTTTCGCTACCTCCAGGGAAGTACGGGCCAACTCCTCTTCCGTCTCGCAGGTCAGGGCGGCATGAAAAACCCGGTTGATCCCGGTGACGATTTGGGCCTGGCGCTGGTAGCGATCTTCGCTGCGGTGCAGGGCGTCAACCTGCCTGATGAGTTTGTTGATGAGCAATTGTTGGTGTTTCTGGTCAAAGGCCTCGGTGAGGGGAGGAACCGACTGGGGTTGGCTCCTGGCCTCCAGCACTGCGGCCACGCTCTTAAGGATTTTTTCCGGTTCCGTGGGCTTGGAAAGGATCAGGTCAACCCCGCAATCCCGGGCCAGGTCCCGGGCTTCCAGTTCATTGAAGGCCGCGGTATAAAAGATGACCGGAATGGCGGCCGTGGCCGGATCGAGCCTGAGCCACCGCACCAACTCGTAGGCGTCCATGTGGGGGAGCAGTACGTCGGATATTATGAGGTCCGGATGTTTGTTCCGCACCAGCTCCAAGGCCTGGATGCCATCTGCGGCTTCCAGGACCCGGTAGTGAGCATGTTTCAGCAAGAGAACCATCAGTTCGCGGTCGGGGGCGCGATCATCGACGGTGAGTATGGTCCCCTTATCTGCCGGTTTCATAATCTTTGGGGTTGAATGGTTTAGAGGGCCGGTTTCTCCCGGCGCCTGCGGGGGACCTTTTTTTGAAGTAAGTTGGGGAAGGATCATGTTTTTTCTATAGTGACTTTCTGGAGGTTATTACGCATATGCGCACCAATCTATCTCTGCATCGTTTTACCAAGCTTTTCCTCCGGTTTCTCCATAAATGCTTCGACCTGTTGGACGAACTTTTCCGGGACAATGGGTTTGTCGATATAGCCGTCAAATCCCGCAGCCAGCACCTTCTCCCGGTCGCCCACCATCGCCAGGGCGGTAACCGCGACCAGAGGAATCCGATGCAGCATGGGGTCCTTCTTGAGGCGGCGGGCTACCTCATATCCGTCGACCCCGGGCATCTGCACGTCACAAATGATCAAATCCAGTTTTTCCCGGCGCACCACTTCGATCCCCTCGGCGCCGCCACCGGCAGTAAGGACAACGTAATGGAAGGCTTCCAGTAACAGGGTCAGAAGCTCCAGATTTGCCGGGTTGTCTTCGATCACCAGGATTCGTTTGGCCATGATCCAGTCGGGTTATTTGAAACAGATTATAAAGTTACCTTAAAGGATTCAATATGTTGCTTATTTCCCGGATAAAAACCTCAGGGATGGTGGGCTTGGGCAGGTAGCCGTCAAACCCGGCCGCCAGCAATCGCTCCCGATGCCCGCCGGAAGAATAAATAGTCAAGGCAACGATTGGTATCCGGCGCAAAAAAGGATCCGTCTTAATCCGTTTCATAACTTCCACGCCATCCAGCCCGGGAAGCCGGATGTCACAGAGGATGAGGTCCGGCCCCGTGGACCGGGCCTTGGCCAATCCCTCCTCGCCGTTGCCGGCCAGGTTGGTGACGTAACCAAAGGACTGGAGGATCAGATCGCAAAGCTCCAGGCTGGAGGGATCGTCGTCGATAACGAGAATGCGGCGGCCCTTTCCTTCATTTGTTCCCAGCGAGTTATAGGAGCCACCATTGAAGAGCCCCGGGTAATCCCGGCCAACCCCCGCAAGTAGCGGGGCAAGGCTCCATGCAGTCTCGGGTCTGAAAGGCTCTGGCCGTTTTTCCGGAATTTCGTTATTCGAGAAAACCATGGCTCTCTCCATCCTTTCAATGGTAGGTGATCAATAATCAGTCAGAAAAAGCCGGTTTTTTTCCTGACCACTGTCTTTCTCTGCGTCACTGCTGTAAATATTATCTCCTATTTTTCCTCCAGCGCCACGATGAATTCGCTCCCTTTGCCGAATTCGCTCTTAAAGGTAATGCGGCCTTTGATCAACTCGGCCAGCTTCCTGCTGAGATGCAGGCCCAGGCCGGTGCCTTCATGCCGCCGGGCGGAGGAGGTATCCACCTGGGTGAAGGCCTGGAAGAGCTTGTCCTGGTCCTCGGGCTTGATGCCGATGCCGGTATCGATCACGCCGAATTCGATCTTTGGAAGGTGATCACCGGAGACTTTCCGCAGTTCCATCCGGACTTCGCCTTTTTCCGTAAACTTGATGGCGTTATAGGTCAGGTTGAGCAGCACCTGCGTCAAAGAGCGGCGGTCCGTTCTCAGCGTCAGCTCTTGTTCCGGCATTTTGGCTTTCAATCTAAGGCCCTTGCCTTCAGCCATGGGGAAGAGGGTGGAGATGACCTCCTGAACCACGCTTTGACAGGAGATGGGCTCCGGCTTCAATTCAATCTTCCCGGATTCGATCTTGGCCAGATCGAGCAGGTCGTTGATAAGCAAGAGCAGGTGCTTGCCGTTGTTGGAGATATTATGGACCTGTTTTTCCTGGCCTGGGGAAAGGGGCCCTTGCACCTTCATCAGCAGGGTGCCCGCAAAGCCGATAATGGAGTTCAAGGGGGTGCGCAATTCGTGGCTCATATTGGCCAGGAAACGGTCCTTGGCCAGGTTGGCGTTCTCCATTTCCACCGTCTTCTCTTGGAGAGTCTTCTCGAACCGTTTCCGCTCGGTCACGTCCCGGGCGCCGGCGAACACACCCTGGAGCTTGCCGTCCCGGTCGGCGAAGGTGGTGGCATTGTAACTGACCACCGTCTCCCGGCCGTCTTTGCTACGGGCCGTGAGTTCATAGTTGGTAACGTTGCCTTCGCTCAGCACCAGCCTGATGCCTTCCTCGGCGCGCTTGGGGTCGGTGAAATAGTTCTTGAAGGGCGAACCGATCAGTTCCTCCCGGGTATAGCCGGTGAGGGCCTCCATCTGCTGATTGACGTCGGTGATGATTCCCAGGGGGTCGGTGGTCATCAGCGCGTCGATGTTCGACTCGATCAAGGTACGGGCATAGAACTGCTGATCCCGGAGCTGTTGCTCCAGTTCCTTCTGTTCGGTGATGTTACGGGCGCCGGCCAGGATGCCCAGCTGTTTGCCCGCGGCGTCGGAGAACACGCCGGCGTTGAAACTCACCGGAATCCTGCGGTTTTGGCGGGTGATCAGCACCAGTTCATAGGCGAGCACCCGGCGTTGGGCGAGAGTTTGCTGGACGCCGGCGCTGGCCCGTCTGGGTTCGGTGAAATAGTCGGCAAACGCGGAGTTGATCAGGTGTTTGCGGGAGTACCCGGTGAGGCGGGTAGCTTCTTCGTTAACGTCGGTGATGACCCCGTCCGGGGCGATGGCGAAGAGGGCGTCGGCGCTGGCCTCGATGAGGGAGCGGTTGTAGGCCTGCTGATCCACCAACTGGGATTGCAGGCGGGCCTGCTCACTGATGTCCCGGGCGCTGGCGAAAATACCTTGCACCTGGCCGTCCGCGGCCCGGAAGACCGAGGCGTTGAAGGAGACGGTGGCCTTTTTGCCGGACCGGGTCTTGAGTACCAGGTCGTAGTTGGTGACCACGCCTTCGGCAAAGGTGCTCTTAACACCGGCTTCCGCCCGCTGGGGATCGGTGAAGTAATGCCTGAACGGCGAAGCGATGAGTTCATCACGGCTGTATCCGGTCATGCGGCACATCTGTTCATTGACGTCAGTGATGAAGCCTTCGGGATCAACGGTAATCAGACCGTCAACCGAAGATTCGATCAAGCCCCGGAGATAGGTCTGCTGCTCCCGCAGCTGCTCTTCCAGGCGCACCCGGTCGGTGATGTCCCGGGCGCTGGCGAAGATACCTCGCACGTTGCCAGAATACGGGTCTTTAAACACCGAGGCGTTGAAGGACACCTGGAGTAAGCGGCGGGTGCGGCTGACCAGGGTAAGGGCGTATTCGGTGACGACCCCCTTTTCGAAGGTCTCCTTCACCCCCGCCAGGGCCAGGGTGGCGTCGGTAAAGTAGTCCTTAAACGGCGTGCCGATGAGTTCGGCCCGGGAGTAGCCGCTCATCTGGCACATCCGGTCGTTCACGTCGCTGATGATGCCTTCCGGGTCCACGGTGATGAGACCGTCAATGGAGGCCTCGATCAAGCCCCGGTTATAAGCCTGGGAATCCCGGAGCCTTAGTTCCAGTTTTTTCTGTTCGGTGATGTCACGGGCCGCGGCGAACACGCCCTGGAGTTTGCCGTCCCGGTCATAGAAGGTGGCGGCGTTATAGCTGACCACCGTTTGCCTGCCGTCCTTGCTCCGGGCCGTGAGTTCGTAGTTGGTGACGTTGCCGTCCCGGACCACCAGCCTGATGCCTTCCTCAGCCCGGCCGGGGTCGGTGAAGTAGTTCTTGAAGGGAGAGCCGATGAGCTCCTCCCGGGTATGGCCGGTGAGGGCTTCCATCTGCTGGTTGACGTCGGTGATGATGCCCACGGAGTCGGTGGTCATCAGGGCGTCGATGTTCGATTCGATGAGCGAGCGGGTATAGAATTGGGAGGATTGCAACTGCTCTTCCAGTTCCTTCTGATCGGTGATGTTTCGGGCGCTGGCGAAAATCCCCCGGACCTTATTGGCGGCGTCCTTGAACACCGCGGCGTTGAAAGAGACGGGGACTCTCTGGCCGTCTGCGGCCTGGAGGGTCAAAACGTAGTTGGTGACCGACCCCTCCTTCAAGGTGAGGCGCACCCCTTCGGCGGCCCGCTCCTGCTCCACGAAGTAGGTGGGGAAGGAAGAGGCGATGAGTTGGTTCCGGTTACGGCCGGCCATGCGGCACATGGTATCGTTGACGTCGGTGATGAGCATGGCTTCGTCAACGGTGACCAGGCCGTCCACGCTGGCTTCGATGAGACCGCGGTTATAGGCCCGTTCCTCCGCCAACTGCTCCTGGAGGCGGGCTTGCTCGGTGATGTCCCGGGCGCTGGCGAAAATCCCCCGCACCGCGCCGGTTTCGTCTTTAAAAATGGCGGCATTGAAGGAGACCAACTGCTCCCGGCCATCCTTGCTGTGCAGGGTCAACTGGTAGTTGGTGACCGCCCCTTTATCCAGGGTCAGGCGGACGCCGGCTGCGGCCCGTTTGGTATCGGTGAAATATTGGGGGAAGGGGGAACCGATAAGATCTTCCCGGGAGTACCCGGCCATGCGGCACATGGTCTCATTGACGTCGGTGATGATCAACCTCGGATCGACGGTGATCAGGCCGTCCAGGGACGCCTCGATCAGGCCCCGGTTATAAGCCCGTTCTTCCGAGAGCTGGGTTTGCAGCCGGGCCTGCTCCGTGATGTCCCGGGCGCTGGCGAAGATGCCGTGCACGCTGCCGGAAGGATCTTTAAAGACCGAGGCGTTGAAGGAGGTAACCAGTTGCTGTCCCTCCCGGGTGGCCATGGTGAGGGCGTAGTCCGTGACCACCCCCTTATCGAAGGTTTGTTTTACGCCCGCGTCGGCGTTTTCGCTGTCCACAAAATAATCGATAAACGGCGTGCCGATGAGTTCCTCCCGGGAGTAACCCGACATTTGGCACATGCGGGCGTTTACATCGGAAATCGAGCCGGAAGGATCAACGGTGATCAGGCCGTCGACGGAGGCCTCGATCAAGCCCCGGTTATAAGCCTCCGACTCCCGGAGACGCTGCTCCAGTTCTTTGTGCTCGGTGATGTCGCGAGCCGCGGCGAACACGCCCTGGAGTTTGCCTTCCGCGTCCCGGAAGGTGGAGGCGTTATAGGAGACCACCGTAGTCCTGCCGGTTTGGGACAGCGCGGTCAGCTCATAGTTGGTGACCTTGCCTTCCCGGAGCACCAGTTTGATGCCTTCCTCGGCCCGCTCGGGGTCGGTGAAGTAGTTCTTAAAAGGGGAGCCGATCAACTCGTCCCGGGTGTACCCGGTGAGGGTGACCATCTGCTTGTTGACGTCCGAGATGATGCCCAGGGGGTCGGTGGCCATCAGGGCGTCGATATTGGACTCGATCAAGGAACGGGTGTAGAACTGGGTGGATTTGAGCTGTTCCGTCAAGCGGATTTCATCGGAGATGTCTTTGGAAATGAGCAGGTAACCGATGGCCCGGCCCATGGAATCCCGCCGGGGGGTGATAACCACCCGGGCGGTGAACAGGTCGCCGTTCTTCCGGCGCCGGACAATAGTGCCTTCCCACTTGCCGTTGTGCAGGGCGGCTTCCAGGATTTCCCGGGGCTTGCCCGCGGCCACGTCTTCTTCGGTATGGAGGATGGCGGAGTTGGCTTTGCCCACCACCTCTTCCGGCTCATAGCCGTACAGGCGGCGGGCGCCTTCGTTCCAGAGCAGGATCTTGCCGTCCAGGTCTTTACCGATGACCGAATACTCGGTGGAGGACTCCAGGATGTTGGTGATGAAGTCCACCGCCTGCTGGGCGTTGCTGACGATGGCGCTGTCGAAGAGTTTGGCCTTCCGGACCTCCTCGGAAAACCGCATCTCATTGGTGTAGTCCTTGGAAATCAACAGGAAGCCCACCGGTTGGCCGGAAATGTCCCGGCGGGGGGTGATGACCACCCGGGCGGTGAAGATTTCCCCATTTTTGCGCCGGCGGTTGATGGTGCCTTCCCACTTGCCTTCCCGCAAGGCCGCGGCCATCATGTCTTCCGGTTTGCCGGCCTTAACGTCTTCCACCGTGTGGAGGATGGCGGAGTTGGCCTTGCCGATCACCTCCTCCGGCTCGTAGCCATACAACCGCCGGGCGCCCTCGTTCCAGAGAATGATGGTACCATCCAGTTCCTTGCCGATAATGGAATATTCGGTGGAGGACTCCAGGATATTGCCCAGAAAGTCGATCACTTCCTCGCTGTTGCCGACGATCTTGCTGTCGAGCAGTCTTCTGGGCTCCGTCAATCGCATCTCACTGGAGATGTTTTTGGACATGAGCAGAAAGCCTATGGGCTTACCGGCATTGTCCAATCGAGGGGTGAGAACGACCCGGGCCGTGAAGATCTCGCCGTTTTTGCGGCGGCGGTTGATGGTGCCTTCCCACTTCCCATCTTTCAGGGCGGCTTGCATCATCAGGCGCGGCTTGCCGGCCTTGATGTCTTCTTCGGTGTGCAGGATCGAGGAGTTGGCCCTGCCGATCACCTCCTCGGGCCGGTAGCCGTACAGCCGCCGGGCGCCGTCATTCCAGAGGATAATTTTTCCATCCAGATCCTTACCGATGATGGAATACTCGGTGGAGGACTCCAGGATGTTGCCCAGGAAATCTACTACTTCCTCGGCATTGCCGATGATCTTATTATCCAGTAATTTTTTGTGTTCTCGTGATCGCTTTTCTTTGGAGATGCTTTTGGAGATGGTCAGAAAGCCGACGGGGTTCCCATTATGACGCTGGGGCATGATGACGGTATGAGCTTCGAATTTCACCCCGTTCTGGCGCACCCGGGTGAGGGGCCCTTCCCACTTGCCCTCATCCAGCGCAGTATCCATGATCTTCTGCGGGAGGCCGGCCTTCACGTCTTTGAGAGCATACAGGATCTCGGAGGATTTGCCGTTGATTTCCTTGGGATCGTAGCCGTACAGCCGCCGGGCCCCTTCGTTCCAGGAAATGATCTTTCCTTTCAGATCGCTGCCGATGATGGAATATTCGGAGGATGACTCCAGGATATCCCCCAGAAAAACATCCACCAATACGGTATTGCCTACGATCTTTTTGCCAACCGATACTCTCGCCATCTTTCACCTCTAAAATCTGCAAGGAAATTTCAAATTCTTGACCGAGTTGGTAAAACTGTCGATTTATCTACGAAAAAATGGGTTTGGCCCGGAAGCATCCGGCCTCACCCACCTTTTTCGATCAGGTTGTATACTAAACAAAATTATATACAAGAGGCTTGTCCCAATCCAGTTTGCAGCAATAGTTGCAATATGAAAATAGGTATTTTTACCTATTTTCCCAGGCCCAACTAGATAGGCCCTTTAGAGAAAATTCTACTTGCCGACGCCATCCCCATTCCCATACCATAAAGACCCGCAGGGTGTGAAGCTTTCGTTTGGAATTTTCAAACCTCTCGCTCAACAAAGGCAAGTTTGCAGATGTCTGATATCTTGCCATTATCTGAGATTTTATAAGGTTGTGATATTGGTTTTTGTGGAAACTTATCCCATCATAAAACCAAGCCCCTGCCCCATGAAGGGCAGAGGCTTGGGGACCTTCCTGATAACCTGATAATCTGTAAACCTATTACCTTAGGCCAGCATCTCCGAGGCCTGGCGCATGAGTTGGGCGATGGGGAGGCCTTGGGGGCAGGCTTGTTCGGCGGGGGTGTAGTCCACGGTGGCGAGGCGTTGGCGGACGTCCGGGGGCAGGGTGGCGAAGGTGGTCCGGGCCAGGTCCGGTTCCCCGTAGTCCCGGTGGTACATGAGGCAGCGCATCACTTCGTTGACCGGCACCGCCTCGCCCAGGGCGGCCAGGCAGATGTGGCTGCAACCGGCGCAGTAGCCGCAGGCGGTCTCCAGGGCGTACTCCCGCATGGAGTCGAAATCCCCCCGGGTGAGTTTGGTCAGGTCCCGGGCCGCGGCCACGTTGGCCCCCAGGATGGTGAGGTTGGGCATCTGGGAGCAGATGCTGGCAATGTTCGGGTTCTCCCAGACCGCCTTGAGCCGGGCCTGCTTGTCCGTGAAGCCCTTTTCCAGAAAACGCCCCGCCATCTTCAGTTCGGCCTCGCTGTCGCAGGTCACCGGCCCGCCGCCCTGGGTCTTCATGGCCACCAGGCCGATACCGGCCTTAACACAGTCGTTCACCGCGGCCTGCATCTTGGGGGTGTGCATGAGCCGGAAGTTGTAGGTCATCATAATGGCGTCGATCCAGTCCAGTTTGGCCGCGCCGGCGAGACAGCCCTCCATGTTGGTGTGGGTGCTGAAACCGAAATATTTGAACTTGCCCGCCTTCTTCATCTGCGCGGCCCAATCCTTGAAGGCCGGGGTCATCTCCTCGATGCCGCAGATGGCGTGGATGAAAAACAGGTCCACATGATCCGTCTGCAACCTTTTCAGGGCCTTTTCCAGGCGGGCGGTGAGGTTGCCCTGTTTGGGCACCAGCTTGGTGACCAGGAAGATCTCCTCCCGAGCCCCGGGGTTGCGGGCAAAAAAGCGGCCGAACCCCTCTTCGCTCAAGCCGTTGCCGTAAGACTCGGCGGTGTCCCAGTAGGTGACTCCCCATTTCCGGGCCTGCTTGAGGAGGAGTTGGTTGTTGATGGTGTCGAACATGCCTCCCAGGTTAAGGATGGACACCTCCACCCCGGTCTTTCCCAGTTTGCGTTTGGGCACGGTGGGGGCCTTGGCTCCGGCCTGGGGCTCCGCCGCGGCCAGGGCTCCAGTA
>QZIZ01000054.1 GCA_003599195.1 Deltaproteobacteria bacterium | reverse complement strand
CTAAACAGGGGTAGGGCGACCGCTCCCGCAGTGCCGTGGCCCGCGTCCATCCCCAGTCGTAACGGCCGGGGGAGCCGCAGATTTTGGGCCAGGTATTCTTGATAGGCAGGGATAATCTCACAAGATTCCACCTCTCCCGGTCCGGTCACAAAATGGCCTTCCCGGGCAAGGCGGTGGAGTTCCTGGATCTCGGCCCCGTGAATGGTGTTGAAACCGTTACAGATTTTGAAGCCGTTAAATTCCGGAGGGTTATGGCTGGCGGTGACGATCACCCCTCCTTCGGCCTGGAGATGGCGAATCCCAAAGTAGAGAACCGGGGTGGGGCAGATGCCGATGTCCATCACCTGGCAACCGCTGGCGGCCAGGGCCTCGATCAGGCGGGCTGCCCATTCCGGAGAACTGGCCCGGCAATCCCGCCCCACCACCAGGCGTTCTTTGCCCTGGCGGCGAAAGTAGGTGGCCAGGGCCCGCCCCAAAAGAGAGACGCCGTTGCCATCCAGATCCAGCCCCACCCGGGCCCGGATGTCGTATTCTCGAAAGATTAAATGGTTCATGCCTCTTGACTCCTTGTTGCCAAGGAATAATGGAAGAACTCGATTAATATAACAATTAATTGACCTGAAGTTAAGTTGCAGGAAGAGAAGGGATCAGCTCTTACCCGAGGTCCTGCTCCCCCAGGGGACAAGCAGGTGTAAGCCGCCAGCCGGGGAAAAGCAGATTCGGTCTGTCGGGACCAGAATTATGCAGGGCAGGCCGAATCCGTCCAGCAAACGGAAATCGGTATTTCGGCAAAGGTTGCTGCCGCCGGGAAAAACATTAAGCAACTGCTAATATCATGAGGATCAGTTTTCGTTGACAATCTTCATTACCGGATAAATACTGTTCAATAACCACCAGACTTGGCGTCAATTCTGGGCGGAATCTTGTTCCACGGGCATTTAAAACCTTCGCGGCGCACTGAATAGCGAGGCTTGGAGTGAGCTATGTCCGGCTTTCAGAAAAGCCTAATTACGTTGGTCCTTACGGTAGCCTTGGGTTTGTTCAATACCGTTATCTCGAGTTCCTTTGCCGTAGGCGCCAACAATGTCTCTCTCAATATCTCTAATTTCACCGCTAACCCGCTCCGAGTGGTGGTCTTTGCAGCCGAGGCCGGCCTCCGGGCCAGGGATGATGACGGCGTTGTCGGAAATGATTTTGGTGAACCCGGCCAAGCCGCCTTTGATGCAGCCCTTAGTTTTATCGGCCCCCGGGAACGCACTTTGGTTTTAAGCCCCGGCAATTGGGGCCGTCCCACCGGCGACGTGCCGGCCAATGTCACCCTCCATCCGGAGCGGGGCGCGTTCATCGATCCGGGGGAGACGGATTTGGTTATCAACCGTCTGTCCCGGATCGGCCGTTATCACTGGATCAGCCCTTCCGGCGCCGGCCGGGTGCTCCTGGGGCGGGGGGCAGCGGCCGAGGTTTTCCCCGAGTGGTGGGGAGGAGACCCGGACGGCGTCACCGATTGCTCCGCGGCCCTCCAAGCGGCCATCGACTGTGTGCCGCTGCTGCCGGCAACCATCTACCGGCCGGGTATCAGTCTGGCCAGCGGGAAATATAATGTCCTGACCCCCTTAAATCTCACCAACACCAGAGTGGACGGAACCATTTCCCGGGACGGCGTCTGCATCAAGGGGAACGGCTACCGGTCGGTGATCCTGGGCAACACCGGCGGCATCGTCATCGACACCTGCGGCAGCCAATTCACCCAGCTTGTAGACTTCAAGATTGAGGCCGGGGCCACCAATCCGAGCACGGTGGGCGTGTTCGCCGCGCCCAACACCACCCTCAATCAATGCCAAAACCATGTATACGACAAGCTGATCATTAACATGGGAGACAACGGCGCGGCCAACGGCGGCCTGGGCACGGTGGGGGTGTGCAACATGGGCGCGGAGGAACATTCCTACCGGAGCGTTTTCTGGAAAGCCAACCGCCCCGTGGTGCTGTCGGGCTCCAAGGCCTATATCGGCGCCATAGACAGCTCTTATCAGACAGTGCCCAAATCCCACTCTTTGGGAGTGACCACCTTTTCCGGGGAATGCGCGCTGTTCGCCCTGGGCCGCCGTTATCCCGCGGTGCGCACGGCCGACGTCAATTCCGTGTCTTTTTATAATACTTATATAACCAATGAAGGCACGGGGGGCTCAAACGACGTGGCCATGGAAGTGATGGGGGCATTGGACACCCTTAATTTTAGCGGCAATGTCGAATCCTTGGGAACCTTGTTTAAAATTACGGGGCGCTTGTCAAATGGCAATGTCAGGGCCAATTACGGGAACGTGCTAAATACTTCCGTGCCCCTGATCGAACTCCAGGGGCCTTCCGAAGGTTCGATCCGGCGGTCCGATATCAGCATCCAGATGTCTACCCACAATACGCGGAACTTGATCAGTGTTTTGCATAATGGCAGTACTCCCGGCGCTGCGGACGCAGTGAGCAGTTACATCCAAGACACCACCATAAAAGCCAATCTGGCCGCGTCATATATTGCCCTTAATCAGAACCTGCTGAAAAACTCTTCCACCAGAAATGTGCAGATCTTTGGGTCCTATTCGGAGATCAAGATCGACCGGCAGACCCAGGAAATTTACCTCAGTCCGGTCAAGGTGGGAGAAATCGGCGGCATCACCGAAGCGAACGTGTGTAAGGTAACCCTGCCCGCGGTGGTAGCCAACAAATCGTCGGGTAACTTCACACTCATCCTGGAGGGAATGGTCAGCAATAATTCTGCTGGTACCCGCAACCCTGCGGTCAGGTCTTTTAAGGCCATGCAGAATGTGGTCACCCGCTACTCCGACGGCGCCATCTATATCAGCGACGCCGACGGGGGAGTTGCCGGCAACCAGGCGAATATCGTTGATGACACGGCAACTATTGCCGTTAACCCCTCTGGGTTAAATATCGATGCGGTGGCAGTGAAAGGCACGGCCGCCGGAGTGGCCAGCGTCACCTTTGCAGTGGCGCCCACGCTGACAGGGGGAGGAACTGGCGATTCCGTCTGGTTCACCGGGCGGGCCAAGATTGTCTGGAACGGTTTCAAGGCCCGGGCGCCGCTGCTGAGTTTGCCTTATAAATAAGAACCTATTTCAACGCCGGCTCAAAATTCTCATCCGGAAGGAATCGAAAAACGCAGAACATCATGTCGCTCCATGGCCGAAAAATACTGCTATCGGTGTTTTCAAAATGATGACCGCATCCAGCCAGATGCTGTACTTATACATGTAAAATTTGTCCATCAGCATCCGCTCTTCATAACTGGTGGCGCACCTCCCGCTTACCTGCCAGAAACCGGTCAATCCCGGACGGATTTTTATTCGCTCTGCCCCAAATTCCCCATAACGTTCCAATTCCTCTTCCTTAACCGGTCGAGGACCCACCAGGCTCATGTCTCCTTTAAGAATATTTAAAACCTGGGGGAGTTCATCCAGACTAAGTTTTCGCAAGTATTTTCCCACCCTGGTTATCCTGGGATCGTTTTCCAATTTATAGTTTGCACTAAAAGCCTTAAATAATTCCGGGTCATTTTTGAGAATTTCCTGGGCATTCATGACCATAGTCCTAAACTTAAAAGCATAGAAAATTTTGCCGTTCCTCCCCAAAAGGCGGTGCCTGAAAAAGATGGGTCCGCCATCATTAAGTTTTATCAGCAGGATAATTATTAGCCACGCGGGAGCTGAGCATATCAGAATCGTTAAACTACCAAGAATATCCAGCAAACGCTTGGTAAAACGTAATGATCGTTTTAAATAAGCTGGCTCCCGGTGTTCGAGAGTAAGGACCTCTGAATAACCTTCCAATGTTAAAGAGACATTAAAATCATTAAATATCTTGGATATTATAAGAGGCTGGATCTGCAATTTGGCGCACTCATTCAGCCTGTGAATTAAGGTTTGGTGGCGCTGATCACTATAACCTCGCATAGCGAACAAAACCTTATCTATTTGTTTATCTTTTTTGATGCGAGGTAAATCCTTAAATTGTCCTAAGTAAGTCAAGTTGTCATTAGAACCATTAGAAGGCTTTTGGGCCAGGTAACCGATTACATTGAATCTTTCGTACCGTTGGATATGTAATTGGTCCAGAAGCGACTGGATTTCTTTGATATTATCGCCGATAACCAAGACCTTTTCTCTGGCAAGCCCATAGGACCATATTGTTTTTAATAGTTCCCGTAACCCAAATCTGCACACAATTATAAACATCAATGAAAATACAAAAGCAATTATAAAGGATAATTGCGGAAATTTAATTCCCTTGTAATTAATAGAGTCAACGATAAAGATACATAATAGCGCAATAAGGCTCCCGGTTACTATAGATTGAAGCTCATACTCAGGACGTCTCTCTCCTAACTTGCCATAGTTTTCCTTGATATAGAACACGGCAATTAGAAACATTATAAAAAAGAAAGAAAATAACAGATAACCAGCGGTCTCCTCCTCTCTCTCGAGTACCATTCTGCTGAAGGCGAATCCGATCATCATTCCACTGGAGACCGCAAACACATCAAAAAAACCTAAGGTCAGCGCTGTCCGGCAAGGACCTTTCAAAAGCCATTCCAGCCACTTGGCCCAGTACGGCGCCTGCACCTGTGTCTTAAAGGCCCGGGCCTCTGGGCCAGGTTCCGCCGAAATTTCAAAACAAGCCAAATTATCTTTGTCGCTGCATGAAAGCATTTTGTTGGGAGAGCTCATTTTGCCACTCCTTGTTGCATCATCCAAACCTTTTATCCCTGGCATGTGACGTGCTTTCCACCCGGAACACCTCGATGCCCCCGGGGGGTAAGTAGTGGGAACGGGGCAGGAACCAATAATTTATTGCCTTCTTTTGACCGGGATTCGAACCTGCTCATAGTGGCGTAGGAAGCGCCTAATCCCCGCCGGGGAGCGAAGGGGAGGCCCCGGCCCTACATTGTCCTATCTTATTTGCTTGCCCAATGACTGTGCAGAAACCATTCATAAGTCCGCCGTAGACCATCGGTTAAGGGCACTCGGGCCAGCCAGCCGATGGCTGCCAGGCGACTGACGTCCAAAAGTTTCCTCGGAGTACCGTCCGGATAGCTGGGATCATAAACCAGCCTTCCCTCAAACCCAACAGTTCGGGCCACCGACTGCGCCAGTTCCCCGATGGTCAAGTCCTCTCCGGTGCCGATATTGATAATTTCCAAGTCATTATAATGCTCCATAAGAAAAACGCAGGCTTCCGCCAAATCGTCCACATAAAGAAACTCTCGACGGGGGGAGCCGGTGCCCCAGATAGTCACCTCCGCGGCTCCACCAACCTTGGCCTGATGGAATCGGCGAATCAGGGCTGGAATTACATGGGAGTCCAACAGGTCGAAGTTATCGCCCGGTCCGTAGAGATTGGTGGGCATGACCGAAATGAAGTTCGCTTCATACTGACGGTTGTAAGACTGGCACATCTTGATGCCGGCGATCTTGGCTACGGCATAAGGTTCGTTGGTGGGCTCCAGCTTGCCCTCCAGCAAATATTCCTCCTTCATCGGCTGCGAGCAAAATTTCGGATAAATACAGGAACTGCCTAGAAATAATAGTTTTTTTACCTGATTTAGATAGGCCTGATGAATAATATTGGCCTGAATCATCAGATTGTCGTAAATGAACTCTGCCGGGAAAGTGCTATTGGCCCGGATGCCGCCCACTCTGGCCGCTGCCAGGAAGACGTATTCCGGCTGTTCCTGTCGGAAAAAGCCGGCCACGGCCTGCTGGTCCCGCAAATCCATATCTTTCAGACTTCGGCCGATTAGGTTCTTAAACCCCCGAGCCTTGAGTTGCCGCCAGATAGCCCCGCCTACCAGACCTAAATGCCCAGCGACATATATTTTAGCGTCTTTCTTCATAGATATTGACCGTTGACTATTTTATGAATGATGTCCTGACACTGGCGCATATCTATGAGGGCCTGCATATCCGCGTCCACCATGATGCGCACCAGCTCACGGAAATTTACCCTGGGCTCCCACCTTAGTTTCCGGCGGGCCTTGCTGGCATCCCCCAGCAAAAAATCCACTTCTGTGGGCCGGAAATATTTAGGGTCGATCTCCACATATTGTCGCCAGTCCAGGTCCAGATAGGCAAAAGCCTCCTCAAGGAACTCTCGCACCGAGTGGGATTCACCAGTAGCGATGACGTAATCTTCCGGCTCCTCTTGCTGGAGCATCAGCCACATGGCTTCCACATAATCCTTGGCATACCCCCAATCCCGGCGAGCCTCAAGGTTGCCCAGATAGAGCTTTTTTTGCAGCCCCAGTTTGATGCGGGCTAAGGCCCGGGTGATCTTGCGGGTGACAAATGTCTCGCCGCGCCGGGGGGATTCGTGGTTGAAAAGAATGCCATTCACCGCGAAAAGTCCGTAAGCATCCCGGTAGTTGCACACTATCCAATAAGCATAGAGCTTGGCCGCAGCATAAGGGCTCCGGGGCCGCATGGCAGATTCCTCATTTTGGGGAGGAGGAGTGGAGCCAAAAAGCTCACTGGAGGATGCCTGATAAAATCTGGTTTTGATGCCGCTGCGGCGGATAGCGTCCAGGATCCGGGTTGCTGCCAGACCGCTGACGTCACCGGTGTACTCCGGCATATCGAAGCTGACCCTGACATGACTCTGGGCCCCTAAATGGTAGATCTCATCCGGCTGAATATTGTATATCAAATGGCTTAATTGGCCGGAATCGGTCAAATCGCCATAATGCAGGAAAAATCTGACCCCAGGTTCATGAGGGTCAACATACAAGTGCTCGATGCGCCTGGTATTAAAGGTGCTTGATCGCCGGATAAGACCGTGAATTTCATAATCCTTGCTCAAGAGAAACTCGGCTAAGTAGCTGCCGTCCTGACCTGTGATGCCAGTAATTAGTGCCTTTTTCATAACCCCGGGTTCCGCCTTCGGTTCTTTTTAATTTTATTAAGGAAAGACAAGGACTTCCCGGCAAAGCCTATCCGAGATGACTCCGGTGGGATGTTACGCCCCACCTTACCAATAATGCTCCCTACAGGTCCGGTAATAATCTATTGTTTGGGCGATCCCTTGCTCCGGGGAGGTTTGGGGAAACCAGTCCACAGTATTGGTTAACTTGCTAATATCACTAATGTAATTACCGGTTTCAACGAAATATCTATCCGCCGGCCATTCCACCATTTTAATTTCGGTTCCAGGAATTAACTGAGCGATGATTCGCGACATATCAATAAACGGCGTCCCCGTTCCCGAGCCGAGATTATAAACCTGCCCATCGGTTTCCCTGGTAAGGGAAACCGCTAGCATCGCCTCCGCTACATCTTTAACAAAGATATAGTCTCGAACTTGTTGGCCATCCCCAAAAATCGTCAAGGGCTGTTCTTCCAAGGCAAGGCGGATAAACCAGTTAACGATGCCATATTTGCTATGCTTCATCTGCTGCCGAGGGCCGTAGGGGTTAGCAATGCGCAGACTCGTGGTGCGCATACCATAGGCATCATGATAAAATTTATAGTATTTTTCACCGGCTAGCTTATGGATGCCATAAATGCTTAAACAATTGAAAGGATGGTTTTCATCCACCGGATTGTAATCAATTCTGCCATAGACAAACCGTGAACTGGCAAAGACTATTTTTGCCTCCGGACAGTTCTCTTGGCAGGCAATGAGCGTATTAATGTGTCCTCTGCAGCTAATATCCAAATCCAAAAGTGGATCAATGTTGCTATCCACATAGCTTACCTGCGCGGCCAGACTGAAGATAAAATCTTGCCCATTGACATTTTTTTTCAATAAATCCATGTCCCTGATATCGCCTTGAATAAAGGTGACGTTATCATGGATGCCATGCAAATTATAGCTATTCCCGCCGTACGCCGGGAGCATAGCATCAAATATGGTCACCTGGGCTCCCAGTTTTGCTGCCAACTGGGCTATGGTACTACCGATCATACCAGCCCCGCCAGTTATCAGAATCCGGCTATCCCTTAGAGAATTCAGATTAATCATTTATTATCTTTGACCCTTTCTTATTCACCGTTATAAGTTTTGAGTAATTTATCGACAAAATGTTCAAAAAGAAATCGTTGCAAAGATCGCTGCCGGGCTAGATTCCCCATTTGCTTGCGCAGATTTGTATCTTCGATCAGACGGGATAAATAGCTCGCCATTTCCTCCAAATTTTTTGCCAAAAAACCGGTTTCCCCGTGGTCGACAATATCTCGGTTACCGATAACATCGGTCACCACTGCGGGTATTCCGGCGATCAAGGCTTCCATCATGGCAATGGGCATTCCTTCCCATAATGACGTCTGGATATAAATATCAAAGTCTGCCAGGCGGTTGAGATAATCTTCGCGACTGAGAAGTCCTGTGACCTCCACCCCAGCATCCAACAACGATGCTTTTCCTGGATGATCCCCATCACCTATCCAAACAAAGGAAATATTCTTGTCTGCCAAACTTTTCGCCAGTTGAGCGAAAGCCACCGGGTCTTTTTGAGCCTTGATGCGCCCGGTGGTGCCCAGGCATAATTTGTTGCCGTTGTTCTGCCTCTTGTTTACCTCTCCCACATCTATGGCGTTTTCGATCAATATCACCTTGGCAAACGGTAAGCTCCTTCTAATCATATCCTTTTCGCTTTGGCAACTGGCCACCAGCGTACCGCCTGCCAACGAGGCCAGGTTTTCCAAAGCGAGAAAAGCTCCCCTCTGCATCCTGGAGAAATTCTGCTGCAAAAAAGCCAGTCCCTGGGGAGAATAAAAAACAGGGATCTTTTTCCCAATCAACCGGGAGGCTAATCTTCCCAAAAAGCCTGCTTTGGAGGAATATAAATGAATCACGTCAGGTTTAAGTTGCTTGATCAATTTGGTTAATTGCATCAAGGCCCGAATATCAGCCTGCGGATTCATATTCCTGACCATCGGAATATGATGTAACGTTACCCTCGGGTCAATATATTTCTCCAGAGGATGAAATGTATCCCAACGCAGAGAGTAACATAAATGCACCTCATGCCCTCGAGAAGCCAACATATTGCTCGAGTTGGCCATCAAGACAAATACGCCGCTTCCAAAGGCCTCAGTGATATAGAGAATTTTTTTCATAATCCGCTCATTGATAAAAAAACATATCCAAACCAACTTGTTGCCAGCCACAGGAATAACGAAGATAATTCCCATTCAATAATGATTTAATGATGTATGGCAATCGATAAAAAAGATTTTTAGGTAAATTACTTGTTGAGTATAGATATTTTAAATATTCTTCCAGATATTTGAGAGACTCGAAAATTTCCTTTTCTCCTGAATGCTGCAATAATCGATTATAGAGAGTCTCAATTTTAATTATTTCGTTCTGATAATATTTTTGACCTCTTTTCCTGGCTTTTGTTAATAATCCGGATACTTTCCTTTGTGGACCTCCTACTTCATTTTTACCATGTTGTCGATATTTAATGAGTAATTTGGAAAGAAATGTTATTGCGGATTGAGCCGTAATTATTATACCGATCCATCGATCATGATCCCAGATGGGTGGTATTGGAAGAATAATATCTTTATAACTCGAACGGAAAGCCATGGTGGCGCCGGTAAGAATATTGTGCTTCAATAAAAACTTAAATGGATTATATGATAATTCCATTTGTTCTTTTTTCCCAAAATAATTCGGACTACATCGATATGGAGTAAAGAGAGAATACCCCAATGGGTTTAACGATTCATCAACAATTTCCGCATTAGTAAAAACCATCCCGCATTTCGTTTGGATAAAAATAGCTTCAATGGTTTTCAATTTTTCGGCATACCAATAATCATCTTGATCACATAAAAATATAATATCCCCTCTGCATAAAGAAATGGCATTTTCAAAATTTTTTACCACACCCAATTGTTTATCATTCCGGTTAAGAATTACCGGAAAACTACTATTTGCCTGATATTCCTTAATAATTTCCATGGTGCCATCATGGGATCCATCGTCAGATATTATTAATTCGTCCGGCAATCTTGTTTGGCTGCCAATACTAGCCAACTGTTCCTGGAGATATTTTTCTCCATTATAAGTGCACAAGGCTATAGATATGGAATATCGCCGCAAGGTGTTTCCTTTATTTTTTTAATGATTCCTGTCGTAGCTCCAGTTCTGTCCGGCTTACCATGAGGGTCAAGCCGCTGGCCCACTCCACTTTTTCTGACGCTAACAATCAACGGCCCGCTATTTTTTCGCCGCTATCTTTGCCGCATGTATCAGCGCCTGGACCATGCCCCGCGTCACACTTTCAAGTTCAAAAACAAGGTCTACTTCCTGCTCCCCCTTGACATGCTACTTAAGCAAAACTTGAGGATCATTTTTTGGGAGTGAAATTATCAACCCAGAAAAAATGAAATAACAAAAATAAATCAAAAGAGAGAGTATAAGACCGACAAAAAAGTTTTGAGCATCTAAAAATATTTTCAATGGGTTCATTACGAAAATCTTAAACATAATTAATCGAAATAAGGTTATGTTTTTAAAGCTTAATACGCGTTTTCTAAAATAGAAATTCATAAAAGAAAAGAATACAAGAATTATTGTACCCAGATAAACCCCGTTTGAAAAAATAACATCCATAATCAAATTCGGATTAGGTAACGTCATCATTTTCGTTGAGTCACTTATGCCTAATATTTCATTAATAAAATAATCAATTGATGAGTGAGCCAGTGGTTCATACTTAAATACCTTCAAAAAGGGAAGAAAATATAATTCAAATAAACTAAGCCCGTGACTTTTTAAGTCAAAATTATGAAACAACATAAGAAATAATTGATCAAACCCTCCAAACAATCTTCTTATTAAAAATAAGGAAGCTTGAATAGGATCAGAATATTTTGTGATATACATTAAATACAGCGGGCTAATTAAGAATGCTACTATTGTTCCAATAAATATATATCTTAAGAACTTCTTATTTACCTTTTGAAAATATACTTTTTCACTGTCGTCAACTGCATTTTTTGTTTTAATATACATCAAAAAATGGTACGCAATAAAATATTTAACAATATCTAAAATTACTCCCTTGCTTGCATACAATAATACTCTGAATATTTCAAATATTATAATAATAACACAGTACTTTTTTATTCCCTTATATTTTGTAAACACTAATAATACCAATGCATACCCGACAACAATATCACTCAACCAAAATAATAGTCTACTATTCTGGCCAACAAGATGTTTTGTATGGGAACCGTGTAACAACGGAATATGGCCAAAAAATAAATTGATAATTATATTTAGAACGGTTATCAGTAAAATAAATTGAACTAAATATTTTTGAAGTGAATATGAAATATCTAAATGACTATAATTTACTCGAACGAAACTACTAACAATGCCACCTGTAACGATAAAAACAAGAATCATAAATATTATCGTGAGAAACTCGGTGTTCATCGGGAAAAATACTGGATAACATAAAAATCCCGTTGTATAAAAAACTAAAAGGATAATATTTATATGTAATGGATCTGACCATATAATGATTCCCTTCCCAAATATTATCCGAAAGAATAAATAAATAGAAAGTAATATTAACGCAAAATATATTAATATTACATAATTTTCAATGGGAATGTATATTGTCATGTTTTATTCAATATTATTTCTCAATGGCGATGTTAGATAGTGATTTTCCAGTATTTCTGTGGGCTAAGTTGATTTTTCCAGCCAACGGATCTAAGATAGCATGCAAGAAAATACCCCCATAGCAGCGAAATATTTGAAAATAAAAAGCCGACCATACAAAAATCGCTGGCATAGAGTTATTCTTTATTTGAGCCTCCCTAAATCCCATTAATATTTTGATAATATTTTTGTTGCTAACCCCTCCTTTTCTCATTCTACTAATAAGCACGGGGACAAAAACGGCTTGGAGATTTCTTCCAACCCTCAAATAATGTTCATATTCTAGAGCTATATTATGTTGTTCATCAAAAAACCCAACTTTTTTAAAATAATTTATGTTTGTAAAAGCAGCTTGGTGAGGGATAATATTCTTCCAGCAGAAAATCAGCCAATTCCAGGGGCGTCCCAGCACTTGACTAAAGGGAACCAATTTAGGTTTTTTTTCGCAAGTTACTAATTCTACTTGGCCATATACAACATCCGCAGTTTCATTAGTTCGAAGATATGGAATAACTTGATCAATAACTGATGGATTGATAAAAAAATCATCCGCATTGAGAAATAATATCCAATCACCGTGCGCCTGAGATAAACCCAAGTTAAAGGCATGGGCCAAGCCTCTGTCTGACTGGCTATGCCAATAGTCAAGACGAGACTCATATTTTCGAATTATCTCCACGGTGCCATCCGCAGAACCGCCATCAATGACGATATATTCTAAATGAGGGTAAGTCTGGGATAACACGCTCTGGATCGCCTGTTCAATAAACTCTGCCGCATTCAGGCATACCGTGATCACCGAAATCAAAGGAGAATCGTTTTTAGCTTTTTTCATGAGTTAATCTCGCAGGTTTATGATTATACAACTACAATTATGCCCCTTCTTTTGCCTCTTGATAAAGTTGCTGATACTTTTTTGCAATTACTATATTATCATACTCTTTTTCAACCTTGATTCTTGCTCTTTCACAAAACTTCCAATACATCGGATGATCGAGCACCCATTCAATCCCATATGCCAGATCCTGGCTATCATAGGGTTTCGCCTTGTATCCGGTCTTCTCGTGATCGACTATCTCTTTGGGACCTGTGGCATCAAAGCACACAACCGGAGTGCCGCATGCCATGGACTCTGCCAAAGTCTTGCCAAAAGCATCCATTAAAGTTGGAGCCACAAAGACATCAGCCGCTGCATAGACTATTCTTAGCGATACAATATCGTGCAGATACCCCATTTTCCTATATTCAAAGCCTAAATTTTGAATATCTGCATCATTCACATGGCCAAAAAATAGCAGATAATACCTGTCTTTGTCCATCTTTCTCAGGCAATTTAAATACTTGTCAAAACCCTTCCATAAATCATCGAGTTTTTCGGCACCGGCCAGGATAATCTTCTTGTCTGTCTTTATTCCTAAAACAGCTCTTGCTGTCTTTTTGTCAATGGGAAAAAAACTCCTCACGTTAACATTGTTATAAATTGTCTGTATAGCGTAACCTTTAAATATCAAGCTCTGCCTGGCGCAATTGCTCAACCAGTCACTGATTCCAACCAACTTCATATGCCTGGGCAGGTACTTTCGCTTTCTGGTGACAACCCATGAAGATAAATCATATTTAAATTTGCTGTCTAATTGTTCGCAATACCCACATCCCTCTGTATACCTCTCGCATTCCAGCGAACAATGGCACCCACCGGTCATTGGCCACATGTCTCTCATTGTCCAGACAATTGGTTTATCTATTCTGCCCAGATTTTTTACATCGACAAATCCTCCGTTTATCCAATGAAGATGAATAATATCTGCCCATCTATATAATTCTGTTTTCCTAAAATCATAGCCATTGAAGCCGGTGCTAAAAATAGTCTTTTTCTGCCTTTGGTAAATAAGCAAAGGCATTCGCTCTATTTGACGCCTTAATAAACAAGATAATTTACCTTTCTTGCCGTCTGCAATTGATGTTATGTCTGGATACCTTCCGATGGTCCAGCTATCAGTCAATACTTTCGATTCTACTCCTATCAAATGTAGGCCTTCATGCAGCCATAGCGCTCCTTTTGCCGCCCCTCCTGTTAAATCACCTGCCACTAAGTGTAATACTTTCATTTTTGGTAACCCTCCAGTACCCCTCTGCCAGTAAGAGAGCTACAGGGTAAAAAATTCAGAGCTCGTTTGTCCAATTCTATGAGCCTGGATAGCTGCAACGACATACTGATGATATTTCAGTGTTCCTACTTCAAGGTTTCAGCAGCGCTGAGAATTATTTTCGTAACCCATGAGCCATTGCTGCTCTTATTGCCGCAACTGCCTTTGAGCTCCAGCATTGCCTCCCTCAAGGATTATTCAGTCCCCCAATTGGTGGATTTCACGACAGGCATGCAGGCAAACAGGAGCAAATCTGGCAAGCGTTTCAGAAATTGCGGCACAGGCCTTCGGACTGGATGTCGCTGTAAACAACCTGCAGTCTGGTCGTTCCAACGGATTTGGCTCAAGGAGAGGGCCTTGATCAGCGTCAATAATTAATTCCCCTCAACGACAATTATTTTTCCCGACTCCCCACCAGTTGATATGGTCGGTGTGGGTGGACATACAAGAGAACCC
>QZIZ01000091.1 GCA_003599195.1 Deltaproteobacteria bacterium | reverse complement strand
CTTAAAGCCCACGGCCAGCCCCTGCCGCCGGGCTTTGAGGGGGTATAGCCAGTTCAGAGGCCGGGGCAGGTAGTCGGCCAGGGAGGTGACGATCACCTGGGCCAGGTCCGTCCCGGCCCGGGCCGCCTCCACTTTGGGCAGGAGATGGTCCAGGACCGCCAGGCAGCGGGCCCCGGAATCCGTCAACTGGTAATGAAGCTCCTTGGGGCTGAGCAACGGGTTCAACGGCACCGCCACCGCGCCCAGGCTTAAGGCGGCCTGATAGACCATTACCAGTTGGGGGCAGTTGGGAAGCAGAAAAGCGACGCGCTCCCCGGGGGCGACTCCCAGGTTGCGGAGAGCCTGGGCCAGGCGGGCGGTCTGGTGGGCCAGGGTCCCGTAGGACATGGTCCGCCCGAAAAAGGCCAGGGCCGGAGCGCGGGGTGATTTTTGGGCGGCCCGGACCAGCAGTTGGGGAATGGTGCCGGAAACCGGGCCGATCTCTGCGGGCACTCCCGGGTCGTAATGCTTTACCCAGGGCAAGGTCATCGATGGCAGTCCTCCAGGCTCAATGCTGGGTGGGCCCTCCGCCGCAGCCACAGCCGCAGGAGGGTTCGTGCTTCAGATCCTCCGGGGTGGCTTCCCGAACCAGGCGCACCGTGAAGGAGACCTCCAGTTCCTTCCCTGCCAGGGGGTGGTTGAAATCGATGACCGCCGTCTCGGGGCGGACTTCCTGGACCACGAAAAAGACCGGGTGGCCTTCCTCATCTTCGGTTTCGAAGACCTGGCCCGCCTTCAGCTCCACGTCGGGGGCGAAATCCGAGCGGGGCACCTCCATGATCAGTTCCTGGTCCGCCTCCCCATAAGCCTCCGCGGGGCTGAGGCGCACCACCTTCTCGACGTTTTCCTCCAGGCCCAGCAGGGCCTCTTCCAGACCCGGAGGCATCACTCCCCAGCCCATGCAAAAGGAGATTTCCTCCGGCCGGCCGTCCGGCGGGTAATATTCCTCTACCCCCATGCGGATCAGGTAATCTATGGTAACAAAAGAGTTTTTTTCTATTTTCATTTCTATCTCCCATTAAGAACTGTTCCAAGTTCCAAGTCTAGTGAGGTTGGGCTGGCTCCCAAGTTACAGTCGGGGAAAGTAGTCTCAGCCTTTCTTCCAGATTATATAGAAAAAGTGCAAAAAAACCCAGGAAGTTAAGAGGTCAAATGACGGCCAGGAAGGGAATAGAGGAATCTCCTCGAAGTTGATAATCATCGGCAAGTAGAAAGGATAGGAAGAGCATCCGGGGAGAGTTGAGCATGATCGCGGGGTTATGGCCTCCCTCCCCCGACCTTCTTCCCCCCAAAGGGGAAGAAGGCAATAACCGGCAGATTATAGAAAACCAATTTTCGATGCTGAAAATCCATGGGGGAGGGAGCCGGCAGGGAACTCGCCTCCTAACTTTCCTTGGTGGCCATAATGATGCGGCCGGTGTTCATCAGGTTGCACTTGACGGCCCGGTTCACGTTCATCCCCACCTCCCGCATTACCCGGATCACGTCCAGGTCGGTGGTAAAGCCGATGCGGACGCAAACGGGGGCCACTATGTCTTCGATTTTTCCCAGGAGGCCGCCGTTAGGGCTGCGGGTGTGATTAATCACCATGATCTGGCCCCCAGGTTTCACCACCCGCAGGATTTCCCGGCAGACTTTACGGGGATCTTGCACGGTGGTGATGACGTACGCGGAAATTACTGCGTCGAAATGATTATCGGGGAACTCCAGGTTGGCGGCATCCATTACCTGAAAATCAAAGGTGCTGCCGCCGTTAAGTTGGGCCGCCTTTTTCTGGGCTTCCTCGATCATGGCCGAGGAGATATCGATACCCACCAGGTTGGTATAGGGAGGATATTTTTCCAAAGTGGAGCCGGGGCCGATGCCGATTTCCAGAATCCTTTGGTGCGGCCTGCGGTCCAGATAATGAAAAGCCCGGCGCCGCCCGGGTTCCAGTAATTTTCCAAAAACCCAATCATAAAAAGGGGAGTAAAAGGAATATAATTGCTCCATATAGCTGGGGTTAACTCGACATTTCATAGCCGGTCCTCGTCTGCAAGATAAATTTGCTTGATCAGGGAATTTAAAAGGTGCGGATAGTTGTTGCCCCAAATGTCCTATTGTACCGCAAACATTTTCCAAATGTAAACTGAATTTTTTCTAGGCTAGCCGCAAGCGGGCCGAGAAGCACAAATCCTCACCTCCCAGGAATCGGCGGCGCCATGGTATTCCAGGAGATAGACCCCGCCGTCACTGGCGGCTACCTTAAAAAAGAGGGAATCCGGCCCATAGCCCTGTTTCAGGATTTCCCGCACTTCCAGCCGTTGCCCCTGCCAGGTGAAGCTCAGGGGGCGTTCATGGAGGCGGGAGCCGGAATAGGTGGATACTTTAGCGCTCATTGAATGCGGTTTTCGATTAAAATAACTGGAGCGGCGTTTGGTTCCAGGCCGACGGCGTTTGATTTTCAGTACAATAGCTATTAGCGGCGGGGATTGCAACCTCTGCCGGTAATGCTAGCGCCTTCCCGGCAGTGCCGTTGCCATTTTCCTCCCGGAGGATGCCGGCCGCGCCCGAGCGGCTTCGGAATTAGACATTGCAATAGTTGCCCGGGTAATTTAAAATGCCAGATATACTCTGGAGTTGGCCCCTGACGCCGGCTCCGGGAAGACCGGAAGTTCCGCCCTCCTGTTCCTAAAATTTTCCCGGGCAGGCGGACACAACCGCTTCTTCGCATTAAGGATGGAACCCACGGGTTCGCCAAGCCTGCGGATGCCGCAGGTTAAGGGTCCCATAAGCCTGAAGCCGCGCCCGGGGAGATGTCAGGTTAACTTGGCTTAATTCTCCTGACCCATGGAGGAGGTTCATTTTATGTCCGAGAAGAAAAATCTGGACTTGCGCCGGGTGGTGGTCACTGGCATGGGCATGGTCAATTCCATGGGTTTTGATGTGCCCACGGTCTGGGAACGCCTGTTGGCCGGGCAATCCGGGGTTCATCAGGTCGTTAATCTTAGCAGCTATATGGATTCTTTCCGGGAAAAACACCCTCTTCCCGATGATTTCCCCTTGATCGCCGGGCAGATCGTTGATTTTGATCTTAAAGAGCTTCTCCAGGCCCGGAAGAAAAACCCGTCCAAAGAAGATCTCAAACAGATTAAATATACCGACCGGTTCACCCAGTTTGCCCTGGCCGCCAGCCTGGAGGCGGTCCAGGACTCCGGCCTGGACCTGGAAAAAGAGGATCCCGAACGGGCCGGGGTCATCATTGCCACCGGCATGGGCGGCGTCGGCTCCTGGGAGGAGCAGATCATCAAACTCCTCAACGAAGGGGTGCGCCGGGTTTCCCCGTTTCTGGTGCCCAAGATGATTCCGAACCTGGCCGCGGGCAACGTCTCCATCAGCTTCAAGGCCAAAGGCCCCAATATGGCCCTGTCCACCGCCTGCGCCGCCGGCGCGCACGCTATCGGCATGGCCTACCGCTCCATCCAGATGGGAGAGGCGGACCTGATGGCCACCGGGGGCACGGAGGCGGCCATCACTCTGTTGACCATGGCCGGCTTCTACCGCATGGGGGCTTTGGCTACGGGTCGCAATGATAACCCCGAGGCGGCGTCCCGGCCCTTCGACACCGGGCGCAACGGCTTTGTCATGTCGGAAGGCTCCGGCGTCCTGGTCCTGGAGGAACTGGAGCACGCCCTGGCCCGGGGAGCCAAGATCCATGCTGAGATCATCGGCTTCGGGATGACCGGCGACGCCCACCATATCACCGACCCCCACATCGAAGGGGCCAAGCGCTGCATCAAATTGGCCCTCAAGGACGCCGGCATTCCTCCCGGGGAGGTGGATTATGTTAATCCTCACGCCACTGCCACCCCGGTGGGGGACAAGAACGAAATCCGGGCCTTGCAGCAGATCTTCGAAAAGGTTCCCCGCCTGCCCCTGGTCAGCGGCACCAAGTCCATGACCGGACACCTCCTGGGGGCCGCAGGCGCGGTGGAGGCCATCTTCACCATCATGGCCCTGAAGCGCGGGATTGTCCCCCCCACCATCAATCTGGATAATCCGGACCCCCAATGCGAGGGATTCGATTTCGTTCCCAACCAGCCCCGGAAGGTGAAAATTCGCCATGCCCTGTCCAACTCCTTCGGTTTTGGGGGCACCAACGCCTCCCTGGTCTTTAAAGCCTTTGAGAATTGAGGCAAGCGAGGAGTAGGAGCGAAGCAAACAGATAAGCCTCCGTCCGGAGACGAGCGACGGCTGGGAGACGGCTCCGGCTTTTAACTGGATACTGATGGCTGACAAGGCCGAGACCATTCGCATTGCGATCATCAATGACCGGGGAGAACCCCCGGCCCCCGCGCTGGCCCTGCCTTTCTCGGTGGCCGGCATCATCCCGGTGCAACTGGAATTTTTCACCGCCGGGGATGCCCGGTCCCGGGAAGAACTGCGCCAAGACCTGTTAAACCGGCAGCCGGAGGGGTTCGACCTGGTTCTCGATGTCCAGGCTCCGGCCTCCGTGACGGGGGAGAGGGTCATTTCCGGCCCCGCGGCCCGGGCCGTCGAGGACCTCCTCCAGCAGCTCCGGGAACTGCGCCGCAAGCAGGACATCAATGTCGGCATCATCAACAGCGCCGCCGACGCCATTATCACCATCAACGAAGACCACGTTATTGTCGGCTTTAATGACGGCGCGGAAAAGATTCTGGGCTTCACCCGGCAGGAAGCCCTGGGCCAGGACCTGAAGCTCATCATCCCGCCCCCTCATAAGGACGTGCACCGGGAATACGTGCGCCGCTACGTAGCTACCCGTACGGCCCGGGTCATTGGCAAGCACGTGCGCCTCAACGCCCAACGCAAGGACGGGACGGAATTTCCCATGAGCATCTCCTTTTCCGTGGCGGAGGTCCGGGGCAACCTCTATTTCACCGGGGTTATCCGGGACATCACGGAAACCAGGGAGATGGAGGACCGCCTGCTCCAATCCGAGCGCCTGGCCGCGGTGGGCAACACCGTGACCCACATCGCCCATGAAATCAAAAATCCCCTGTTGATCATCGGCGGGTTTGCCCGGCAGCTCATCAAGGCCACCGAACTGGACGACAAGGCGAAGCAGAAGCTGGCCATCATCGCCGAAGAAGTGGGACGCCTGGAAGGGATGGTCGCGGAAATGCGGGACTTCGTGCGCCCCCCCGCGGCCCAGAAATCCCCGGGGGATTTGGAAACGCTTATCAGCCAGGTGGTGGAGTTCTTTCAGGATAATTTCAAGGAGCACCAGATCCAGGTGCGGCTGCGGGAGGACGGGCCTTTGCCCCGGGTGAGCTTCGATCCCAAGCAGATCCGCCAGGTGCTCATCAATCTTTTAAAAAACGCGGTGGAGGCCATGCCCCGGGGCGGCGAACTCATCATCACCACCCGGGTTACCGGCGCCAACGTGGAGGTGGGCGTCACCGACACCGGTGAGGGCATGGCCCCGGAGGTGGCGGCCAATATCTTCACTCCCTACTTCACCACCAAGGAAAAAGGCACCGGCCTGGGGCTGGCCATCTGCAACTTCATCGTCAAGGAGCAGCACGGCGGCTGCATCATGGTGGAAAGCACCCCGGGCCAGGGGTCCACCTTCACCATCCAACTGCCCCTGGCTGAGGCGTCTCCAGATTGATCCATTCTGCATTATCCCCCCCGGCCAACTCCCCTTTGCTGCAAGTTAAGGACCTCCGGGTCCATTTCGACACCCCCGCAGGCCGCCTTAAGGCCGTGTCCGGGGTGAGCTTCGAGCTTAACGCCGGGGAAACCCTGGGGCTGGTGGGGGAATCGGGCTGCGGCAAGACGGTCACCGCGCTCTCCATTTTGCGCCTGCTCCCGGCCGCGCACTCGGAAGTGAGGGGGGAGATCAGGCTTGGCGGGGAGGATGTGCTGGCCCTGCCCGAACCCCGGCTCCGGGAGATCCGGGGCGACCGCATTGCCATGATCTTTCAGGAGCCCATGACCGCGCTCAACCCGGTCTTCACCATCGGCGAGCAGGTGGCCGAGGCCCTGCGCCTGCACCGGGGCCTGAATCGCGAGGCCGCGTGGGAGGCCGCGGGCCAGGCCCTGGCCCGGGTGGGGCTGGCGGACCCGGAGCGGCGCCTGACGCAATACCCTCACCAGCTCTCAGGCGGCCTGCGCCAGCGGGCCATGATCGCCATGGCCCTGGCCTGCGAGCCGGAGATGCTGATTGCGGACGAACCCACCACCGCCCTGGACGTGACCATCCAGGCTCAGATTCTGGCGCTCTTGAAAAGCCTCAAGGAGGAGATGGGTCTGGCGGTGCTCTTCATCACCCACAACTTGGGGATCGTCGCCCAGACCACGGAGCGGGTGGCGGTGATGTACGCCGGGGTGATCATGGAGCAGGCCGCGACGCCGGACCTCTATAAAAACCCGGCCCACCCCTATACCATCAGCCTCCTGGCCGCGGTGCCCAAGCTGGATTTCCACCACGCCCCCGGCGAGACCCTCCCCGCCATCCGGGGCCAGGTCCCTTCCCTGGAAGCCCTCCCCCAGGGCTGCCTCTTCAAAGACCGCTGCCCCGACGCCCGGGAGCAATGCCTGGAAGAGCCGCCCTGGGTGGAGGTGGGGAAAGGGCATTGGGCGCGGTGTTGGAATTTTGGGTGAGGGGTTAGGGTTTATTTGGACAACTATCAAGATTCGGCGTTAGCAATGAAAAATCGGGGGGCACGATAAAGCCGTGCCCCCCTTAGTTTTAGGCTGCTAATCCAATAGCATTATCCCTGGATTGGATTGCGGTATTTGACAGGAGAAAAACACGCCGCTGTCGTTGGCGCCTCCGCCATAGGTCCAGCCGTAAAGCCTGGAGCCCACGACCGCGAGGTCACCCTTAGGGGCCCCCCCGTCCCCGGCTGCAGACATGAAGCCGTGCAGGATTTCAAAGCAGGTGCCGTCGGGATTGATGCGGAAAATCACCCCGCTGGCCCCGCCCGGGCCGCCCCCGGAGGTCATGCCGTAGAGCTTGGACCCCACCAGGGTCAGGGAGCCCCAAGGACCACCGGTGCTGCCGGGGAAGTTAAAAACCACCTGGTAGCCGCTGCCGTCCAAATTGATCGAGAAAATCACGCCGTTGGCCGTGCCGCCCTGGGAGGTCATGCCGTAGAGCTTGGACCCCACCAGGGTCAGGGCGCCGTAAGGATGGCTCCCATCGTTGGGATTACCCTGGAAATGGTGCAGGACCCGGTAGTCGCTGCCGTCCGTGTTGATGGAGAAGATCACTCCGTAACCGGAGCCGCCGCCGGAGATGCCGTACGAGCCGCCGGTGGAGGTCATGCCGTAGAGTCTGGACCCCACCAGGGTCATGGAGCCATAAGGCTGTTCCCCATCGTCCGGTTTGCCGGCAAATTCGTGCAGCACCTGGGGATGCTCACCGGCAGGGACACCGGCCGTGCTCAGCGCGAAAATCTCCCCCAAGGTATTGGCGCCGGTTTTCTCGCTGGTTGTGCCGTAAAGCGTCGACCCCGCAACCACCGGGGCGGGGTATGGATGGCACTGATTGTCAGTGCCGCCGCCAAAGCTGTATAGCACCTGGTAGCCGCTGCCGTCGGTGTTGATTTTGAAAACCGTGCCCCCGACCTGGATGTAGGGGACGCCGCCGTAAGGACAACACCCGTAGAGCGTGGACCCCGAGAGGGTGAGGGAGCCGCGGGGACTGGTCCCGTCACCGGTTGGGGGGTCGTTTATGAAGGTGTGCAGGACCTGGTAGCCGGTCCCGTCAGCGTTGATCTTGTAAAGCACGCCGCTGGCAGTTTTTCCCCCTCCACCTTGGGTCATCCCGTAAAGTGCGGACCCAGAGACGGCGGGGCCGCCGTAATAGGGTTGAAACCCAGCGTCCGGTCCGGGACCAAAGTTGTGGAGGATGGAGTAGGAAAGCTGGGAATAAGAGGGGTTCGCAAGACCACAGGTGAAGCAGACGAATCCCAAGACACCGATAACCAACCATTGCGCTATTCGCTTGCCTGTTTTCATGGCGTAAACTCCATAATTTGGGGAGGAACCCCAACATCAGGAGAAAAGCAGAACCCATGTTGACTTAAGGCTTCCATCTCCCGATTATTTTTGGACGTAAATAGCGCCAATCGTCGGGGAGGCCAATGCCGGGTTGAGGCTGACCCTCACTTGCTTGCCGCTCGCCAGGGCAGTCAGCGCCGCAGCCAGGAATTCCTTGCACCGGTTAACAGAAATCTTGCATTCTTTGCTACCCACCCAGGCATCCGCAGGGTCAACCGCAGTCAGGAAAATTCTGGCGCCGCTGGTGTCTACGTTGGTGCCCAATGGTCCCACCTGGTCAACGGTACAAGTGACCCAAGCAGCATTAGCCCCGATGGCGGAAAAAGCCGTCAGGCAACCTAAGATCAACAAGACAAAGATGGCTTTCCTGGTTTTCATTTCTGCCTCCTTAATGGTTTGGTCCCAGCTTAATATTTTGCATTATTTAGCATTACCAGTGCAAATTCAATTAATTTTTTCCTATAAATAATATGCTAAATATCAATTAGTTATAAGGAATCCGTCCTCCCCCTATACCATCAGCCTGTTAGCCGCGGCGCCCCGCCTGGATTTTCAGCATGCCCCCGGCGAGACCCTTCCAGCCATCCGGGGCCAGGCCCCCAGCCTGGAATCCCTCCCCCAGGGCTGCCTCTTCAAAGACCGCTGCCCCGACGCCCGGGACCAATGCCTGGAGGAGCCGCCCTGGGTGGAGGTGGGGAAGGGACATTTTGCCCGCTGCTGGAATTATGGTTGATAAATAGACTTTAATTCGGCGGCCATTAAACAAAAATCCCACCAAAACCGATATGTTAAAGCATACCAACCTGGCCCTGCCCCGATTTTGAACTAACTAGATAACCACCTAAAATTTAAGGGGTTCTGCATGAAGAGTATGGCGAAATATACCATCGCTGCCGGAGTGCTGTCTGTCATGCTGCTCTCCGGCCTGGCACTGGCCGACTATCCCAACGTTGGGCCTTACCCCACCCCCATGGGAAACGCCTTTCAACAGCAGGGCGCCTATAATGCGGACGGCACCCTGGCGGCCAATCCGGTAATCGATGCGGGCGCAGTCAAAAAAAACGGTATCGCCTATAGCTTGAGAAAATTGACCACCGGCGACACCCTGACTTTTAACGGCACGGTCTACACCGTGTATAGCGCCATCCCGAACTTCATGACCATTGATCAAGCCTATCGGCAAACCGCGGCTCAATACGACCCCCAGGCCCTCGAAAACATCGATTTCGTCATCCCCGCCACCCTTAACCGCGGCCGGCGCACGGCCGTCAGCGCCGCTGCGAGCCTCAGCCCTTATACCAATGAATTGGCATACCTGACGCAGCCGAGTACGGACGCCCAATATTTTATTCCGAACCTGTGCAACGCCGCCGGCAAACATAACGGCCTCACGGAACATATTTTCTGGACGGTGGACGCCTATAAAGGGCAACCCGGGTATCAGCCCAACGGTCCCGGATATCACCTGACCGGCTATGGATGGGCCCAGGAATCCCAGGAAGTGAACCAGCCCTTCGCAATCTACCAGCTGCCCATGGATGGCGGGGGACCCTGTGGCACCCAGCTGGTGCAGGCGGCCGCCACTCCCTTTAATTATTGGCTGCAATTATTTTCGAACCAGGGCAATGTCAAAACCAGTTGTTATAATGCGATTACCGGCCTGGCCACTTATCCTTTCCCGGATCCGGTCTGGCTGAAAAACGGCATCTACACCCATTTCCACCCGATGCCCGGCTTTCAGAGAAATCTGCTCCGTTATTACACCGCCTGGGGTTCCTTTAATCTCCTCAACAATACTTCCGGATTGTTCGTCAGAAACGACGGATCGGTGGAGTTGCCGGCGTATCATAATGGCAGAGCTTATAAATTTTATCCCCTGGTCATCCAGAATTGGGATGCGACGCAACGCTACACTGTCATCAACCAAACCAATAACGTGATTCCCTTGTCCTTAACCGATTATCCGGGCCAGGAAAAATATTTCGCGTCGAATACCTTCCTCCCCGGCAAGGCCGGGGTTTTGCCCGCTTATAAAAATTACCAGGTCTATGATAACACCGGGTTGGAGCCCCGGCAGCCGGACCTCTTTGTCGGCCTCAAGGGCGACAGCCCCCAGGATGTGATGTTCTGGGACCAGGCCCCGACCGGTAACCCGCCGGTGGCCACCGAGCCCGGCGGCCAGGCCAACAAGCCTTATATGATGGGCGCGGACAGCAGTATCAGGGGAGGAGTCATGACCCACTCCTGCCGGCTGCAGTCCGCCAACAGCTTCTTCGTCGCCAGGCTGGGGAAGGCGCAGCTCCAGGGCAAACTCTACCAGGCCGAGATTTACGTGGACCCCCAGGGTGACGGCAATTGGGAACTGGTGGCCAGATTGAGTTATCGATGGAAGCCGTGGACCATCAGCGACGCCGGCGCCTGGGAGGCCAGCCCGGACAATCTGGGAGCCGGGGTGCCCAGCATCAGCGCGGTCAACCCCAATTATATGAACCTGATCAATACCTCGGTGGGAACCTCCTGGAGTGCGGCGGGGAGAGCCATGGGGTGGACCGGCCGCCTTTACCAGACGGGCGATGCCAACAGCTTAGGGGCTGCTCCCCAAATCTACACCATCTCCCTGAGCTTCAACAATCTCCCTAACGTCAGGTGCCTGGTGGTCTTTAAATAAATAGTCCAACTCAGTCGCCTTAATTGGGTCAGGTCAAGGACCTTGCCCATGCCGGCATTTATCGATCTCCAGGGAAAAATTTAAAATTCCAGGTATGATTGGCATGGTATGTCTGATAAAATCACGCTTAGCAGAAAATCGTCCCCTTATTAGGTCGTGATCGTTGCCAATCATGCCTGACTACCTTCTTGAAACCCAAGACCTGACCCGCTACTTCCGCCTCTCCGGCCCTTGGGGACGGGGGCCGGTGCTCAAGGCGGTGGAGGGGGTGGATATTTCCGTCCGCGCCGGGGAGACCCTGGGATTGGTGGGGGAGTCCGGCTGCGGCAAGTCCACCTTGGGGCGGCTGGTGCTGGCTTTGCTGGCCCCCACCCGGGGCCGGGTCTCCTTCGGGGGCGAAGAGGTGACTGCGCTCTCCAAGGCCCGTCTCAAAGAGATGCGCCGGCAGATGCAGATCGTCTTCCAGGACCCCTATTCTTCGCTGAATCCCCGGCTGATGGTGCGCCATCTCTTGGAGGAGCCTTATATCATCCATGATCTGGGGACCAAACCGGAGCGCCGGGCCTGGGTGGCGGAGCTGATCCGGGAGGTGGGGCTGGGGGAGGAGCACCTGGAGCGCTACCCCCACGAATTCAGCGGCGGCCAGCGCCAGCGGTTGGGCATCGCCCGGGCCCTGGCCCTGAAGCCCAGGCTCATCATCGCCGACGAGCCGGTTTCGGCCCTGGACGTCTCCATCCAGGCCCAGATTTTGAACCTCCTGGAGGAACTGCAGCAGCGCCACGGGCTGACCTATCTCTTTATTTCCCATGACCTGAGCGTTATTTCCCGGATCAGCGACCGCATCGCGGTCATGTACCTGGGCCGCCTGGTGGAGCTGGCCCCCCGGGAGATTTTCGACACGGAAAGGCTCCACCCCTACACCGAGGCGCTTTTGGCCGCGGTGCCGCTGCCCGACCCGGCGCGGCCCTTTAAGCCCCCTGAGCTTAAAGGCGACCCCCCCAGCCCCATCAACATCCCGTCAGGGTGCCCCTTCCATCCCCGCTGCCCCGAGGCCCAGTTCCCCGTGTGCCGGGACGTCTTCCCCGAATACCGGGAGACCGCGGCGGAGCACTGGGTCTCCTGCCACTTCCGGTAATTCCGCGGTCTTTGGACTATCTTCTAAGGAAAAATAGGCTTTTTTGCCTATTGACCACACCTGACGCCAAGTAATAACTTTTTAGCCAGCCAAAATACTAACTGCATCCCGATTTGCATTTAAAAGAATCTGTTTACGTAGGGGCGAACCTTGTGTTCGCCCTGGACGTGAGGGCGAACACCAGGTTCGCCCCTACAGGTAATGCCTTTTAATAGCAAATCGGTAGGAGTTGCTTCGTCAGTAAGTATCAGGTTGGGGATTCCTGCTGCGCCGATAATCCTGCTTTTGGTATTTCATTCTGCTTTAGACTGACAGTTACAGATTCATCTGCATAATGGAGGACATGGATTATGAATAAAAAAGGTTTGGATCGGAGAGATTTTCTGAAAGCCCTGTCCCTGGGAGTGGCCGGGGGCTATATTTATCTCAGCACCGGCGCCGCCCTGGCCCAAAGGATGGGAGGCGGCGGCGGCATGGGCGGCGGAGGTATGGGCGGGGGTGGCATGGGCGGCGGCGGGATCATTGATCCCCCGCCGGGCGCGGCTTTCAAGGATCCGGTGCTGATGCCCGTTGTCCGCAACGGGAACGTGGTGGACGTAAACCTGGCCCCCCGGATTTCCCAGATCAACGTCAACGGCGTCCCGGCCAATCTCATGACGTATAACGGCTACTTCCCCGGGCCCACCATCCAGGTGAAGCGGGGGGATATTCTCCGGGTGAATTTCACCAATAACCTGCCGTATACCACGGAGGCCAATTACCTGGGGTTCCAGAAGAACTTCACAAACCTCCACACCCACGGCTGGCACGTCTCCCCCAAAGAGCCGGCCGACGCGGCCCATCTGAGCATCGCTCCGGGGCAGACCTATAACTATGAATACAACCTGGCCAGCCAAGACACGGGCTTCTGTTTCTACCACCCCCATTATCACGGATTGGTGGCGGAACAATTCTGGGCCGGACTGGCCGGAGCCCTGGTGACGGAGGATGAAATCCCGGTCCTCCAAAATTACGAGACCCATATCCTGGTCTTGAAAGACATCGCCTTAAGCGGCGCGGCCCCTGCCCCCCACAGCTCCAACATGGATTACATGCGCGGCAAGGAAGGCGACACCATCATGGTCAACGGGTCGGTTAACCCGGTGATCACCTGCAAACCCGGGCAGGTGCAAAGGTGGCGCATCGTCAACGCCAGCAACGCCAGGTTCTACAAACTCAGCCTCTCCGGCCACTCCCTCTACCTGGTGGGAACCGACGGCCACCTTCTGGACAAGCCTCATGCCCGCTCCCAGATACTCCTGTCCCCCGGCGAGCGGGTGGACGTGCTGGTGAAGGCCGCGGCCAAAACGGGAAGCTATAAGTTCCTGTCCCTCTCTTATTCCCGCATGGGCATGATGAGCTCCCCCCAGATCACCCTCATGACCCTGAACGTCCAGGGGAGCAAGGTAACCAACAGCATCCCCGCGGCCATCGACCCCGCGGCCGTCCGGCTGAACCCGGGGAGCCTCATGATCTCCCAGCAAAGGACCATGGCCCTGGGCATGGGCATGGGCCGGGGCTATATCAACGGCCAGGACTTCGACGTCAATCCCTATACCATCATGTCGGACCTGGACACTTACGAGATCTGGACGGTGACCAACCAGACCAACATGGACCATCCTTTCCATCAGCACGTCAACGCCGCCCAGGTCCTTGCCGTCAGCGGCGCGGACTCCTCTTATCCCGCTTATGCCGGTATGCCCGCCTGGAAAGACACGGTCCTGGTGCCGAAAGGGGGGTCGGTGACCCTGCTGGTGCCGGTGAAGGATTATACCGGCATGACCATGTTCCACTGCCATATCCTGGAACACGAGGACATCGGCATGATGGGCATGTGGCACTTGATGGGGATGGAGATGTGACCTGAAAAAATAGTGGGCGGGAGCTGGGGGGCCCTCTGGCCCCCCGGGCGAACACAAGGTTCGCCCCTATAAAAAATATCGATTACTGCCTTAGCTCCGGAAAACAGAATTAGTCCTTTTATTTCATTGATTCTGGAGCAAAGAACCCCCTCCCCCTTCGAGGGGGGAGGGTTGGGGTGGGGGTGGCGTCTTTTTCTTAAAAATCATCCCCTTGCTGCCAAAGACGCCCCCCTCACCCTCCCCTCTCCCCCCTCCGGGGGGAGAGGGGAAATACCTGACATATCCATGAGATAGAAAATTGTGGGTAATGATTAGCCCCGAGGGGAGAGGGGATTAATACTGGAATATCCATAGGATAAAAACTTACGGGTAATAAACAAACCTCCTTTGGGAGCGGGAGAGAAGCCGTCCTTTGGGCCGAAACTTTTTCAATAGCCTCCAGAGGGAATGACTTGTACTAAGTTGCGATCAAACAAGTAAAATTGTCATTCTGAGCGCAGCGAAGAATCCCAGGGCCGTGGCAAAAACAAGATTCTTCACTCCGCTGCGCTCCG
>QZIZ01000016.1 GCA_003599195.1 Deltaproteobacteria bacterium | reverse complement strand
AGGGCGTCTCCCGGCCCCACTTCCAGGAAAAGCCGGACGCCGAAGTCCTGCCACAGGGTGCGGACATTGCTGATCCACTGCACCGGGGACTCCAGGTGGGCCATGACAATCTTCTTGATGGCCTCCGGGTCGCCGGGGAAGGGCTCTTTGGTGGTGTTGGAGATCACGGGGATCTGGGGAGCGTGGAAGGGCAGGGGGGTGATGAACTCCAACATTTCATCATGGATGATCCGCATGATGGGAGAATGGAAGGACATGCTCACCTTAAGCTGGGTGGCCCGGTAACCGTCGGACTTGATCTCCTGCCGCAGCGCCTGGACGGTGGCAGTCTCGCCTCCCACCACTATCTGGTTGGGGGCGTTGTAATTGGTGATGAAGACGTCAGTTAGGGCCTTCACCTTCTCTTCCACCAACTCCAGGGGCATGTCGGTGGCGATCATGATGCCGGGGTCCAAGTTAAGCAGGCAGGCTTTGTCCATGCAGATGGCCCGCTGGTTCACCAAACGGAAGCCGTCCTCGAAAGAGAAGACCCCCGCGGTGGCCAGGGCCGTCAGCTCTCCCAGGCTATGACCGGCCATGGCCGCGGGCTTGATTCCCAGGGAGAGGAGGTGCTGCACCATGGCGAATTCCAGGGTAAAGGTGGCGGGCTGCTGCCAGCGGGTTTTCTGGAGGTCCTCCTCCCGGTTATTGAACAGTAAATCCAACAGATCGAAATCCGCGCAGGCCGCGGCCCGGTCCATATACTCGCGGATTATCGGGAAGCTCTCGTAGAGTTCTTGGCCCATGCCCGCGTATTGGGCCCCCTGTCCGGGGAAGACCAGGGCCAGGGGGGGGGCGGCGGCGTTCTCCGCCCCCAGGAAAATTCCCTTGCGGCCCAAGACCCGGAGGGTCTTTTCCGGGAGAGGGCCGTTGGCCGCGAGCGGTTCCAACTCCTGAATCCGGCTTAAGGCCTCCCTTTCGGACTCGGCTGCCGTGGCCACACGGTAATGATGTCCGTCCACGGTGGTGCGGCCGCAAAAGACTCCTGCCGGTAATTCCCTCTGCTCTCCCGAAGCTTCCGCTTGGGAAGTCTCCGGCGGCAGAGATACCAATACCGTATCCCGGACGTCCTGGGATTCCTCCAGGTGCATGACATAGTTGGAGCCGCCGAAACCGAAGGAATTTACCTGCAGCCGCCGGGGTCGGCCGTTGGCCTCTTGCCAGTCCAAAGGCTCGGTGGCCACCAGCAGCCCCGATTCCTCGATGCCCATTTCCGGATCGGGGTGCCGGTAATTGAGGGTGGGAGGAAAGACACCGGTCTGCATGCCCGAGACGCCCCGGATGAGACTGTTGAGGCCGGAGGCTCCCAGGGTGTGGCCGATTTGAGATTTGAAAGAGGATAACACGGTGCGGCCGTTGCCCTGGTAAAAGGCTTGCAGAGCCTTGACCTCCTCCACGTCTCCCTGGAAGGTGGCGGTGGCATGACACTCCACCAGATCCACCTCCTCCGGCCCGTAAGGAAGGTCTTCAAACGCGGCGCGGATGGCGATCTCCTGGGTGTCCCGGGAGGACTCCACCAGGCCCAGATGGTTGTTGGAAGCGCCGGTGCCGGTGAGGTAGGCGTGCACCCGGGCCCCCCGGCGCCGGGCCAGGGACTCCGTCTCAATAACGATCATGGCCCCGCCTTCACCCAGCACCATGCCATCCCGGGTGAGGTCAAAGGGACGGCTGCCTTCCTCGGGGGGACGCTGCTCCCCGGTGATGCCCGCCAGGGCGCCCAGCGCGGAAAACTCCAGGAAATGCATAGGGGTGAGGTTCTCTTCGCCGCCGCCGACGATGGCCGCGTCGATGATGCCGTTATTGATCAACTGGATGGCGTTGTAGAGGGCCACCAGAGAGGTGGCGCAGGCCGCGGACACCGCATAGCTGGGCCCCATGAAGCCGTATTTATTGGAGATAAAACCGCCGGCGGTGCAGTTGAGCCGCCCCAGCAAGGTGGTGTCGTCGATGGTCAGCCGTCCGGCTTTAATCTGGCCGGTGATAGCCTCCCGCATCTCCGGGGTGAGGTGGACCACCCGCTGGATGGAGTCAAGGATACTTTCCCAGGCCCCACCCACCACGAGGTCCGCCAGGGTCCCCGCGGCCTCGCCGGAATTCTGGGAGATCAGCACGGCAATGCGCTCCTTGGGAATATCGGCGGAGAGGATGCCTGATTCCTCAATGGCCCGGGACGCCAGCCACATAGTAAGCCTGGTGGCCTGGGTCATGGTGCGGAAGTCCTGGGGCGCAATATCCAGTTCCTTGCGGGAGATGTCCAGATGGTGAAATGCGCCCACCTGGCAATAGGTCTTCTCCTGGGTGCGGGGACGGGGATGGTAATAGAGTTGATGATTCCAGCGCTCCGGCGGCACCTGGGTGATACCGCACTTCATAGCCAGGCTCGCGGCCCACATCTCGGCGGGAGAGTTTCCCAGGGCATTCACCACGCTCATGCCGGTGATGGCGATCCTCTCGCGGCCGTTCTTCCGGGACTTCAGGCCGGGCCGCCGGGCTTCCGGGGCGGTGGCCGCCGGTCTCGGAGCCGCTACCTCGGGCTGCGCCAGGTGAATAGCGCCCGCGGCCACTTCCTGGTGCAACTCCGCCACCGACTTGACCTGGGTAATAGCGCCGGCGCAGGCCCCGCTCATGAACTGGCCCTGGTCCAGACAGGCGGCCTCCGGGATCTGGGGCCCCTCCGGTCCTGCGGTCCCCCGGGCGGCGATGAGCAGGCTCCCCGCGGCCAGGGCTTCCATTTCCTGGCGAAAAGAGGTTTCGTCCTGACGGCCTCCCTGGAAATCCCGTTCCAGGGCCGCGAGGCGGGCCATGACCGGGGTTTTCAGAGACCGGACCCGGAGCCCGGAAGATTCGCCGCTGATCACCGTGCCCCCGGGGGGAGCTTCCAGGATCAGCCGCTGATAAAGGGCGGACAAAGCCCCGGTGCCGACGATCTCCCGGGTCGCCAGGTAAGCGGTGCCCATTTGCAGGGCATCGGCCCCCAGCATGGCGGCCATGCAGGCCGTTTCCCGGTTATAGATGCCCCCGGCCAGGATCAGGTGGCGGCCTTCCAGGAGGTGCGGTTCCCGGCGCTTCAATTCCAAGGCGATTTGCGCCAGGGTCAGGGTGGTGTGCTGGCCCACGTGCCCCCCGGCCTCATTGCCCTCCAGGATGAGATAGCGCACCCCGGCTCCACAGGCCAGACGCAGCAGGTCTTCGTTGGGGGCGATATAGATAACTTCAATGCCTTTTTGCTGCAACGCCTCGGCGACGGCAGGCTCCCCCGCGGCAATGACCGCGAAGCGGGGGCGATTTTGCCTAATCCATTCCAGTTGGACGTCCCGATGGGGATTTTCCGCCAGGGCGATGACATTGACCGCATAAGGCAAATCCCCCATGATCTCGGGAAGACGCGCCAGTTTCCGGGCCAAAGCCTCCCGGTCCATGAGACCCAGGGCCACGGTGGGCAGGCCCCCGGCCTCTGCCACCGCCCGGGCGAATTCCGGGACGTCGGTGATCCAGGACATGGCCCCTTGAATAATAGGATATTTGAGGCCCATCTCCCGGGCCAAGGGGCTGTGAGCCAGAAGGTCTGCCTTTTCCTGAGCCCGGGCCAGTTCCCGGGCGGTGGCGGCCAGGAAGCCCTCCAGGGCTGGTTGGGTCCCGGAGCCGTAGCGCGCTGCCAAATCCTGGGCAAAGGCCGCTTCCACTCCCAGAGGGATAAGTTCTTCCCGGTGAAATTTGCTCTCCTGGGGGGCTTTAGCCATCCGGGCGATTTCCCGGACAAAGGCCCGGCGGGATTCTCTGGTTACCTCTCCCGGCCCGGCCGCCGCCTCCTGGAGCCGTCTTACCGCCTGGGAGTTGCCCCGGTTGAAGACCCGGTGGGGAGCTTCCAGATTGAGGCCCACCAGTTGGGTGTGGTCGGGACGCAATCGAGCCAGCCCCTGGCGGGGGGCTTCTCCCAGGCCGGCCAGATCCGTAAGCCAATGGAGGCTTTCTAAAACGATACCCTGGGCGCCGGTGGCCAAAAAGGCCGCGGCCGCTTCCGGGGTGGCCACCCCTCCCCGGATTACCAGGCCGGGGGCGGACTCCCGGTGGCGCAACCGGTCCCGGACCGCAGCATACAAGGTGAAGATCGATTCGCTGCCCACCCATCCTGCCGCTTCACAGCCCTTAAGCACGATATGGGGGAGGTTGATATCCTGGTCCAACACTTCCAGGATAAAAGGCGTATCGCTGAGGATGGGAAAGACATCCACGGCCGGGCAGCAGGCCAGCAAGCGCTGCATCGCCGGCCGCGGGGCTTCGTCCAGCAACAGGGGATGAAATTCCGCCCACAGGCCCTTGATGCCCAGAGATGCCAAAATCTCCGGGAGAGAAGGGTCCCCCAGGGCCTCCGGGGCCACCTGGAGATGGACCGCGTCCCCCCGGACTTCCGTCTGCCGGAGGACCGGGACGGCGGCGGACAAAGACAGGTGAGATATATCAACCAGAGCGATAGTCCCAGTTGCTTGGGACATCCGGGCCACTGACGGGGAAAAGTCTTCCAGCCGCCAGGCCGTGGCGATCAGCGAACGGATGGGTGCCAATACCGAAACCTCTCTTAATGAATTACTTATTGTTTAATATCACTTTTTTCATGAATTAGAGAAAAAAAAGAAGGACGTTTGCCTTGAGCCCCGGCAGCGATCCGCCCAAGCCCTTCATACTGATGCTTTTCCCAGTAGAGAAGTAAATTCCCGAAAACGGCCATACTCATCGTCTGTCCTGTCGAAAAAAACAGGCGGCAAATAATTTAGGTTCACTGGCAATCGGTTCAGGAAAGGTCGTAGCCGTAACGTTCGCAGGTTGGACCCCAGCGCGTCCTGACTTTTTCTTTGGTGGCGGGGTCCAGAGTATAGGAGTTTCTCCGGTAATTTTTCTGAGATTCCAGATAAGGGGTCAACCTGGTCCAAAATTTCTCAAACCCCGGCAGGCCAAGGCTGGAATAGACCTGATGCAAAGAGTCCCGAGGATCATTGACGAGATCCTCATATCTTACTTCACATAAAGCCCCGGGGGGGATTAACCCCCGGTCCTGCTCGTACAGGGAATAAAGTTCGGTATAGCCGGATAATATATTCTCTTCCACTGCCTCCGGATCAGGAGTCTGCAGATGCGAGAACTTGAAGCCGGACTGCCACAGATGTTTCATGGACAGATAGACTTCATAAGGATTGCGGTAAATATGGATAAACTTGGCCTGGGGGAATAATTCCAACAGGAGGCGCACGCGACCGAGATGCGGCGGTGACTTGAAGATAATTCTCTTGCCCTTGGAAAAGCTGAGTTTCTCAACGAAATGCAGGAAAGCGGCTTTCCACTCCTCCAGGGCCTCTTTCTTTAAATGGGCCGGGTCCAGGGCCGCAAAACCATTATCAACGCTGCGGGGGAAGAGCACCTGCATGTACGGAGATACCGTGGACAGGGCAGCCAGGGCGAATTCATCTTCATGGGGGGCTTTGGCGGCAATGGCCATGTTGTCCATCGGCCTTTTGGTCGGCGACAGGTAGTTAAAGAGGGACATCGCCCAAGGCTGGGTATAGACAAAATGATGGGGAAACATGACCTGGTAATAAGTAGGAGTGGTGAAATTTTCGTCCAAACTGAGGAGGTTGTGCAAGTGGGTCGTGCCGCTGCGCCAACAACCGATGATAAAAACCGGCGGGGCGACGGCTTTGGCGCCTTTGATCTTATAGCCGTTACAGCGGTGTTCAAAACGGGCAAAAACCGAATTAAAAATTGCCATCGCGAATAAATAGAGAAGCCGATCCCAATAACGGAAGTCCACCTGAAAACGGTTTCTGAGGAGAACCCGCCAGAGAGTCTGTAAATCCATGCCAGAAATTGCTTGCAAAAACAGTTTTTTCAAACCGGATATGCCCCCTGTTGCGTCGGTATCATATCGCACGAAGCTGGTTGTTTGCAAGATTAAGATTTACGGGAATTTAGGTTCCTTGACAAGGTTTTCCCCAGCAAAGGTAACCCAAGGGGAGTTCGGGAATAGATGGTTTTTGTTTTTGCAGGGAGGTCTCTGCCTGAATCCGGGTTTACAGGTTTAATCGTTATCGTCTAAGAACCTCTAAAGCTCTAGATGTTATCTTTAAATTATTTGTTTAATTATTCTGAAAGCCGAAGTTAACTAACCGTTGACTCAGAGCGTAGCTCTTTTTCAGAGCTCTTTACGGAATGGCAGTATTCCTTTAAAGGGATATAACCACAATTCTCCAAGTAAGTTAGGATATTGGCCGTGCTTTCATCAATAGTTTCAAGATGGGTCTGGGCAATAATCTCCGGTGACTCGGGAGGCTCATAGGGAGCGGATATGCCCGTAAAATTCGATATTTCCCCTGCCAACGCCTTGGCGTATAATCCTTTGGGGTCCCGGCTGGTGGCTACCTCCAGGGGACAGGAGCAAAAAACCTCAACATAACGGTCAATAATCTGCCGGTTTTTTGCCCTGGTGGCCGAGTATGGGGAAATGGCGCCTACTATGGAGATAATATCATGCTTATTTAACAGGTGGGAAATGATGCCCAGGCGGCGAACTTGAATATTCCGTTCTTCTGGGCTGAATCCTAAATCCTGGTTAAAAACTGCCCGGATAAGATCGCCGTCCAGTAATTCTACTTTAAGCCCCCGGGATTGTAAATGGGAATATACTTTTTGAGAGAGAGTTGTTTTCCCAGATGCTGAAATCCCGGTGAACCACAAAGTAAAGCTCATAAGGATACCCTTTAGACGGAAAGATATAACCTTCCGAAGTTGATCTTAACAAGCGGACTATTATTCCGCGCAAATTACTAGCTCGGAGTAAATAAAATTCAACCCATGGTTGTAGTTTATAATACCCAACTAGAGATTTGCATAAAATAATTTATGATCAATCTTGCTGATCAGCAGAGTTTTTATATACCTGGCAACTATAGTTTTGCTAGATCGATCTAGGTGCCTATTTGTTGGCATACAATCTAAGTCTTTGGTTGATAAAAGCCAGAGGGTCAACTAAAAAAAATCAGCCGACTTATGCGTTTACTAAACCTGCCTGGGGTTTTGGCGGAAAAATTTCAATACATATCCTCGCTAAGGGGTTAATCGAGCATCGGCCACCTTAGTTTCCTGGCCTAACGCGGCCAATTCCTTGCGGTATAATCTGAATCTCTTGTTTACCTTAGCGCCGCCGTCTAAATACCACTGGTTGATCATGTCATTGTCTTCAAGGTTCCAACCCAATTCAATGTATTTATATTTATCATATTTTGGATTTTCCATCAACAACCGGAACAGATAGTCGAAGGCCACCAGGGGCAGCCCCTGTTGTTGATATTTTTTCCTGATCCCAAAGATAAACCCCCGCCAGCCGGTGATCTCTCTCCTGTACAGGAGATACTTCAGCCAGCCCAGGAGCCCCACTTTGCCGTTGAAGCGTTTCAGCAAGGGATAGATATCATCGATGACTATCCCCACCCCCACCGGTTCCTGGCCATCCAGCAGGAAGAAGCAGAAATCAGGGTCGATGATGCGCACCAGTTGCCGGCCCATATCCTCGACTTCGGCGTCGGTCATGGGCACAAACCCCCAGTTGTCGAACCAGGCCTCGTGATAAATCACTTTAACATAGTTCAACTCGTTTTTAAAATTCTCTTTGCGGAAAGGCCGCATCTGGATATTAGTCTTGCCGATGATCCGCCGGGCGAGACGATGCACCCAGGCCGGCGGCTGCCAGCCGCGTTCCACCCGGAAGGACAGCAAGTCCTTTTCTTTAGTGAACCTCTGGGCCTCCACCAAAGCGGGATAATAGGGAGGGTTATAGGTCATCCCGAATACCGGGGGCTGTTCGAAGCCATCCACCAGCAAGCCCCCTTCATAGTTAGTGGAAGGATTTAAGGGGCCACGCAAAAAGGTCATGCCCTGGCCCCGGACCCATTCCTCGGCCGCGGCAAAAAGGGCGGCTGCGGCTGCGGGGTCATCGACGCACTCGAAGAACCCCCAGATACCCATACGCTCATCATGGAACCGGTTGTAATTATGATCTACGATGGCGGCGATGCGTCCCACTATCTCCGGGCCGCGCCGGGCCAAAAAGAGCCGGCGCTGGGCAAACTGCCAGAACGGATGCGACTGGGGATCGAGGAGGTGCGCCACCTCTTTTTTTAGAGGGGGCACCCATTGAGGATCTTGGGCGTAAATTTTCCATGGCAGCTCCACAAAGGCCTTCATTTGCCCCGGCTGCTCCACGGGGATCACTGTCACCTGTTCCATGACTTCCTTTGCTTAGGTTTCGAATAAATTCCAGGTGCAAACATTAATTCCAGGGGTGTAGCAGGCGCCGGACCATCATGAGGGGTAAGGACGTCCGACGATTTTGCCTGATCCAAAGGCGAGCCGGAGTTCCGCCTGGGCGATCTTTGCACCTGGAAATTTCTTTTTTTAACCGAGACGTTGATAATCTTCCCGGTGCTGGAGCATGACTTCCCGGAGATTAAACATGTCTTCACCCATACCCAGGATCTTCAAATATTTGATCATGCGGGAGGGATTTTCCCGGTATACTCCCAGAAACTGCCGCCAGTATTGCCGGCGGTAGGGGGGCAAAACCCCCCGGCGCCAGCAGAGGGCCAGTAAAACGCGCAGGGAGTAGATCTGGTCGATCAAGGGTGGTTTAGCCGCCGGTTTGCTTGGCGGCAAGGGGACTCCTTGTTTCTTGGCCAGGGCCGCACGGGTGGGCCTGATCCTGTGAATAAACTGAAAAGCCCGTTTCAAAAAATTACGCGGCTCATAGAGATTTTCCCACAGGTGAAAGTATTCCTCCATGATATCTGCTTCCGGCCTAGTGGGCACATAGCTGAGGGTCTTGATCACCAGGTCGCTTTCAAAACGGTCTTCCCGCAAACGTCCTTCTTTCTGGAGGCGTTGCCACAGCTTGGTGCCGGGTAAAGGCACCAGGAAATTAAGCATGACCAAGGGCGTGGCGGTCTCCTCCACAAAGGCCCGGATCCGCTCGCCGGTCCCCGGTTTTTCCCCGTCCAGGCCGACAATGAAGCTGGCCAACACTCCCAGACCGTTGGCGGCGATGTTGTTGATGCTGTCCACCAGGGAATGGCGGAGGTTTTGAAACTTATTGGCCGCAGCCAGGGCGTCTTCGTCAGGCGTCTCCACCCCGATGAAGACCATGCCGAAATTGGCCCGGGTCATCAGATCGATCATCGCCAGATCCTGACCAAGATCCACCGAGGTTTGCGTCCAGAAGGAAAAAGGATGGTTGCGCTCCTTCATCCAGGGGATCAAACGTTGCAGCAAGTCAGCGGCCCGTTCCCGGTTGCCGATGAAATTGTCGTCACAGATAAAGATTTCTCCCCTCCAGCCCAGGCGGTTAATGACCTCTAACTCCGCCAACACCTGAGAGACCTCCTTGACCCGGGACTTACGCCCAAAGAGGCTGGAAACATTGCAAAATTCACAGGCATAAGGGCAACCCCGGGAAGTCTGGATGCCCATAGTCATATAATTCGGCATTTTGAGGAGATCGAAGCGGGGAATCGGCGAAGTTGCAAGGTCCGGTTTTTCCCCCTTATCCAGGACCACTCCCCGCCGGCCTTCCTTCAGGGCTGCAAAAAAAAGGGGCAAGGTGTTTTCCGCTTCCCCTTTGATCAGAAAATCGCAGCCCGCCTCCATGATCGGCTCCGGTTCCGAACTGGGATAGGGGCCTCCCGCCACCACGATTTTTCCCCGCTGTTTTCCTTCCCGCACCAGGGCTAAAAACTGATGGCGATGGACCACCATGCCGGAAAGCATCACCATATCGGCCCAGTCCCAATCCTGGGAAGTGAGGGGCTCGATTTCCATATCCACCAACCGCAATTCCCATTCCGGGGGGAGCAGGGCCGCCACCGTAATCAAGCCCAGAGGCGGGAAAAGGGCCTTTTTACCACTCAACCGGCATAATACCGGCATTTTCCAGTATAATACCGGAGCTTCCGGTTGGAGCAACAAGACCTTCATATTTTCCCTTATCTTTAGAGCGATGCGTTTCCCCTGTGGGGGGAGGCTGCCTGGATTGCGGTTAACTTTAAATTGCCCTCTGCCTGAATACAACCTTTTAACTATCATTTAATTTTAGCAGATAAATTCATAAATGAACCTGAATTCTCCCAGTTTTGAAAAATAACCAATAATTTAAGAACCTTGTATATATACTTCGAAGCAGGGATGGCCATCACTTTTTTGGGCAGCTCCTCATGGGCCGGATGGCCCACCCGTAAACCATGAAAAGTCCGTAGCGGGCGTCTCGCCCGCTCTGGTAATCCGTACAGGCTTGAAAGCCTGTACTACCGCTTAGAAATATTTCGAAGCAGACTACACCCCGGTATCTGCCCATGAAGGGAACCCAAGGTCTGCGCCTACAGTTTGAGGCTTTCAAAAGAAGAAGGATATTACATCGTTAGATTTGAAAAGATGATTTGCAGGACAGCCATGGCGGTGAAAGAAACAAAGAAAATCAGAGAAAAGAGGATAAGCCGCTGCTGAATCCCGGGCAGAATGCCTTTCAGACTCCTGGTTTCCCGGTAAGGGTGCAAGAGGCCCACCCCCAGGCCTGTGATCGCGCCTCCCAGCAGCGTCAGGAAATAGGGGTAGCCGATGAAGAAATATTCCCGCTGCAACACACAGAAAGGGCAATGGTGGGTAGGGAGTTCGTAAATATAGATGGAGATGAAGGAGATGAAGGAAGCCATGGAGACGAGAAAGGCCAGGAAGGCGGCGGCGGCAAAAAAGTACCCCCCCCGGCCGGTGCGGTAAACGAAAACTCCCAGGCCCAGCAGCAGGACCATGGTGACCCCAAAGACCAGTTCCAGGGGCCCCTGGCGAAAGGCGATGATGTCGGCCGCCACACTGGCGCCCTGGGAGGAAAACAGGGCCCCGCAACAAGAGGTGATCACCTCGGGTTCGAGCCCGAAAAAATATTTGGCCTGGACCACGGTCTCCGCCACTATCAAGGGGGCAATAACCAGCAGCAGCGCATATTTCATTCTGATCAGGGGGTAATCGTAGCCCTTATTGTCGGTGTAGTTGACGATCAGCCATAAGCCAGCGAGGAGAAAATTGACCATCCTGAAGATGATGACCGGATAACCCCAGGGGTTGGCGTTCAGGGAGCCGGCCGCGCACATGGCGCCCACAAAGAAGGTGTGGAGGTTGTCCGCGGTATAGATAAAAAGAAAGAGGGAGAGGAGTTCAAAGGCAAAGGCATAGGCCACCAAGGTGGACACCAGGTAGGTCTGGCGTTCCAGTTTGAGCTGCAGTTCGCTGCCGCTTTCCAGGTCCCAATGACGCAGGATTTGCACGCCGTAACCGGCTGCCGCCACCAGCAGGCCGGAGGTTATCAGGGAGCCGGCAAACAGGGCGATGATGGCCGGGGTGAACAGCACTCAGGCGGCTCCGGAATGGATTAACCTGCCGTCCCGCATATCCACCACTTTATCAATTACCGGCGAATCATGGACAATAGGGTCATGGCTGGCGATGACGATGGTTTTACCTTGAGCCTTGAATTCCTTGACGATTTCCATGAGTTCCCGGGAAAGCTTGGTGTCCAGGTGGGCCGTGGGTTCATCGGCAATGATCACCTGGGGATCGTTCACCAGGGCCCTGGCGATGGCGGTTCTCTGGGCCTCGCCGCCGGAGAGCCATTCCACCCTGGCTGAGGCCTTGGGCCGCAGGTTGAAAAGGTCCAGCAATTTTTCCGCGCGCTGCTTTAAGGCCGGCAGGCTGTCGCCGTTGGGGTAGGCCGGGAGCATGACGTTCTCAATGACACTGATCCCCTGGATGAGGTTGTATTGCTGAAAGATAAACCCGAAGGTCTTTCTCCTGATGGCGGTGAGAAACCGGGCGGGCAGGCTGGTGACTTCCCGGTCCTGGAGCAGGATGCGGCCGGAAGTGGGCCGGGCCATGCAGCCCAGCACGGTGAGCAAGGTGGTTTTCCCCGAGCCGCTGGGACCTCGCAAAACCGTGACCTTCCCGGTCCCGATGGCCAGGTTCACGTCGTCCACGGCCACGTGTTCGTTAGGTTGGCCCGCGTTAAAGACTTTTCGGATATGCCGAAGTTCGATCATCCTGGCCTCAAGTCCGCATCACCTGGTCCGGATCGATGGTGGCCGCCCGCCAGGACGGGATGATAGTGGCCACGGTATAGGGCGCCACGGTAAAAAAGAACAATACCGCGATTTGAGAGAAGCTCACAAAAGGAGTGAGCCGGAAGTTGGGATAAAGGATGGACCAGCCTTTAATTACCGTGGCAAACAGGGGGGCCGCGGCTAAAAAAATATGGATGTAAGCCAGGATAATCCCCAGGAGGAAGGCGGTGAGGGAGACCGACAGCCCCTCCCAGAATTTCAGCTGCAAGACGTCGGCGGTCTCCCAGCCGATGGCTTTGAGGATGCCGATCTCCCTTCGTTCTTCGGCGCTCAATCCTGCCGCCTTGTCCCAGGCGAAGATCAAAAAGGCTAACAAGGCCCCCAGGAGGACGACGATAACGATCCCCGCCCGCCAGTCAAAGACGGCCTCATAGGTGCGCATGATCTCATCCCGTAAAATGGGCCGGGTGTCCGGTAAAAACTGTTGGATCTTGGCGGCAACGGTGGCAATCTCCTTTTGGTTCCGCACCTGGACGGTGAGATCGGTGGCGTAGCCCGCGGGGATGCCGAACAGACGCCGGAAATCGGCCGCGGAAATCAAGATCAGATCCGAGGAGAGCAACTCCGATTCCTCGCTGAGAATCCCGCGCACCTGCAAAACCACGGGTTTCCCGTCATAAGCAAAGAAATTAATCTTGCTGCCCCGGTGGGCGTTGCGCACCCTGGCAATCCCCGCCCCCACGGCGATGGTCTTTTCGGGGAGGGGGTAGGTGTCGTTCACCAGCAAGGTATAATTGGCCCGGATCAGGGGGTCGTAATAATAGCCCCAAAGCCGCGGCGTCACCGCGGCCACGCCCCGGATCTTCTTGATCTGGTCGATATAGCTCAAGGGAATGAGGTCGTGGCGGCCGGCCACCATTTTTTGGACGATGAGTTCCGGGGTGGCCCCCAGCACCAGCGCGGCTTCCTTTTTCAGGGCCTGGGTAAAGAACATGACGGAGGCCAGGGCAAAGACCACGAGGGTATACACGGTCACCAAGGCCAGATTTCTCCCCTTGCGCCGCAGCAGGGAAGAGAGGGCAAAATCCAGGATATTCCGCTGCTTATTGACGATGTGGCTCATATCCTTTGATGATCGTCTCCGGAGGTTGGATGATGGCCCCGGAGGGGAAGTGATCCAAGGCTCCGGGGTGGCTCTGAAAAGGGCTGTGCCAATCCGCCTGGGAGGGGTGCCGGGTATGCCGGGCTTCCGTGGTCAGACAAAGATCGGTCAGTTTCAAGGTTTCCACCACTTTAATTTCCTGACGGAGAAAAGGGAGGTCACCGGCAGTTTGGAAATGGGCGTCCAGGAAAACCAGACTCAGAACCAGGGTGCACCCCAGGATGAAGATGAGGAAAATGGAAGATTTTCTCAAAGCTCTAAAATACCGTTTTTGGTTTTGGGTTTTTCGTTTTAATCAAGAGTCCCTAGCAGCGCCGGGGTTATCTCCGAAAATTTTAGCAGAGATTTGCCCTTATGGTCTTTCAGGAATTCCTTGGCGGCCTTTTCCTCGGCAAAGGGAATCAACTCCCGGCCCATAGGCCCATAGACGTCGCTGCCAACCACATAATAAGCCTGGCGGCCGTCGATCAGCTTCAAGGTATAGTAATCCGTCACGTAGATGGCGGCAATATCCGCGGTTGTTTTATCAGGATGGTATTTTGCCGGCTCGAAGTAGTATTTCATCAGGTCCTTGACGCCGTCGAAAAACGCCGGAGAGCCGTCTTTGAAGACCACGCTGGCCACGAAATCCCGGTACTTGGCCACAAACATACCGCAAACCGGGCACTTATCCTTAGGTCCGGGTTTTTTCCGGGCAGGGTCATCCGCGGCGTCGGCAAAGGTCGCCAGCAGCAGGAGGGCCAAGACGATTTTCAAGTATTTCATGTTCTATCCTCGTAATCCCGGTCAATGGCCGGCGGGCCGAAGGAAAAACCGGGACAGACCCCTGATCCCCCCGGCCCTGGGCGGCTTTTCAATGTTTATGACCCTTTTGGTCCTTATCGTTTTTATGCTGGTGCATCTCTTTCATCTTCGCCCTTTTGGCCCGGATCATCTTGGAGTCGGCATACATGTCTTCAAAGGTTGATTTCATGGCGTCATCGAAATTACCCACTTTGCCGCCGTTCTCCTTGACGAAG
>QZIZ01000081.1 GCA_003599195.1 Deltaproteobacteria bacterium | reverse complement strand
AAAGTTATTTCCGACCCCCCCCTCACCCTAACCCTCTCCCCCCCTGGGGGGAGAGGGAATAAAAGGAAGAACCTTTTGGCAAATGCTATAAGTGGCGATAGAGTTTTGTTCCGCATAGGTGGAAAATCCTGTGCTCCCACCGCGGCTCACCTTCAGGTAGGGATGCGACGCGTCTCTTTGGGAGATTTCGGAGACCGGCAAGGGCCACTCAATGCCCACCGCGGGGTCGTCGTACCTGAGGCCGCCTTGGGCTTCCGGAGCGTAGAACGCGGTGTGTAGATAGAGCATCTCGCTGTCTGGCTCCAGGGTCTGAAAGCCGTGGGCAAAACCCTCGGGCAGGCAGAGCATTTTCAGATTCGCGGCCGAAAGAACCTCCCCGTGCCATCTCAAAAAACTGGGAGATTCGGGCCGCAGATCGACCAGGACATCGAAGACGGCGCCCCGGAGGCAACGCACCAGTTTCATCTCCTGGTGCGGGTGGTGCTGGAAATGCATCCCCCTGATGGTGCCGGCTTGCCGGTTCCTGGAGAGATTGATGTTCACGATCTGCCTGTCCCCCAGGAGCCGGGCTAGTTCCCGGGTGCAAAAAAAGCGGGCAAAGAGGCCCCGGTGGTCTTCGAAAGGTTCGGCGTCAACCAGGGCTGCGCCGTTTAAGGAAAGCGGGTGAATGATCATGTCAGTTTTCCGAAAAGATTGACCTCACGCAAAGCCGCAAAGACGCAAAGAAAGACGCAAGAAATAGCTTATCCTCCGGTTACGGCTTGTAAACGGGGTTGACCGGGGGCAAGGAATTCCCGGTACCAGGAGATGGTTCGGGTCAAGCCTTCTTCCAGAGAGTACCGGGGCCGCCATCCCAGAACCTGACGGGCCTTGCCCGCGTCCAGGGATTGGTGCAGGATTTCACTCCGGGCCTCATTCAAAATCATGGGGGTTAACCGGGAATTCATGAGCTTAAGAATCTGTTCCACCAGTTCCAGGACCGTTAAGGTGGTGTCGTGGGCAAAATTGAAGGCCTGGCCCCGCAGCTCCGGGGCGGCCGCCAGTTTTTCAGCCAGCAGCATGTACGCGGCCGCGGCGTCCTCGATATAGAAGTAATCCCGGACATAGCTGCCGTCGGAGCGGATGACCGGGCATTGCCCGCGCAGAATGGAGCGGATGGTCCCCGGCACCAGCCGGTTCCAGTTCAAGTCGCCGCCGCCGAAAAAATTACCACAGCGGGTGACGGCCACCGGCAGGCCGTAGGTGGCCGCGTACGACTGGGCGATAAGATCGGCGCAGGATTTGGAGACATCGTAGGGATGCCGCCCGTGCAAAGGATGATCCTCTTTATAGCGCTTGCCGTTGGGCTCGCCGTAGGCCTTATCGGAAGAGGCCAAAACGATCTGCCGCACCGCGGGGCTGCGCTGGCAGGCCTCTAGAAGAGCCCAGGTGCCGCCGATATTGGACGCGAAAGTGGAGACCGGGTTGCGGTTGGCGATGCCCACGATGGTTTGGGCGGCCAGGTGGAAGACGGTGTCGATCTCGTATTCCCCCAGGACCCGCTCCAGAAGGGCCTGATCCTGGACCTCGCCCCGGACCGCCTTGACCCGGTTCATGACGCCGGAGGAAACCAGTTCACTCTGGGGGACCCAATCCCGCACCAGGCAGACTACTTCAGCGCCCTCCTCCAAGAGGCGCGGCACCAGCCAGCCCCCTAACAGGCCGGTGGCGCCGGTGACCAGGGTGGGGCGGTCCTGCCAGAAAGGAGACGGCTGAACCGGGTTCATGACCAGACCCGCCAGGGAGGACTTCCCTTTTGCCAGAGGTTTTCCAGCAGGACTTTGTCCCGCAAGGTATCCATGCATTGCCAGAAATCGTCGTGGCGATAGGCCGCAAGTTGCCCTTCCGCGGCCAGATGCTCCAACAGGTCTTTTTCCAGGACGGCTTGATCCCCCTGCAGATAGGGGAAGATCCCCGGCTCCAGGATCAGGAAGCCCCCGTTGATCCAGCCTTCCCCGATTTGGGGTTTTTCCGTAAATTGGGCCACCATGTCGCCGTCAAAAATCAGCCCGCCGAACCGGGCCGGAGGCCGCACCGCGGTGACCGTGGCCAGCCGTCCATGGGAGCGGTGAAATGCCAGCAGGTCTTGCAGATTGACGTTGCAGACGCCGTCCCCGTAGGTCACCATAAAGGTTTCGCTCTTAAGATACGGCTCCAGGCGTTTGATCCGGCCCCCGGTCATGGTGTTCGCACCGGTGTCATACAGGTGGACCGTCCAATCCTCGGTCTTTTTGTGGTGCATCAAGGCGTCGCCGTTCCAGAGATTGATGGTCATGCTGCCGTTCAGACGGTAGTAATCCAGGAAGAAGCGCTTAATGATGTCACCCTTGTAGCCCAAGGCAATGAGGAACTCGCTGAAGCCGTGATGGGCATAGACTTTCATGATATGCCACAAAATGGGCTTGCCGCCGATCTCCACCATGGGCTTGGGTTTGACTTCAGTCTCTTCAGCTAACCGGGTGCCCAGACCACCGGCCAGAATAACCACCTTCATAGTGACCGCTCCTCCGGGTGCGTCTACTTCGGCTTTCACGGATTTGCCGGAAGGACGCTCTTTTTGAGACAGAAAAAGGAAAATTGTTAATAAATCGAACCGGTTTCAAAAAATTTCCATTATTATTTGGGGGACAAGGTTGCAATAAACGGGCCAGTGACATAAGTAGGCTATTTAATAGCTAAATGAGAGTAAAATGGATGCGGAGCCGGTAATAATTGCCTAGCCCGGGATAAAGGCGTGGGCACCTTAAAGGAAAGGATTGCGACCTCGCCCGGAGCCGATGGGAGGGCCGCCGCCTCCGGGATCGGCTTCAGGGAGCGGGGCCTGCTTTTTAACACTTGAGCCTTTTGCAAGTCTTTTTTCTGCGATCTCTGCGGCTCTGCGGTGAATTCTTCCTTTTTTTCAACGCAGAGACGCAGAGGACGCAGAGAATTCGCAGAGAGAATCATGATTTTTAAGGGAACTTATGCTACCTTGGCTCTATGAGAAGACATTCATGAGCCTATGGCCCACCCGTAATGTATGAAAAACCAGCCCCCCACCCCGGCCCTCTCTTCCCGCCAGTTAGCGGCAGGGTGGGAAGGAGACTCGCGGGGCGGGGGGAGAGGGAGAAAAAAGTTGTGTCCAAGCAGAGCTTAGACGGGAAATCGGCGTTCCCAAGCAGAGCTTGGGAACGAGGTCAAAAATGGGGGGAAAGTCCCCGGCATCTCTTGGTTTTTACTGGCCACTGGCCACTGCCTACTTTTCTAAGCAGTTGAACATGAGCTTTGGCTCAACCGGAAACCAAAAAACCTGTAGGGCGGGCGTCTCGCCCGCCCTGGTAATCCGTACAGGCTTGAAAGCCTGTACTACCGCTTAGAACTTTTCAGGGGCTTAAAAAGGAGCAAGATTATGGAGCGCAGGCAAAGGGCCCTTTTCTCTTTATACGATACCGAAGGGGTGGAGGAGTTCGCCCGGGCGTTGGCGGCGCTGGGCTGGGAAATCATCGCCTCCCGGGAGACCTCCGCATTGCTGGCGGCGGCAGGCATTCCCGTTACCGAACTGGAAGATTTTGTTGACTTGCGGGTGGACTACGGCTTCCCTCCTTCGATGCATCCTAAGATCGAGGCGGCCCTGACTCTGGAGGTGCATCCGCGCCTTGATCTGGTTTATATCAGACCCTATCCCCTGACGGTGGGAAACGACGTCGGCGGCCGCACCCTGCTGGCCTGGGCGGCCAAGGGGAGGCGGCTGCCGGTGATGTCGCCTGGGGACCTGGAGGATATCGTCAGGGAGTTGCGGGGCAACGGCCTGGTTTCCGAAGAGACCCGCGGCCGGCTGATTGATAAGACGAATGCCGCCATTGCCCGCCATTACCTGTCGCTGTTGCGCGAGGATGCCGCTTATGATGGTATGATCGGGACCCGGGAATACGATCTGCTGGAAGGCGAGAACCCTTATCAGCGTCCCGCCGCCTTGTTTTCGGAGGAAGATGGCGATCCTCTGGGGCTGCCCCGGTTCCGGCGGATTTCCGGCGAGCCTCCTTGTTTCACCAACATGGCGGATACCGACGCCTTAATCCAGAGTTTCTGCCTGGCAATGGAGGCCTTCCGGGGACAGTACGGACGGGCGCCTTATATCTGTCTGGCAGGCAAGCACGGCAACGCCTGCGGTATGGGCGTCAGTTGGGATGACCCCGCCGGCGCCTTGGAGAAAGCCTTGTTCGGTCACCCAGGGGCCGTCTGGGGGGGAGAATTGATTACCAATGTGGCCCTGGATGCCGCCCTGGCGGAAGTGCTTTACCGCAGCCCGCGGCGGGAGAAGCTGGTGGGCGATGCGGCCTGGATGCTCGATGTGGTGATAGCCCCGGAGTTTTCCCCGGAAGCGGTTGCCATCCTCGGCAAGAGGCAGAGGCGCAAACTGCTGCAAAACCAGGCGCTGGCCGCGCCGGTACTCCCTCAGTCCCGCTGGTCGTACCGCTTTGTCCGGGGCGGGTTTTTGCGGCAGCCATGGAACAACTATGTTTTGGACCTTAAAGCCGCGGAGTACCAGGGACCGCCTCAGGACCAGGAAGCCCTGGATTCCCTGATCATCGCCTGGACGGTAGCGGTGAGTTCCAGTCACGGCGGCAACGAGATTGCCCTGGCTAAAGGCCGCATGCTGTTGGGCGCCGGGGGAGGGCCTGCCACGGGTGAAGCCACTACGGTGGCGGTGAACCGGGCCAGGTCTCTCGGCCATGAATTAACCGGAGGCGCTTTTGCCGCCAACGCTTTCTTTCCCTTCACCGACGCGCCGGAAACCCTGGCGGCCGCGGGCCTGCGGCTGGGTGCGGTCCCTGCCGGAGGCGGCGCCGAGCCCAAGGTGCGCGCTTTCTTTGCCCAACGAGAGATGGGGATGTATTATCTGCCGGAAGAGTACCGGGGGTTCTGTCGACATTGACCGGCAACAGGAGGCATGAGACCATTCATATCGCCGCTTTGATGCTGGCAGGAATGGTCCTTTATTTTTACCGCCTGGGCGCGCCGGGACTGATGGACCCGGACGAAGGCCGCTACGCGGAGATCGCCCGGGAGATGCTGCTTCTTAAAGACTGGATCATCCCCCACCTCAACCTGCTGCCCTATCTGGAAAAGCCGCCCCTGGTCTATTGGCTCACGGGCTTAAGTTTTCAGGCTCAGGGCCTGTCGGAGTGGGCGGCGCGGCTGCCCGCGGCGGTGAGCGCCCTGGGGGGGGTCTTCCTGGCCTTTTTCCTGGGACGGACCCTTTGGGGGGCAAGGGCCGGCTGGTTAAGCGCCCTGATCCTGGCCACCTGCGGGGGCTACGTGGCCCTGGGAAGGCTCATCATCCTGGACATGCCGCTCACCCTGTTTTTCAACCTGGGGGTGGGGCTGGGATATCTGGCCTTAATCCGGGAGCGGCCGGGGCTGTGGATCTGGGCCTATCTGGCCCTGGCCCTGGGGGTGCTCACCAAGGGGCCGGTGGTCCTGGTGCTGGCCGCGGGCATCTGGGGAGCCTGGTGCTGGTCGCAGAGCCGCCCCTTAATCCGTTCCTGGCTGCGTCCCTGGGGCCTGGCTCTGTTGATTGCGGTCTGCCTGCCCTGGTTTGTCCTGGTGGCGCAGCGCTATCCTGATTTCCTGCGGTTTTTTATCCTGGAACAACACCTGGGCCGGTTCCTGACCAAGGCCATTCACCACCATCAACCCGTCTATTTCTACCTGCCCGTGCTGCTGGGGTTTATGCTGCCCTGGTCCTGGCTGCTACCCTGGGCCGTGGGCAGGGAGAGGCCGGGAAAGGACCCGCGCCGGCTGTTCCTCCTCATCTGGGCGGGGGCGGTGCTGCTCTTTTTTTCCCTGTCCCGGGGGAAGCTGGCCCCGTATATCCTGCCGTCCCTGCTCCCCCTGGCCCTGCTTTTGGGGCAAGGCCTGGCGGACCTGGAGCGCTCCGGGGGATTTGCCGGCAGCCGGGGGTTTTGGTGCAGCTTAATGCTCTGGGCTTTTCTGGCGTGGGGGCTGTTGGGCTTTTATTTCTGGCCCCCGGATGAGGTTGTTCCCTTGCTGGCTAAAGGGGAACTGTTGAAGCCCTTGTTCCTTCCCGGGCTTTTGATCCTGGCCCTGACCCCCACCATCGCCCTGATATGGCGGCGGCCCGGAGTGCTGGCGGCCGGGGCCTTGATGTTCAGCCTGCTGGTGCCCTGGGGCATGGAGAAGATCAGCGCCCAGCGTTCTCCCCGGGAACTGGGCCTGAGCCTGAAGTCCCATTGGCGGCCCGGGGGAGCCCTGGTGGGATACCGGCTTTATTCCCAGGGGCTGTCGTTTTATTCCGGCCAGGTGTTTCATCTCCTTTCCTTTGCTACGGAGCTGGATTACGGGCGGAAGCTGGCCGGGACCACATCCCTGTTTTTCGACACTCCCCAGGAGATGGCCGCGTTCGTGCGGAGCAGGCCCGGGGTCTTCTTTTTTCTGCGGGACGAGGAGCAGGCCTCCTTGGAGAGGGAACTGCCGGGAAAATTTAGCTTCCTGGGGCGGTGGAAAAATTATATGTTAATGGATTATGATGAGGAGTCTCTGCGGGCCGGAAGAAGTGCGGAGGAAGGCAAACCGGCCGACGGATGATTTAACTCGGGGGCAAAGGATGCCGCTGCCGCCCCCCCCTCACCCCGGCCCTCCCCTCCTCAAGTTAATGCAGGGGAGAACTGGAAGCCTCCCGGCGGGGGGAGAGGGAGAAAAAAGTGGTGTCCAAGCAGAACTTGGACGGGAAATCGGCGTTCCCAAGCAGAGCTTGGGGACGAGGATAAAAAAACCCAGGATTTCTCCGCGTTTCCTCTGCGCTCTCTGCGTCTCTGCGGTTAATATGAGCACAGAAGTTCACCGCAGAGACGCGGAGGACGCAGAGAGAAGATAGAAATATTGCATGAGCCTCAAGAATGAAAGAGATCTTTTTTAACCGAAAACTGAAAACCGAAAACTGAAAACTTATCATATCCATGCGTCCTTCCCCTTTGCCCGCCATCATCTACCGCTATCTCCTCCTGGAGATTCTGACCCCCTTCGGGGCCAGCCTGCTGGCCTTCACCACCATTGTCTTTTTGGGCAGGATGATGCGGGTGACCCAGATGATCGTGGTCAAAGGCGTGGGGTTGATGGAGGTGCTCAAATCCTGCGTCTATCTCTTCCCCTATCTCCTGGTATTTACCCTGCCCATGGCCGCGACGGTGGGGATTTTGCTGGCGCTGATGCGCCTCAGCGTCGACCACGAAGTCATCGCCCTCAAAACCTCGGGCATGAGCTACGTGCAGATGCTGCCTCCGATCCTGGGATTTTCCCTGGCCACTGCGATTTTGGCCCTGTTTTTTACGGCTTACGGCGCTCCCTGGGGGCAGAAGGCCACCAAGGACCTGATGATGGAGGTGGTCAAACGCCGGGCGGATTTGGGGATCCAGGAACAGGTCTTCAACACCGATTTCCAGGACCTGATGCTCTTCGTCAACCGGGTTCCCGCTCCTCCCGGGCATTTAGAAGGCATCTTTATTTATGACTCCCGGGACAAGGATAATCCCCATACCGTGTTTGCGAAAAAGGGACAGTTAAGCTTTGATCCCGCGCGGAAAACCCTGTTGCTCCATCTGGCGGAGGGCCGGGTGATCCGCTGGGGAGAGGGCTTAAGCAGGTGGCAGACGGTGGAATTCAAAAACTACCAGCTGCCGTTGCAGCTTTTCAGCTTCAGGTTGAAGGATAAGGTCTCGGAAGACGAAATGAATCTGGGGGAATTGTGGCGCAGCGTGGGCCGGGAGACCCCTGGTACTGAGGGCCATATCCGGCTGGCGGTGGAGTTGAACCGCAGGCTGGCCTTGCCCTGCGGCGCGATCCTCCTGTGCCTGATCGCCATGCCTTTGGGCATGAGCGCCGGCCATCACGGCCGCACCTGGGGCCTGATCCTGGGACTGGCGGTCTTTCTGGTTTATTACGTGGTCTTTACCGCCTCCTGGCGCCTGGCCTTCAGCGCCCGCCTCAATCCCCACCTGGCCCCCTGGATCGCCAATTTTCTCTTTTCCGGGGTGGCCGTCTACCTCTGGAGCCGCATGGTGCGGGAGCTGCCGCTGCTGCCGATCTCCTGGGCGTTGTGGCAGGAACGGCTTTTAAAAGTAAAAAGTAAAAAGTAAAAAGGAAAAAGTAATCAGCGATCAGTGACCGGTAATCAGTGGGCAGCAGGCATTTTTTTTACTGATTACTGATTACTGATCACTGATCACTGATCACTGATTACCGATTACTTTTTTTTTCAGGGCCGCGCCGGTTTCGCGACCTCCTCGGGTTTAATAGGTAACAGCCGCTAGTCGGCTTTCAAATCCTGCCAAAAAACTTAAGGAGACTTTACGTATGCATCGGAAAATGTCGGCCAAGAGATTTTTCATCCTTCCCCTGCTGTTGGCCCTGGTCCTGAGCCTGGGCACCACGGCCTGGGCCAGGCCTATGGGCTGCGGCCCCGGCGGTATGAACCTGACCCCGGAACAGGCGGGGCAGCTCTTTGACCTCAAGGAACAGTTCATGAGCGAGACCGCGAGCCTCAGGAAGGCCATGTGGATGAAGAAGGCGGAGATGGCCGCGCTGTGGAAGGTCGAAAACCCGGACCAGGCCCAGATTAAGGCCAAGCAGAAGGAGATGAACGCGCTCAAGGAGCAGCTGCAGGAAAAGATGACGGCTTACCGGCTGCAGGCCCGGAAGATCGCGCCCTTCGGCCCCGGCATGGGTATGGGCAAGGGCATGATGGGCATGGGCATGGCCATGATGGGCGACGGCCCCGGCATGGGCATGGGCAAGGGCTGCGGCTTCTAAGCAAAACCCCCAAAACCCAATATTAACCTCTAACCTGAGGGCGGCGCAGTGAGGCCGCCCTCTTTTATTTGGGGGTATAGGGAGCAGATGAGCAGGGGAAGGGAATATCCTTATACCGATTCGAAATCAAAAGGCGACAAAACGTAGGGGCGAACCTTGTGTTCGCCCTGACCGCTCGGGGCGAACACAAGGTTCGCCCCTACGAAAAATGTCGTTTGGTTGCGAATTGGTAGTACATGCCGGCGAGGCCGCCAAGCAGAGCTTGGCGGCAAGTGCGTTCCCAAGCGGAGCTTGGGAACGAGGGGTAGGGGACGGAAGACTCGCCCTGGGAGAAAAAATTTCAAATCGGAAGACAAGTCCACCTCAGGCTAATTCTATTTCCTGGCGGCCTCCCCGGGCTTCGTTTTCGATGATGAGTTTGCCCTGGTCCGGGGTAAAAAGCTGGCGCTTGGCGTTCAGAAGTTCAATGCCGTAAACCGTGCCGTTGGGGGCCACGTCAACGTTCAGTTCGTCGCTGATGCGGAGGGTTTCCACCTCAGCGCCTTTTTCTTGCAAGCGGATGTAGGCGATGTTGTAACGGGGATCGTAGGTGATTTTCATATCCTATCCCTCCAGCACAATCCCCGCATACCCCACGAAGCTGTCTCCGGGCATGACGTCGTAGGAGGTGTAATAATCAACTAAAGCGGCTTTGGTCGCGCCCAGCTTCTTGGCCGCGGCGATGGCCGCAGCCGCGCCGCCGGCGCTGCACGCGCTCTGGTCTTGGAACCCGGCCTGGAGCAGCTTCGGCCCGTCCATCTTTAAAGCCAGGTCCACGAATTTCTTGTCGTTCACTTCCTTGACCCATTTCACCGCGTCCGGGCCGTAACCCTTGGGGGCCCAGCCGTAGTTGGGGCCATAATGGGTCAGGTCCGTGGAGCCGAAGGCCAGGAGGGATAATTTCAATTCCCCGGCGATGGCCGCCACCGTCTCGCCCAGGGTGATGGCTTCCTGGGAGTGGGGGGCGCGCAGGGCCAGGACTTTGGCGTTGGGGAAGAAATGTTTCACCATGGGGAGCTGGATTTCGATGGTGTTGTCCCCGGGGTATTCTTCTTTCAGGGTCAGGCGCTTTTTCAGCGGCTCATAGAACTCCGCGGCCAGGGTGACGGTCCCCAAAGGCGTTTCCCAGGCGTCATCCGGGACCAGGAGGGGAGGGGAGCCGCCCCCGAGGTGGCCGCCGAAGACCGCCACTACCTGGGGCTGGGTCACTTTGGCCGCGAGATAAAAGACTTTGGCCGCGAGTTTGCCGGAGAAGTACCAGCCCGCGTGGGGGACGATGCCGCCCCAGACCTTGACGCCGGCAGGCAATGGCTGCACACCGGCCGTCATCTGTTCGATCTGCCTTAAACATTCGCTTTTACTGCCGGGATACCAGCCGGGGGGCAACATCCGGGAACGGATACGCATGGCGACCTCCTTGTTAAAGATTCACCACAGAGGCACAGAGGACACAGAGATGCACAGAGAAAAAAATAAAGAGAGTGAGCCAGAGGCTCACCCTCTTTAATATAATTCTCTGTGAACCTCTGTGCTCTCTGTGTCTCTGTGGTAAGTCTTTTCTTTCAGCTCTACCCCTTCTCGTTTGCCGGGTTCTTGATGAGGAACTCTTCCATCTGGCCGTTGATCTCCAGGAAAACCGGGGTGTATTCCTGTTCCTTGGGAAAGGTCTTGGACACCCGGATGCGGTAGGTGTCGCCGTGGAAGGTCACCAGGTAATCGGGAGGGCCGTCTTCCCGGGGGGCCAGCTGCACCTCGATCTCCTCGAGGTGGTCCTGGATATTGATGAAGAGCACCTGTTTGCCTTTGCGCACGGACCCCACGCCTTCGAGACGCGCCCAGACCTCCTCCCCTTTATGCGTGAGGGTGAGCTGCGGGGTGGCGATGGCGCCCAGGAGAGGGTAGGGGCCGGGGGCCGGCGCGGCAGGGGCCGGGGCCGGGGGCCGGACGCCTTCGGCCCGCATATGAAAGAAGGCCTCGGCTTCCTCGGGGAAGAGGCTGTAGGTGAGGATGTCCTCTTCTTTTTCCAGTCCGGGGAGGGCGCGCAGCCTTCCTTCCTTCTCCAGCGCGGCCACGGCCAGGTCTTCCGGAGCCAGGGCCCGGTGTTGCAGTTCCAGGAGGATGGGGGAATGGAGCCGGCCGTATTTGCCCCGGATCAGATTCTGCATGATGGGAATGATGGTTTCGTAGCGCCGGGACGACAAAATATTTTCCACGGCCTGGAGGCCCACGATCTCCAGAATCCGGCCTTTGAGGACCGGATAGCCCAGGTCGCTCCACACCTGCTGGGCCTCTTTGCAGGCCACCCGCTGGCGGTTCCGGGCGTTGCGGCGCTTCAGCTCCTCCAGGATGAATTCCTGCAAGGGGCCGGGGAGGTAATCCGGACCCAGGCCGTTGTCCATCTTCCGGGGGGCGGGCTCCCGGTAGCGGTATTTTTCCTTCAGCAGGTCCAGGAATTCGCCGGCTTCCCTGAGGACGTCCAGGTCGATGTTGGGGTCGTGGCTGGAGCCCGCCAGGGAGAACATCAGGGACTCCACCGGCGGCGGGCCGTAGGACCAGGCTAAGGCAGCCATGGTGGTGTCCAGGAGCTCAGCGCCCTGGCGCACCCCCTCCTGGTAGGAAGTGAGCGCGGCCTGGTGGTTGTTATGGAGGTGGAGCCGCAGAGGCTGGGCGAAATAGCGGCGGTACGTGCTGACCAGGGTCTCCACCTGGCGGGGGTTCATGGCCCCGAAGGAGTCGTTGAGGCAGATGACGTCGGCCCCCATATTAATCAGGCCGCTGGCCAGCTGCAGGTAGTCATCCACGGTGACGTGGGGGTTGAGCGAAAAGAGCAGCGTGGCTTCGACTTCCTTGCGGAGTTCCTTGGCCGCGTCGATGGCCACCCGCATGTTCTCCAGATCGTTCAGGTTGTCGTAGATGCGGAAGATATCCACTCCCTGGCTTGCGGCCCGGGTGATGAATTTGCGCACCACTTCGTCCTGGTAAGGCTTGAAACCCACCAACATGCGGCCCCTCAGGATCATCTGGATGGGGGTGCGGGTCATGGCCCGGCGCATCTTTTTCAGGCGCTCCCAGGGGTCTTCCTTGAGGTCCATGAGCGCCGCGTAAAAAGTGGAGCCGCCCCAGCAGTCCAGGGAATAGAACCCGGCCCGGTCCAAGAGGCCGACCAAGCGGCCCAGATCATCGAGACGCAGGTATTTCAGGACGAAATCTTCGAGCCCGTCCCGGAGAGTGACATCGGTGACTTTTATGGGGTTGAACATAGGGTATAGTTTTTAGTTTTTAGTTGTAGGGTGCGTCTCACGCACCATTTTGGGATAGTGATAGTTTTCAGTTTCCAGCTTTCAGTATTCAGCTTTTAGTAGGGCGGGAAAGTGAAACGCATCCCGCCTTCGACAATTAGACTATACCGCTCTTTTTGTCATTCTGAACGGAGCGCTAGCGGAGTGAAGAATCTGGTATTTGGGCCTCGCTATGCCCAGAACGGCTCTTTATAGCAGAAAAACCCCCTTTAGAACCAGTCTTCGCTCAGATCCTGCCACCTAGGATTATCTTCTTCGATCAAGGCGATTTTCTTATCACGCCGCCATCCTTTGATCTGTTTCTCCCGATCAATCGCGTCATGAACATCATTGTATGTTTCATAGTACATCAGTCTATTAATCTTATATTTCTTGGTAAATCCTTCAACTAAAGCATTTTTGTGTTCAGACATCCTCCTTTCCAAATCATTGGTTACCCCCACATAAAGCGTCCCGGATTTATTCGTCAAAATGTAGACGGAATATTGGCGCATAGCGACCAGCGAGTTTTTCTAACACTTGTCATTCTGAGGGAGCGAAGCGACCGAAGAATCTCGTTCCTTCGCATACTCAGGATGAAGAAAAATCAGTTTTAAAAGAGCTTCTTGAGATACTGATTTTATCTATATCTGCTAACTTGACCCCAAAGACGAGATTCTTCACTCCGCTAGCGCTCCGTTCAGAATGACAGAAGGGGGGCTTTTGTTTTCTCATTCCCAAGCTGGTTTGGGAAGCATTGCCTGCAAGCTATGCTTGGCAATCATTAGGGTTTCTGCTTGTCTCTCAGTTCTTTAGCTTTGGTTAATCTTTTCTCAAGTTCCAAAACTCTAGCACCCGGTGCTTTAGTCTTATCGCAGTACCTTTCTAGAATCTCGACCTCTTTAGCATATCGCTTTTCTTTGCGATAGATAATTGCCAGATGTTCATAGTATCCAGGTGCTATGAAACAAGGTGCACCTCTTAGTTTTTCTGCCATCTGTGCCTCTCGTTCAACGGCGCAGACTATTTCAAGAAGGAGCTTTATCGCCTCATCATGCTTTCGTTCACGTTTCAAATGCTTTATGTATTCTATGTATTCGGTATAATGTTTACCATTGAAACTCCCGGCATTCCTTATCTCTCGTTCCTCACGTTCATACGCTTTGATAAGATCATCCGCGCTGGAATCGGTTACTTTATCTTCTATACCCCAAAATCTCTTAATCCATTTCATGGATTACTCCTGGCCTAGCATACAAGCTCTTAGGCGACCATGCCGAGTGAAGCGAAGGCAAAAACATCTACTGGGGTGCTTGTTGACGCCCATGATTATCTGACAAACCATACGCCTCCCATTGTTAGGATAGTAACAAGAAACATCAGATAAAGATAAAACCACCAACCTTTACGAACAAAAAGACTAATCTCGTTTATTATGAACCAATTCTTTGGCAATGTGTCTTTGTATTTTTTCAAGTTCTCAATCTGAAAATGAATTTGAATATTTCGGTGTCGAAGATATGACAGATGGTTTTTCCCGAGGACCAAGGCTGCCCACAGAAACAGCCCGACAACAAATAGAGTGATAAAGAGCTTGGCACAAAAAGGGGCATTGATTGGGGGTGTTCGGCCTGTAAGTGCAAGATGCGCCCCGACGATTCCAAAATGGATTGTTACATAAAAAGCCAGTATCTTTGGGGGCCATGACCTTGTGTGGTCCACCTCAGTCTTCGCTTGATCCAATATATATTTCTGCAATTCTCCCTGTTCCATTTATGCACCCCCCAAGAGTTCTTAAAAACGGGGACGATAATTCTACTTCTTCGCAATCTGATTCAATTCACAAAACAGGGTAGCCCCTGCCACATAGAACAAATCCCATGGCTCCCGCACGTCCAAATAAGTCAGGGAGGGCATGTTTTCGGCCAGGAAGTTGGTGGTGAAGAGGCCGGAGCGGAAGTCTTCGTGTTTCAGGACCTGGCGGTAGAAGGGGATGGTGGTCTTGATGCCCCGGATGATGTATTCCTCGAGGGCACGGTCCATGCGGTTGAGGACCTCTTCCCAGGTGTTGCCCCAGGCGCAGAGTTTGGCCAGCATGGGGTCGAAATAGGGGGGCACTTCGTAGCCGCCGTAGACGCAGCCGTCCAGGCGGATGCCGATGCCGCCGGGGGACTGGTAGCGGGTGATGCGCCCGGGAGAGGGGAAGAAGTTGTTC
>QZIZ01000072.1 GCA_003599195.1 Deltaproteobacteria bacterium | reverse complement strand
GCTCTTCCGATCTTCCCTGCCTCAACCAGGGTTGGCGGAAGTGCGCTTTTTTTCCCTGAACGGCAGCGACCCGGCACAGTTGGTGCTGAAGCAGGGGGAAATGCCGCTCCCTCCTTATATCCGCCGCGCCCCGGAGACATCGGACCAGGAACGCTACCAGACGGTCTATGCCTCGCGCCCGGGGGCCATCGCCTGCCCCACCGCGGGCCTGCATTTTACGGACGCGGTGATGGCGGACCTGACCCGCCGGGAGGTAGAGACGGTGGCCGTCACCCTGCACGTGGGGCCGGGGACCTTTATGCCCGTGCGGGAGGAGGATTATACCAGGCACCACCTGGAGCCGGAATATTTCGAACTCAGCGCGACCGCGGCCGATAAGCTTAATGCCGCCCGGAGCCAGGGAAAAAGGCTGGCAGCCGTGGGCACCACCAGCGTCCGGGTCCTGGAATACTGCGCCGGACCCGGAGGGTTCGCGGCCCGATCCGGCTGGTGCGGCCTTTATATCCACCCCGGCTACCGGTTTAAGGCCGTGGACCGGCTGCTCACCAATTTTCATCTCCCCAAATCCACCCTGCTGCTGCTGGTGAGCGCCTTCGCGGGCCGGGATTTAATCATGAAAGCTTATGAGGAAGCCGTTAAGGAGAAGTACCGATTTTATTCCTATGGGGATTGCATGTTGATCTTGTAACCTCGGATGTTGTTTATTGAATTTACGACACTTTTCAGAGGTCGCATCGCTTATAGAACTCCAAAAAATATGTTTGAATTTCATTTAAAAACAGCAGAAGGCCCGGCCTCTCCTCGTCTGGGAATGATGCGCACCGCCCACGGCCTGGTGCAGACCCCCGTCTTCATGCCCGTGGGCACCCTGGCCACGGTGAAGGCCATGACTCCCGAGGAGCTTAAAGAGCTAGGGGCCGGCATTATTTTGAGCAATATTTACCACCTTTACCTGCGCCCGGGGGTGGAGGTGGTGAGTGCGCTGGGGGGGTTGCATCAGTTCATGAACTGGTCCGGCGGCATCCTCACCGATTCCGGGGGTTACCAGATTTTCAGTTTAGCATCGCTGCGCAAAATCACCGAAGAAGGCGTGCATTTTCGCTCCCACCTGGACGGCTCCAGCCATTTCCTCACCCCGGAAAAGGTGGTGGAGCTGCAGTTGGCCATGGGCGCTGACATCATGGTCTGCCTGGACGAATGCCCCGGGTATCCGGCCCCGGAGGAAGAGGTACACCGGGCCGCGGACTTGACCTTGCGATGGGCCAAACGTTGTCTGGAGGCCAGAAGAGACAAGGCCGCGCCTCTATTCGCGGTGGTCCAGGGAGGGATGCTCCCGGAACTCCGCCGGGAGCAGGCCCAGGCCTTCCGCGAGCTCAATTTCGACGGCTATTGTCTGGGAGGCCTGAGCGTCGGGGAGGACAAAGACACCATGTTGGCCATGGTGGAGGCCACCACCCCGGAACTGCCGGAAAACAAGCCCCGCTACCTGATGGGGGTGGGGACGCCGGAGGATTTGGTGGAGGCGGTGGCCCGGGGGGTAGACATGTTCGACTGCGTGCTCCCCACCAGAAACGGCAGAAACGGCATGGCCTTCACCGCTGCGGGTAAAGTAGTGGTAAAAAACGCGGTCTATGCCCGGGACCCCCGGCCCCTGGAGGAGAATTGCGGCTGCTACACCTGCCGCCATTATTCCCGGGCCTATTTGCGCCACCTTTATCTTTCCCGGGAAATTCTCTGCTATCGCCTTTTAACTCTGCATAATTTATATTACTATCTGCATCTGATGGCAGATATCCGGCAGGCAGTGGCCGCGGGCCGCTTCGCCGCGTTCCGCCGGGAGTTTTACGATAAACGAGAGGGAGGTAACACACGTGGTTAATTGGGCACATGCCGCAGCTCCGGGAGGCGGAGCTGAAAGTCCCATGTGGACCTTTATGGCCCCCATGGTCTTGATGGTGGTGATTTTCTATTTCCTGCTGATTAGGCCCCAACAGAAAAAAGCCAAAGAGCAACGCCAGTTTCTAGAGAATCTGAAAAAGGGCGACCGGATCATCACCACCGGCGGCCTCTGCGGGGAAATCGTCAACATCCAGGACCAGGTCCTGACCGTGGAAATTGCTGACAAAGTACGGGTGGAAGTGGGCCGGCCCTATATCGCCGGGTTCGCACCCAAGAAATAGTGAGCAGTAAGCAGTAAGCAGTGAGCAGTGAGCAGTAAGCAGTAAGCAGTTAAAAAGAGTGCCCCTTGTTTTTTGCTGCTCACTGCTCACAGCTCACCGCTTACAGACCGATAGGTTGTGAAGCACGGCAGACTTCGGAATTACTTTGCCTATTTATCAATATAAGGTACGGAAATGACCCAGGGCCGGCCCCAGGAAGCCTTGATCCGGGAGATTGCCCGACTGCAAGAGATGGCCCGGGAATGGGCCCGCCTCTTTCCCCAGGCCGTGTCCCAGGGGGAGCACTGGCTGAAGGTTCTCGACGAGGTCCGGGGCCATGTCTCTGAGGACACCTGCCGCCTGGCGGTGGTGGGTGCGGTGAAATCCGGCAAGAGCACGGCCATCAACGCCCTCCTGGGGCAGGATGTACTGAAGCGGGGCGCGGGCATCCTCACCGCCATGGTCACCCGCATCCAGCCCGGCCCCGAACCCGGGGCGGTTCTGAAGTTCAAGGAATGGCCGGAAATCAACGGCGAGATCAACCGGGCCCTGGGACTGCTGCCGGTTTCCCGCCTCAAGGAACGGGCCGCGCCTTTGGACTTGCAGCAGGCCGCGGACCGGGAGTTATTGTTCCAAGTGTTGGCGGAGGCCCGGCAGGATGACATCTGGACGGAAGGCAGCCTGGACCCCAACTATCTTCTCCTGAAGTCCTATCTGGAGGGGTTTGACCAGGTCCAGGGACTGCTGCGGTCCGCCAATGTTTTATCCCTGGCCGGTCCGGACCTGGCCCGCCACCGGGACATGGTGACCCGGGAGGCCACCGCGGTTTTCTTGAAGGACGTGCTCCTTACCGTTCCCTTCCCCTGGCCGGCCGCGGGACTGGAGTTCGGGGACTGCCAGGGCAGCGACTCGCCTTTTCCCCAACACCTGGCCCAGGTGCTGGCCTACCTTGTGAAGAGCGACCTGGCGCTCTATGTCGTCAGTTCCCGGGTGGGCCTGCGCCAGGCGGATTTCCAGTTCCTGGGCGAACTGAACCGGATGGGGCTGCTCCCCCACCTGCACTTCATCCTCAATCTGGACCTGGGGGAACACGCCTCTCTGGAGGAAGCCCGGCAGATCAGGGACCGGGTGGCCCGGGAACTCGCCCCCTGGCAGCCGGAGCCCCGGGTCTATGCCTTTTCCGCCCTGAAGCTCCTGTTGGATCGCCGACGCAGCTCGGGGGAAACCCTGGACCAGCGGGAAGCCGGGCTTCTGTCTGTCTGGGCCCTGGACCAGGCCGCGGCCGCCTTCTCCGGACAGGAAGCGGCGCGCTTCCAGGAGGATTTACTGGCCGCGGTGCAGCGTCTTCAGAGCCGCCGCCTGGCCGGGGGCAGCCTCTCCCAGGTGCAGATGGTGGCCTTAGGCTTAAAAGAGCAGCTGGAACTCACCCTGGGCCTGCTGGGCCGGGACCTGGAGGCCCTGCAAAAGGTGGAAGGCCACCTCCAGGCCCGGCGCCAACCCCTGGAATCCACCCTGGACAACCTGGACCGGACCCTGAACGGGGCCGGGATGCATCTGAAAAAGGTCTTGAAAGACCGGGTGAATTCGGTCATGGACCGCCGCTACGGCAAGGTGGGTTCCGCTCTGACCGGCTTCATCCGGGACTATGAGCCCAACTGGGACCGGCTGCTGCTGCCGGAGGCGCCCGGGTCGTTCCGCCCCGCGCTGTACCAGCTCTTTCAGGAGTGCGTCCGGGAGCTGACCCAATACGTCACCGCTGAAGCCAATGTCTCCCTGGTGGAATTTATCCGGGAACAGGAAGGCTGGCTGCGGAGCGAACTGATCCGGGTGGAGACGCCATTGCTACTCTCCCTCCAGGACGCCTTGACCCTCTATTACCGGGAGATCGAGGCCCTGGGGTTCCCGGCCGCGGCCCCGGCCCTGGAAATGGCCGCGCCCCCCAGGCCGTCCAGCCTGGAGGTGCCGTTGCTGAACCTGCAACTCGACCCCGGCTGGTGGCTGGACGCGGAAGTCTGGGTGCGCTCCGGCGCGGGTTTTTTAGAGCGCTACTGGGAAGCCGTGAAGCGCCGCCTGGGTTTGAAAAACGAAGCGGACCCCAGGCAGCAATTGCTCCGGGACCTGGGCCGGGCCCTGAAGTCCGTCAAAGAATGGCTCTTGGAGCAGGTGAAGGTCCAGGTCATCGATTACGAAGAACGGTTGAAGTTCCAATACTTCCTGCCGCTGGTGGATCAGTGGCTCAAGCAGCAGGAAACTGCGCTGGCCAACACCATGAAATCGCTCATCACCGACCTGGAAGGGGTGGCCGGGTCCATGCAGCTGGCGGAGGAGGAACGGGCCGCCCGGCGCCGGCGGCTGGAGGAGCTGCTGCCCGAGGCTAAAAGTATCGAAACGCACCTGGAAGAGATGCGGCAGCAGTAAGGACCAGTGATCAGTAACCAGTAATCAGTGATCAGTTTTTTTTACTGATCACTGATTACTGATCACTGATTACTATCTTCACCCAAAGGTGAGACCATGACCGAAAAGCTCCCCTGGCTCGCCCTCCGCGCCATCCCCGGGGTGGGGCTGGTCCTGTTCCAGCGCCTGGTGGAGGCCTTCGGGTCCCCGGCCGCGGTCTTCGAGGCCCGGCTGCCGGAATTGCGGTCCATCAAGGGGGTCACCCCGGCCATCGCCAAGGCCGTTACTTCCTTCAGGGATTGGGACCGGGTGGAGGCGCAGATTTCCCTTTTGAAAGCCGCGGGCGCACAAATTTTGACCCGGGACGATCCCCGGTTCCCCCCCCGGCTCCGGGATATTCCTTATGCTCCGCCATATCTCTTCATCCGCGGCACACTCGAGCCGGAGGACGCGCAGGCCGTGGCCCTGGTGGGCACCCGGGCCGCCAGTTACTACGGTCTGAAGACCTGCCGCCGCCTGGCCGGGACCCTGGCGGCCCGGGGCTGGCGGGTGGTGAGCGGCTTGGCCCGGGGCATCGACACCGCGGCCCACCAGGGGGCTTTGGAAAATAACGGCCGCACCCTGGCGGTCCTGGGCTGCGGCCTGGACGTGGTCTATCCTCCGGAAAACAAAAAACTCTATCAGCAGATTCCCGAACAAGGGGCCGTGATCAGCGAATTTCCCCTGGGCACGCCGCCCGAGGGCCGCAACTTCCCGGTCCGCAACCGCCTCATCAGCGGCCTGTCCTGGGCCGTGGTGGTGGTGGAAGCGGGAACCCAGAGCGGCACCCATATCACCGTGCAGTACGCCCTGGACCAGGGCCGGGAGGTGCTGGCGGTACCGGGGCCGGTGGACTCCCCCACCAGCGTCGGCCCCCACCGCCTCATCCAGCAGGGGGCCAAGCTGGTGCATGAAGTGGGGGACATCCTCCAGGAACTCCCCCGGCTGGCCGTAGCGCGCCCCGCGGCCCGGCCCGCCGCGGTCTCCGAGGCCGCGGTCTCCGAGGTTCTGACCCTCCCCCGGCCCCAGGACCCCCTGCTGCCCTTCCTGGGCTCGGACCCGGTGCAATTGGAAGAACTGGTGCAGGCGTCGAGCCTCCCGGCCCACGAAGTCATGAGCCGCCTCACCATGCTGGAACTCCAGGGGTTGATCAAGGAACTGCCGGGGAAGTGGTTTGTTTTAGAAAATTGATCATTTTTCAATTATTATAAAATTAAGAGAAAAAATGGGAACAAAGATTATACCGGAACAACTTGTTCAATATATTACATGGCTTGCCAGCGAACGAGGGGAAGTATTAACCCCAGTTCGCCTTGTAAAATTTCTTTATTTAGCAGATCTATATTATGCTAGGTATTTTCAGGGAGAAACCCTTACAAAATGGCCATGGCGCTTTGTTCATTACGGCCCTTTTTGTGGCCAAGCTCTGGAAGCTATTGAACGAGCAACAAAAACAAATTTAATAGAAGCTATACCCTTTGAAAGCAAGTTTGATGACGAAGAACATTTTTATTACCGATGTAGACGTGAAGAAGATCATCAGCTTAATAAAATATTGCCTGCTTCCGTAACTCTTCCACTAGAAAATGCTATAAAAAAATGGGCCGGTGATACTTATCAATTATTAGATTATGTCTATTTTGAAACCGAACCTATGGAAAAAGTATCCTATCAGGATAAACTAGATTTTTCTAAAGCTAAAAAACCAGAAATAATCTCACAAATCGAAATGAGGCCATTATCTAAAGAAAAGATAAAAAAGGCTAAGGAAGCAATCAGAAAATTAAAGGAGAGTTGGATGGGGCAGCAGGAAGATACAAATGCTGTAGAACCAATTTACGACAAACTATATTATCAAGCATTAGAAATTATGGAAGAAGAAGATTTAGTCGAGATATCGGGGGTGGCAGAGATAAAACTTGATTGAAAAAACTTGGAGCACAGTTTATGGGAATTACAAAACTGTTTGACCAATTTTATCGACATCTCCCTGATGAAACATTCCAGAAAGAATTTACAACTGGACAATTTTGTTATATTGCTGCCTTCCAATTAGATGTAGTTCCATGGGTGTTAGAGGTAAAGAGGTCTGATCCTACCGGTCATATAAAATTAGATTTCGATATTAGGAAGTTATGTGAGGGTGATTATTGTAGAACTGAAGATTTACCAATATATCATCTTTACTTACGATATAATGAAGAATTAATTGTCCAAAAGAGCAAGAGACGTCCGGGGATTATTATATCATCTGAAAATATCATTTTTGATGATATATCTAAGATACTAAAAGATAAAAAGAAAAAACATCTTCAACAAAAATGTGTACTAGTTGTTCCGATATTTTCTAAGGAGACAACCCTAAGCCCTAGTGGATTTCCACCAGAAATGGTAGCACGGATTAAAGCTTTAATGTATAAACAATTTTTTTATTGCCCACAACCTCCCAAGGGTTTCAAAACGATAGAAGGAATAGCTCGCCTAGATAGAATTCAAGTTATTGCTACATCTAGTTTTCCAAGTAATAGAAGAGTATTTGAACCTGTCAATATGGGACTTACTGAGGAAGTTACTGGAGTTTTTGTTGGTATGCTAAGAGAATGGTTGGCAATACCAGGTAGATCTAAGGATATAGATTATTTAAAGACGATTAAAGAAATTGTTGCAGAAACACTTCCTCCTTTATAATTGGACAAAAAGAACCTCCCATGTTTATCTCTATTTCTGGAACCTTCCATGTCACCGGCTATAACCCCGATGGGGATTCCCTGCATTTTCAGGCCTTAAACGCCGATAATTGGGGCAGGCTCCGGGGGCGCCCGGTCCGGCTCAACCGCCAAGGGCAGGCGCAGTTGCGGCTGGAGGGGATCGACGCCCTCGAGCTGAACTACGAGGGCTGGCATCAGCCCCTGAAATACGCCCGGGAGGCCCTGGATTTTCTCCTGTCGCACTTAAGAATCAGGGGCAACCTCTTCGGGCCGTCCCACGCCCGGGACGGCGCGGCCGGTTACATCTTGGCCCGCCACGCCGAGAAGAACCGGCGGCCGGTGGCTTTTGTCTTTGCCGGAGACCCGCCCTGGCCGGACGGCGAAAAGGTCTTTCTGGACGCGGCCCTGGTCCGGCAAAGCGTCAATTACCTGCTGCTCCAGGAGGGCCTGGTTTACCCCACCTATTACGAGGGCTTATATGCCGATCTCCGGGAGGAGCTGACCCGGGGCGTGCAGGCAGCCAGAAGAGAGCGGCTGGGCCTCTGGCCCCGGGACTGCAGCAATTCCGGAGTTACCATGGACGAGGGCCAGGCGGGGCTGGAGAAGTGTGTTATCCTCCCCAAACTGTTCCGCCGCCTGGTGCGGTTTATCAAGGAAAACCGGGATATTTCCGGATTCAAAGATTATCTGGACGCGACCCCCGACCCGGCCGTCCATCTGCCCACGGGCCGCTTAACCGGCCTGGCCGATTTGGTGGAGGTCCGGGGAAATGCCGTCAAGTTGCTGGCTGCCCCGGAAGACCTGGTTTTTAAAGAAAGTTGATTTAATAATGGTCACCATGACGCCCAGGAAATCGGTCTGCATCATCGCTCCCGTCTATAATGAGGAAGCGGTCCTGCCCCATTTCTTTGCCAGAGTCAGCCGGGTCATGGACGATCTGGCGGACTGCTATCATTTTAAGGTCATCTGCGTGGATGACGGCAGCCGGGATAAGTCCTGGCGGCTGATCCGGGAAAACAGCCAACAGGACGCCCGCTTCAGCGGCATCCGCCTCTCACGCAACTTCGGCCACCAGGCCGCCTTAACTTGCGCCTACGACATCGCGCCGGGCGACGCCCTGGTCTCCATCGATGCGGACTTACAGGACCCGCCGGAGGTGATCCCGGAAATGCTCCGCCGCTGGGAAGAAGGCAACCAGGTGGTGCTGGCGGTGCGCCGGAAAAGGGAAGGAGAGACCGGCTTCAAGTTATGGACCGCGGCCGTCTATTACCGCCTGATCTCCAAGATGTCGGAAACGGATGCGCCGGAGGCCAGCGGCGATTTCCGCCTGCTGGACCGGGCGGCGGTGGACGCCTTGAAAAAACTCACCGAGACCCACCGCTATATCCGGGGTTTGGTGGGCTGGCTGGGATTTCAAAGGTCCGTGGTGGAATATGACCGCGCCGCCCGGGAGGCCGGCTATACCAAATATCCCCTGGTGAAAATGGTCCGCCTGGCCATGGACGGCCTCATCTCTCTGTCCTTCTGGCCGCTCAGGGCCGCCTACCTGACGGCCTTCGCCCTGATGCTGCCTTTTCTCCTTTATCTGCTTTATACTTTCGTTAAGTATCTTTTTTTCGATATCGCCCTGGTGCCCGGCTGGACCTCCATTATCCTGGCGGTTATCCTGTTCGGCGCTTTTAATTTGTTAATGCTGGGAATAATGGGGGAATATATCGGCAGGATTTATTCGGAGGTGAAAAACCGCCCCATTTATCTGGTTCGGGAGTATTGCGGAGCTGATGTTCTTAATACCAAGAAATCTCAACCTTGAGACTTATGCGAAAGTCCTCTAAATTGTCATTCTGAGGAAGCGGAGCGACCGAAGAATCTCGTATTTGGCGGCACAGCTTTTCCGGACCCTGCCGATGATTACAAGGCGAATTGGAATTCCTGAACGCCAAAAATGAGATTCTTCACTCCGCTGCGCTCCGTTCAGAATGACAAACGGGGTATTTCGCAGAGGTCTCAACTTTGAACTCCACAAACTTGGAACCAGGAACCAGGAACTTGGAACTTTTTGGAACATATCATTGAGGCATTCAACAGCCGTGGTTACAGAGTTGCCGGCTCCCCAGCCTTTGACCCGCCGGGACCGGCTGACTGCCTTAATACTGGCGGCAGTGGCGCTGGCAGCCGGCTATTGGTGGCTGGTGGCCGGAGTTTGCGGCACTTACCACGATGACGCCATCTACGTGGCGACGGCCAAGGCCCTGGCCGAAGGGCGGGGATACCGGCTGATCAACCTGCCCGCCGCGCCGCTGCAGACCAAGTATCCCGTTCTTTATCCCGCTCTCCTGGCCCTTATCTGGAAACTGTGGCCCTCTTTTCCGGACAATCTTTGGGCCATGCAGGCCCTGTCTTTGCTGGCCGGCGGGGCTCTGACCGGATTATCCTATCTCTACCTGGTGCGTTTCGGCTACTGCAGCCGGGGGGTGGCCCTGGCCGCGGGCCTGCTCTGCGGTACTTCCATCAATTTTCTGTATTTTTCCACCCTGACCTTATCGGAAATACCTTTCGGGCTACTGGTTCTGGGAGTCCTGTGGGCCTTGGAAAACCAGGCAAGGTCACCCCAGAGCAGCGGCGTCCGGCAATTCTTGATGGGGGTATTATTGGGACTGCCCTACCTGTGCCGCTCCCTGGGTATCATCCTGGCGCCCGTGGGGCTGTTCTTCCTTTACCGCCGGCGGCGTCCGGTCCTTTGGGTGGCCGTGGGAACCGCGGCCGTCATCCTCCCCTGGCTCTGGTGGATCCCCTGGATATCGGTCCATGTCCCCCAGGACCCGATTGTCGGCTATTATACGGACTATTTCACCTGGTGGTACGAACATGGTTTTTCTGTTTATGCGCAAATTCCCTTCCATAATCTGGCTCACATCCTGATTTTCAGCAGTTTTCTCGGCGTGCCGGGATTGGAGAAAATCATATTCTCGGCTGAATCAAAAATCTCATTATTTTTCTTTTACTTCCTCGGGTTAATCACCTGGATCATTATTGCGGCAAATGCCAGGAGGATCCAACTGCTGCCGTTATATCTGGCCGCCTACCTGGCTGTGGTGATTCTCTGGCCCTGGCCGCCGTTTCGCTTTTTGGCCCCCATCCTGCCATTTTTACTTGCATACTTGATCTTTTGGCTGGCAGCATCGGCAACCCGGTTATCCTCTATCCCCATCCACCGCTATGTGTTGCCGGTGGCGCTGGCCATCCTGCTGACCGCAAACCTGGTATTGGTGTATAATTACGGGCGGGTCAACCGGGAGACGGGCTACCCCACCCTCGTCCGGTCGCACCCAAAGATTTATTGGTCCTCCCATGAGGAGGTATTTAATTGGATCAAGTCCCATACCGCGCCTGATGAGGTCATCATCTCCGGATCGGACTCCATGGTTTACCTTTACACCGGACGCCCCGCCATCCGCCTGTACCTTGCCAACCCGGCCTCCATTTTTTACGGGTACCCTTCCCAATCTCGGGGAACCGAGGATATCCTGCAAGCCATGAAGGCATATCAGGCCCGCTACCTGGTGCAAATGCCGGTGCCGGGGGAAAAAGACCCCGAAAAAGACCTGCACGCCCTGCTGCAAGAGAGCCCCGGAGTGTGGCAGCCGGTTTTTGTTGGCAAAGATCCGCGATTTATTATCTATGCCGTCAGACCTTAGCTATAGAAACGGTCAGGCGGATATTTTCCCTTTAAATTTCGGCAGATCCCTGGCAGCGGCAAAAAAAGCCTTGAAAAACGGGAGCATCTGGTAGAATTTTATCTGCAAATCTGGTATCCCTTCCCTTGGCGCATGCCAGAAGCCGATAAATATTAAAAAATATGCCTAAATCACTGCTTATCGTCGAATCGCCCACCAAGGCCAAGACCCTCCAGAAGTACCTGGGGTCCGACTTCCTGGTGCAATCCTCCATGGGCCATATCCGGGACCTCCCCAAAAACGAGCTGGGGGTGGACCTGGAGCAAGACTTTCAGCCCAAGTACGTCACCATCCTGGGCAAGGCCAAGGTCATCACCGCTTTGAAAAAAGCGGCCGCCGGCATCCCCGACGTCTACCTGGCTCCGGACCCGGACCGGGAAGGGGAGGCCATCGCCTGGCACATCGCCCAGGCCCTGGGGGAAAAAGAACACCGCTTCCACCGGGTGCTGCTCCTGGAGATCACCCCCAGGGCCATTAAAGAAGCCCTGGCCAAACCGGTGGAACTGAACCGCCCCCGCTTCGAGGCCCAGCAGGCCCGGCGCGTCCTGGACCGTCTGGTGGGGTACCAGATCAGCCCGCTATTGTGGCAGAAGGTAAAGACGGGCTTAAGCGCGGGCCGGGTGCAGTCCGTGGCCTTGCGGCTGGTGGTGGACCGGGAGCGGGCCATTCTGGCCTTCGTCCCCCAGGAGTACTGGTCCCTGGCCGCCTGCCTGGAGGCCAAGGAGCCTCCGGCCTTTGCCGCCAATCTTCTTAAGAAAGACGGCAAGAATATCAAGCCCGCCGCTGCCGGTGAGGTGGAGGGGATCCTGGAGACCCTGGAGGCCGCGGAGTTCAAGGTGGCCAAGGTGGAGAAAAAGCCGCAGAAGCGGAACCCCGCGCCCCCCTTCATCACCAGCAGCCTGCAGATGGAGGCGTCGCGGAAGCTGCGCTTCCCTCCCAGCAAGACCATGCGCCTGGCTCAGCGGCTCTATGAAGGGATGGAGTTAGGCGATGAAGGCCCGGTAGGTCTCATCACCTACATGCGCACGGACTCCACCCGGGTCTCCGCTGAAGCCCTGGACGCGGTGCGGGACTTTATCCAGCAGGGTTACGGGAAGGATTATCTGCCGGCCAAGCCCAATGTCTACAAAAGCCCCAAAGGCGCCCAGGAGGCCCACGAGGCCATCCGCCCCTCCGGGGTGGCCAGAAGGCCCCAGGACCTGAAACCCTATCTGGGCAAAGACGAGTTGGCCCTCTACGACCTCATCTGGCGGCGCTTCGTGGCCTCCCAGATGGCCCCCGCGGTCTTTCAGTTGACCACCGTGGATGTCACCGCCGGCCCCTATCTCTTCCGGGCCACCGCTTCGGTGCTGCAATTCCCGGGCTTTTCCGTGCTCTACCAGGAGAACCAGGAGGAAGAGGAACAGCCGGAAAAGCTGCCGCCGCTGAAGACCGGAGAAATCCTGAAGCTGCGGGATTTCGACCCCCAGCGGCACTTCACCAAACCTCCGGCCCGCTACACCGAAGCGTCCCTGATCAAAGAGCTGGAGGTCCAGGGCATCGGCCGCCCCAGCACCTACGCCACCATTCTCAGCAACCTCCAGGACCGGCTCTACGTGGCCAAGGAAAAATACGGCCTGCGGCCCACGGAAATGGGCATGGTGGTCAGCGATCTGCTGGTGGAAAATTTCCCGGACATTATGGACCCCAAGTTCACGGCCCGCATGGAAACCGACCTGGACCGCATCGCCGAGGGCGACGTGCCCTGGCAGGGGGTGATGCGGGACTTCTACGGCCCCTTCGCCCAGGAGTTGACCGCGGCCAAAACCGGCATGCGCCGGGTGAAAAGCGTGCCCAGCGGCATCAAATGCCCTCAATGCGGCTCCGAACTCCTCATCCGCTGGGGCCGCAACGGCGAATTCCTGGGCTGCTCCGCCTTCCCCAAGTGCAACTTTACCCGCAACTTCACCCGGGACCAACAGGGGCAGATCATCCTGGTGGAAAAGACGCCGGAGACCTCGGAATTTCCCTGCCCCCAGGACGGCTGCACCGGTAATTTGGTGAAACGGCGCTCCCGCCGGGGCTTCTTTTACGGCTGCAACCGCTATCCGGACTGCAAATACCTGCAAAACCACGCCCCGGTGATCAAATCCTGCCCCAAATGCCAATTTCCCTGGCTCACCCCCAAGGGCAAGAAACTCCTCCTCTGCCCCCGGGATGAATGCGATTACCAGGAAGCGGTAATCCCCGAGGAGCAGGGGTAGGGGGGCAGGGATTAGCGATTAGAGGTCAGTAGCCAGTGGTCAGATAATACCTCTGCAATACTCTTCTTTTGTCATTCTGAACGAAGCGAAGCGGAGTGAAGAATCTGGTTTTTGGGGGGACCAGGTCGACATATAATCATCGCCACCGCCAGGGAAAGGCTTAGACCAAAAACGAGATTCTTCGGTCGCTTCGCTCCCTCAGAATGACAAGCGGGGAACTTCCGCCGAGGTCTCAATTTGTTTTGTTAAAGGCTCTTTTTTACTAGCCCCTGACCCCTAAAAAATTGGTTAGCAGGAGAAGTTGGGGAAATGGAACAGCCTGATTCCATCCGCATCATCGGGGGTGGGTTAGCCGGCGTGGAGGCCGCCTGGCAAGCGGCCCGCCGGGGGGTTGGGGTTCGGCTCTATGAGATGAAGCCCCGGAGGTTTTCTCCGGCCCACCAGTCGCCGCTCCTGGGAGAGCTGGTGTGCAGCAATTCCCTCAGGGCCGACAGCGTCGAAAACGCGGTGGGCCTCCTTAAGGAGGAGATGCGGCGGCTTAATTCTTTGCTGATGGCCGCGGCCCAAGCCACCCGGGTGCCCGCGGGCAAGGCCCTGGCCGTGGACCGGGAGGCCTTTGCCGCTTATCTCACCAACGCCTTGGAAAAAGAACCCCTGGTGGAGATCGTCCGGGAGGAGGTGACGGAGCTGGACCCGGACCGGACCACCGTCATCGCCACCGGCCCCCTCACCTCGGATGCCCTGGCCGGGCAATTGGGGCGGATCACCGGCCAGGAGCACCTGCATTTTTACGACGCCATTGCCCCCATCGTCTATGCCGAATCCCTGGATCTGTCCAAGGTGTTTAGGGCCTCCCGCTACGGCGCCGGGGACGACTACCTGAACTGCCCCTTCACCGAGGAGGAGTACACCGCGTTTTACCAAGCCTTGACGGCCGCGGAGCAGGTCCCCTTGCGCTCTTTTGAAGAGCCCCGCTATTTTGAGGGTTGCCTCCCCATCGAGGTGATGGCCGCGCGGGGTTATCTCACCCTGGCTTACGGTCCCTTGAAACCCGTGGGCCTCGCGGACCCGAGAACCGGGCGGCAGCCTTTCGCGGTGGCCCAACTCCGCCAGGAAAACCGGGAAGGCACGCTGTACAACCTGGTGGGTTTCCAGACCAAACTGAAATACGGCGAGCAGGAGCGGGTCTTCCGGCTCATACCCGGTCTGGAGCAGGCCCGGTTCGCGCGGTTAGGCTCCATCCACCGCAATACCTTCATCCGCTCCCCGGGCCTGTTGAGCCCGCACCTCAATTTCCTCAAACTTCCCCCCCTCTTTCTGGCCGGGCAGATTTCCGGGGTGGAGGGCTACGTGGAGTCCGGGGCCATGGGCCTGCTGGCGGGGATCAACGCCGCGGCCCAGGCATTG
>QZIZ01000043.1 GCA_003599195.1 Deltaproteobacteria bacterium | reverse complement strand
AGGCGCTCACCCGGGCCATTGAAGAGCCGGCGGACGAGATTGAAAAGCTGCGGAATTATGTCCGGACCAAGGTTGAAATTTTTCGCAGCAATCTTCCCGTTATTCGCCTCTATCTGGCCGAGAGCAGCGGGGCAAGTTTCAACCTCAAAGCCGGCCTGGATTGTGAAATCCGCCAACGATGCTACATCTTCCTGGAGCGTCTGGCTGCGATCTTTACAGTCGGCATCAAAAAACAGCGGTTTAAGAACATCGCCTCCCCCTATCTCCTGGCGATGGCTCTCGGCAGCGTCATCGACGCCGTTCTTCTTCTCTGGCTCGACGCTCCCGAGCGCCATCCTTTTCCGGAAGATCCCGACACTATTCTGGATATTTTCTTTAAGGGACTGATTGAGCCTTGATTTCATCTCCCGCGCGGCGAAATAAATGCGACTATTTAGGATATGGAGATTTCTGATGCATGTGAACCGGAACGGTTATGAACTGGTGAAACGGATCGGGGCTTTTGCGGCTCTGATGATTTTGCTGGCCGGCTGCGGCAGCGGCCAGGGGCAGCAAGGCATGCCGAACCAGGCGCCGGAAGTGGCCGTGGTTGCCATTCAGCCCGGCCAGGTAGAGCTGACCACCGAACTGCCGGGGCGTACGTCACCGTATCTGGTGGCGGAAATCCGCCCCCAGGTCAATGGCATCATCAAGAAGCGCCTCTTTCGGGAAGGCTCCGATGTCAAAGCCGGACAACTGCTTTACCAGATTGATCCCGCCCCTTTTCAGGTGGCGCTTGATTCCGCCAGGGCCTCCCTGGGCAAGGCGCAAGCCAATCTGCCGTCGATCCGGTTGAAGACCGAACGTTATAAGGAATTGCTGGCGGACAGGGCTGTCAGCCGACAGGACTATGATGACGCGGCTGCGGCCATGGGGCAGGCCCAGGCGGAGATTGCATATTGGAAAACCGCGGTGGAAGGGGCCAAAATCAATTTGGGCTATACCCGGGTCACCGCGCCCATATCCGGGCGTATCGGCAAATCCTCGGTGACGGACGGCGCCTTAGTTACTGCGTATCAGCCTCTGGCCCTGGCCACCATCCAACAACTCGACCCCATTTACGTGGATGTGTCCCAATCATCGGCCGAACTGCTGAGGTTGAAACGCAACCTGGAAGCCGGCAAAATCAGAGCGGATAGCAAAAACGGCAGAAAGGTGTGCATCCTCCTGGAAGACGGCAACCTGTGCCCCCAACCGGGCACCCTGCAATTCCGTGACGTCACCGTGGACCAGGCTACTGGCTCCTTCACTTTGCGTATCGTCGTCCCTAATTCGAACCACCTGCTCCTGCCGGGCATGTTCGTGCGGGCCTCGGTCCAGGAGGGTGTTGCGCAACAGGCCATTTTGGTCCCCCAGCAAGGGGTTAATCGCACTCCCAAGGGGGAGCCCTTCGCCCTGATCGTGGATGAGGCCGGTAAGGCGCAGTTGCGGATGCTGACGCTCAATCGGGCCATCGGTGACCAATGGCTCGTCTCTTCCGGTCTAAAGCCGGGGGAACGCGTGATTGTCGAGGGCTTGATGAAAGTGCGGCCGGGCGCCGCGGTCAAAGCCGTTCCCTGGGAGGGCCACAAAGCCGCAGCCGCGGATAAATCTAAACTCCCGCCCGCAGAATCGAAATAAGGGAGGACCGGAGATGTTATCAAACTTTTTTCTGGACCGCCCGGTTTTCGCCTGGGTCATCGCCTTCATCATCATGCTGGGGGGCGGGCTGGCCATCTATAATCTACCCATTTCCCAGTATCCGCCCATTGCCCCTCCTTCCATCGCCATAGATGCGTTTTATCCCGGTGCCTCCGCCGAAACCGTGGAAAACAGCGTGGTGCAGATCATCGAACAGAAGATGACCGGATTCGACAAGTTGCTGTACATGTCCGCCACCAGCGACGCGTCCGGCACTGGCAGAATCGAGCTCACCTTCACTCCCGGAACCGATCCCGACCTGGCCTGGGCCCAGGTGCAGAACAAGCTCCAACTCGCCATGGCCAGCCTGCCCGACGTGGTGCAGCGCCAGGGGGTCAGGGTCAGCAAGTCCACCAGAAACTGGCTCATCGTGGTGGGCCTGACCTCGGACGACGACAGCATGGAGGATATCGACCTGATGGATTATGCCCAGTCCAACATCGAGCAGGTGTTGGCCCGGGTGCCGGGAGTGGGGGAAGTGGAAGTATTCGGCTCCCAGTATTCCATGCGGGTTTGGGTCAATCCGGATAAGTTGACCGATTACCGGATGACCATGGCGGATGTCGTCCAGGGGTTGCAGGCCTACAACGTGGAAGTCTCCGCGGGCCAGTTCGGCGGCGCGCCCGCGCTGGACGGCCAGCGGCTGAACGCCTCCATCATCGTCCAGAATCTGCTCAAGACTCCGGAAGAGTTCGCGGCCATCCCCCTGCGGGTCAACCCTGACGGCTCCATTGTGCGCGTGCGCGACGTGGCCCGGACGGAGTTGGGCACCGAGCGCTACGGCAGCAACGTGCTTTACAACGGCCGCCCCGGGGCGGCTCTGGCCGTCCGCCAGGCCCCCGGCGCCAATGCCCTGAAAACCGGCGATGCCGTCAAGGCGAAGATGGAGGAGCTGGCCAAGTACTTCCCTCCGGGCATGAAGGTCATCTACCCCTATGACACCACGCCCTTCGTCAGGGTGGCCATCAACGAAGTGGTCCTGACCCTGTTCGAGGCGATTCTGCTGGTCTTCCTGGTGATGTATCTCTTTCTGGGGAACATCCGGGCCACGCTGATTCCCACCCTGGCGGTGCCGGTGGTGATTTTGGGAACCTTCGCGGTCCTGGGAATGTTCGGGTTCTCCATCAACATGCTGACCATGTTTGCCATGGTGCTGGCCATCGGCCTGTTGGTGGACGACGCCATCGTGGTGGTGGAAAACGTGGAACGGATCATGCGGGAAGAAGGGCTGCCGCCCAAAGAGGCGACCCGCAAGTCCATGGGACAGATCACCAGCGCCTTGATCGGCATCGGCCTGGTGCTGGCCGCGGTCTTCGGCCCCATGGCCTTTTTCGGCGGCTCCACCGGGGTGATCTACCGCCAGTTTTCGGTGACCATCATCTCCGCCATGCTGCTCTCGGTGGTGGTGGCCCTGATTTTGACTCCGGTTCTCTGCGCCTCGCTGCTCAAGCCGGTGGCGCCGGGGCACCAGCCCGCGGACAACGCGATATTTTTCCTGCGCCCCTTTTTCCGAAAATTCGACCGCTTCTTTTTCAAAATGCGGGATAAGTACGTGAGTGCGGTGGCTTCCTCTTTTTCCAAGAAACTGAGCTACTTCGTGGTTTACCTGTTGATCACGGCCGCGGTAGGCTTCATCTTTCTGCGCCTGCCCACCGCTTATCTCCCCAATGAGGACCAGGGCGTCATGTTCGTACAGGTGATGCTGCCCGCGGGTTCGACCCTGGAGCAGACCAAGCAGGTCCTGGATCAGGTCCGCCACCATTTTCTGGTGGATGAAAAGGAAGCGGTGGCCTCCTGTTTCACCGTGGCCGGTAGAGGCTTTTCCGGAAGCGGGCAGAATACCGGGCTGGCCTTTGTCATGCTGAAAAAATGGCACCTGCGCCCCGGCGCGAATCTGAAGGTAAACGCCCTGGCGGGACGCGCCATGGGCAGGTTTTCGCAGATTCGCAATGCCATGGTCTTCGCGTTCCCGCCGCCGGCGGTCCTGGAACTGGGACGCGCGGGCGGATTCGATTTCCAATTGCAGGACCGGGGCGGCTTAGGACACCAAGCCCTGATGGCGGCCCGTAACCAGTTGCTCGGTATGGCCGCGCAAGACCCGCGGCTGATGCGCGTCCGGCCCAGCGGCCTGGAAGATGTTACCCAATACCGCATCGACGTGGATTGGGAAAAGGCCGGGGCCCTGGGGGTGCCCATCAACGCCATCCATAACACCATCTCTTCGGCCTTCGGCAGCGCGTATGTGAACGACTTTATCCATGGGGGCCGCGTCAAGCGGGTCTATGTCCAGGCCGACGCGCCCTACCGGATGCTCCCCAAAGACCTGGAGCGGTTATACGTGCGCAACGCCTCGGGAACGATGACGCCCTTCACCTCCTTCGCCGCGGGCCACTGGTTCCAGGGGTCGCCGCTGCTGGAGCGGTTCAACAGCTTCCCGGCGTTGAACATCTGGGGTGAACCTGCGCCGGGGAGGAGTTCGGGGGAGGCCATGCAGGCCATGACGGATATCGTCGCCAAGCTGCCCCGGGGCATCGGTTTCGATTGGACCGGGATTTCCTATCAGGAACGGTTGGCCGGTTCCCAGGCGCCCATTCTTTATGCCTTTTCCGTGATCGTTATCTTCCTGTGCGTCGCGGCCTTATATGAAAGTTGGGTCATTCCTTTCACCAACCTCCTGATGCTGCCCCTGGGGCTATTCGGCGCGGCCCTGGCCACCTGGCTGCGGGGTTTTCCCAACGATGTCTATTTTCAGATCGGCTTCATCACCACCCTGGGGCTGACGACTAAAAACGCCATCCTCATCATCCAGTTTGCCAGAGAGCGGATGATGCAGGGAGCCCCTCTGATCGACGCCACCCTGGAAGCGGCCCGGTTGCGGTTGCGCCCGGTTCTTATGACCTCGTTTGCCTTTTTCTTCGGGGTCCTGCCGTTGGCCGTGGCTTCCGGCGCGGGCGCGGGGGCAATGAACGCCATCGGCACCGCGGTTACCGGCGGTATGCTCTCCGCTACTTTCATCGACCTGTTTTTTATTCCCTTCTTTTTCGTTCTCATATTCCGCTATTTTAAGCGCAGCCAGGCGGCGCCGGCATCTGCGCCAGCAGGCAATCCCTCGATCTCTCAGGAAGGCCGTTAAGATGAACAGGAACTTAGGCTTGTGTTCAGGTATCTTACAAAAGGAGCGCGGTGCTTCTCCCTCCCTCTTGAGGCTTATCATTACCCAGAATTTTTCAAATCGGTGGCACAGCCTTTCCAGGTTGTGCCAAAAAGCCTGCACAGGCTGGAAAGCCTGTGCCACCGGAAACTTCCTTTCAGCAGGTATTTCCCTACTTTTAGCATTACTTTGGTTTAGCGGCTGCACCATGGCCCCGGAATACACCCGGCCCGCAGCGCCGGTTCCCGCGGACTGGCCGCGCGGCCCCGCCTACAAAGAGATTAAATCCACGCCGGAAACGCCTGCTGCCGCGGACCTTAAATGGCGGGAATTCTTTGCCGATGAACGGATGCAGCGGGTCATCGAGACGGCCTTGAAGAACAACCGTGATCTGCGGGTGGCCGCCTTGAACGTGGACAGGGCCCGGGGTTTGTACCGCATCCAACGCGCCGAGCTTCTGCCCAGGGCGGAAACCAAACTCATTGCCACCAAGCAGCGGGTCAGGCTTTCCAGCCAACCCGGTTTGGTGACCCTGGAGGAGTACGGCGTTAATCTGGGCGTCAGTGCCTGGGAGATCGACTTCTTCGGCCGGATCCGCAGCCTGTCGCAACGGGCGCTGGAGGAATACTTCGCTACGGAGCAGGCCCGCCGCAGCGCGCAGATTTTGCTGATATCCGAAGTTGCCAATGCCTATCTGACGCTGGCCGCGGATCGGGAAAACCTCAAACTGGCCCATTCCACCCTGGAAACCCAGCAGGCCGCCTATAATCTGATTAAACGGCGCTTTGAGGTGGGGCTGGCGCCGGAGCTGGATCTGCGCCAGGTGCAAACCCGGGTGGATTCGGCCCGGGTGGACGTCGCCCGCTATACGGAACTGGCCGCTAAGGACGAAAATGCCCTGAACCTGCTGGCAGGCTCTCCGGTCGCGGCCGGCCTGCTGCCCCAGGAATTGAGCGTCGTCAAACCCCTGTCTGACGTGTCACCCGGCACAACTTCGGAGGTGCTTCTGCGGCGCCCTGATATTTTGCAGGCCGAACATGTTCTCAAGGGCGCCAACGCCAATATCGGCGCGGCCCGGGCGGCTTTCTTCCCCCGCATCTCGCTGACCACAGCGATAGGAACCGCCAGCGGCGACCTGTCAGGGCTTTTCAAATCCGGTTCCTACGTCTGGAATTATGCCCCTCAGATCATATTGCCGATTTTCGATGCCCGCACCTGGGCGGGGTTAACGGTATCCAAGGTGGATCGGGAGATCGCGGTTGCCCAATATGAGAAGACCATCCAGGGGGCCTTCAGGGAAGTTGCCGATACCCTGGCCAGAAGGGGAACCCTGGAGGATCAGATGGAAGCCCAACAATCCCTGCTGGATGCGACCGCCAAGACCTACCGGCTCTCCAATGCCAGATATGAGAAAGGGATCGACATCTATCTGAATGTGCTGGATGCGCAACGCTCTCTCTACTCCGCGCAGCAGGGGCTCATCGCCGTCCGCCTGGCGAAGCTGGCCAATCAAGTCCGGCTCTATGCGGTCTTGGGCGGGGGCGGCGAAGTAGGCGCGCCTTTATGAAGGCCGGTTTGAAATGAGCGTGTCAGGGATGACGACAAGTTTGAAAACCCCCGACATGTCGAATCCGGCGGCAACCTTTACACCGGGAGGATTATCTCTTGCAAGTGAGGGTCTTTAAGCAGAAGGGGGCCGGTTCCGGCAAAGGTGCTGCGGCCCCTTTCCAGGATGAAGGCCTTCTCTGCCACGTTTAACACCCGCTGCATGAGTTGCCCGGAAATCAGGAGAGTGACCCCCGCCTGCCTCAGGTCCCGGAAAGAGTCGCAAAACCTTTGCACCAGCTTGGGGCTTAACCCCATGAAGGGTTCGTCCAGCATGAGGAGGCGGGGCGCGGACATGAGGCCCCGGCCCAGGGTGACCATGCGCTGCTGGCCGCCGCTCAGGATGCCCGCAGGCGAGCGCAGCCGGTCCTTGAGTTCCGGAAAGATTTGGCAAACCCGCTCCAGCCGTGCCTTCGAGCCGCCGAAGAAGCTGAAAACCAGCGGCAGGACCGACAGGTGCAGATTAAAGAGCAGGGCGGGCTCCACCAGGCCCATACTATGGGCGGGCTGCCGCTCGCTTAGGCCCAACCTGAGCATTTCTCAGAATATAATTAGATGCAAGACCAGCCAAAGGAATTTTGCAGAAAAAAGCATCTGTTTAATGCAAAATCCCGGAGATTCTGCGGGATTTCCGGATTCATTCAAGTAGCCTTTGAAACAGGTCTGGATATTGCAATACCCATAAAAAATTATGGGTATATTGTGGGTATCTAGATGATCATTTTCTCCAACTCTTCCAGATTATGTGGAGCATTTCTGCTCCTTTCCTGGTGCATCCTTCTGAGCGGGCCGGCTTGGTCCGCCGGAGCCGGCCCTGCTGCTCCGGTGGGGAAACTGGTCTCTCTGCAAGGCCAGGTGGAGGTCCTTCCCGGAGACCAATCTGCTTGGCAGGCGGCCAGAGTTAACCAGGAACTTTTTGCCGGGGATACGGTGAAGACCGGCGCCGTCTCCCGGGCCGCCATCCTCTGCGTGGATGAAAGCCAGCTCAAGCTCAATGAAAACACAGTGGTCACCCTGAAAAGCGTGGCCCGCTCCCCCCGGCTGCGCCTTTGGGAGGTAGCTCCCGCGGCTGTCAAAGAAGCGGCCGCCAGCATCTATGCGGTTACTCAGGGGGAGGTGTGGCTGCGCAATAAGAATGAAAAATTTATGTTCGACGTGGAAACCCCGGCGGTCACCGCCGGCATTCGCGGCACCGAGTTCAATCTGAGGGTGGCTGGGGACGGGGCCACGGTCATCACCCTGCTGGAAGGCAGACTGCGGCTGCACAATCCCCTGGGGGAACTGCTGCTGCAGGCCGGGGAAGAAGGCCTGGCCCGTCCGGGGCAGGCGCCCACCAAGCGGGTGCTGGTGCAGCCCGCGGACGCGGTGCAGTGGTCCTTATATTATCCCGGGATCATCAGTTACCGGGACCTGCCTCTGACCATGACGGAGAAGGCCGGCGCGCCGGCAAGCGCGGCCCAGGGGGAAGCCCTCTATGACCAGGGAAACCTGGCCCGGGCCAGGCAGGAGGCCGAAGGAGCCTTGAAGAAAGACCCCCAAAACGACCGGGCCCTGGTCTTGATGGGGTGGATCAGCCTGCAAACCGACGCGGCGGACGAAGCCCTGGTTTATTTCCGCCGGGTCAAGGTGGCGGACGACCGGGCCGTGATCGGCCTGGCCCTGGCCCGCTACCGCTCCGGCGACGCGGCCGGAGCCTATGACTTGATGCGGGTTTCTCTGAAAAAACTTAAACCTACGCCTCTTTTCATTACCATGGCCGGATACTTCTCCTTGCTGGCGGGGCGGGTGGAAGAAGCCCGGTCTTTGCTGGAGTCGGCAGTCACGCAAGCGCCGTCTCTGGCCCTGCCCCGGGCCCTTTTGAGCCAGATCTATCTGGTGCAAAACCGCAAGGACGCAGCCCGGAGCGCGGCGGCCCAGGCCCTGGCCCAAAACCCCGCCTCGCCTGCGGCCCAATTGACCATGGGCCTGGTGGACATCGCCTCCTTTGATCTGAACGCGGCCCGGGGGCGTCTGGAAAAGGCTCTGAGCCTGGACCCCAAATTCGTGGACGCCTACGTCTATCTGGCCAAGATCTGGCTGGGCTCCGATTATCTGGACCGGGCCTGGAAGACTATTGAGAAGGCCCTGCGGCTGGCTCCCAGGGAGGGGGAAGTCCTGGCCCTGGCCGGGTTTATCCGCCTGGGCTACCGTGATTATTCCCAGGCTTTTCAATTGTTCAAGGCCGCGGTCCGGGAAAACCCCGGGCTGGGAGAACCGCATATCGGTCTGGGAATCTATCACTTCCGGTACCGGGATTTCGACCTGGGCCTGGCCTCGATGCTGACCGCCACGCTGCTGGACCCCCGGGTCTCTTTGTATCAAACCTCCCTGGGCAAGGCCCTCTACCAGGTGCGGTCCTTTGACAAGGCCTTGGAGGTCTATGATTACGCCAAGACCCTGGACCCCAAAGACCCCACTCCTTATCTTTATAAAGGCATAGCCCTCACCGATCTCAACCGCCCCGGGGAGGCTATTGAGGAGATCAACCGCTCCATCGCCTTAAACGACAATACCGCCATCTTCCGTTCCCGGATCATGCTGGACCGGGACCTGGCCGTGCGCAACTACAACCTGGCCCGGTCCTTTACGCAGTTGGGGCTAGGAGATTGGGCCTACAGCAAGGCGGTCACTGCAGTGAAAAACGATCCCCTCAACAGTTCCGCCCAACTATTTCTATTCAATGCCTTTTTTGCCACCCGGCAGCGGCTGGGTTCCGCGGGTTCGTCGCTGCTGCTGTACCGCCTGTTGTCACCGGCCAACCAGAATACCTTCACCGTGTTCAACGATTATACGCCCATGTTCGAGATGCCCTATATCCGGGCGCAAATCCAGGGAGGTGTCGGCACCTGGGGCGGGGGCAAGGCCATCCAGAACCATAACGTGGAGGTATATGGCGGGGTGCCCGGCGTCGCTTTCGATGCCTTTGCGGGCTACGATGAAGATATGGGATTCCGGCACCGCAATAACGACCAAAAAGCCTATAGTCTGATAGGTACGGCCAAATGGGAACCCACGGTGAAAGATTCCCTGTTTGCCAGCTATGCCTACTTTGACCGGGAAGCCGGCGATATCGGGAGATTAAATGACTTCGCCTTTCAAAACTCCCCTAATTTCCGCCAATTTTTCCGTTCCCAGAATTATGAGGCGGGTTATGCTCACCGCTTCAGTCCCGCGTCCGCCTTTCTTGCCTATTTCAATTATAAACCCTTCCAGAACCATTCCTTTGACCGGACCTTTTTTAATGATGTCTTCGGGATTCCCGGCGTGACTTTGGATGACCAGGTGCAGCGCCGGGCGGACCGGGAGTTGCTCAACGTTCAGGTGCAGCAGCAGCTGATCCTGGGAAAACATACGTTTATCGGCGGGTTCGATTATCTGCACGGCCATCTCAAATTCCGCCGGGACCAATTTTTGCGGTTTGCTTTTCTGGGAATACCTATCTTAAGCGCGGAGCTTAAGGACGATTTGAAGCCGCCGGACCGCTCCTATAGTTTTTACCTGATGGATTACTGGCGGCTCCTGCCTAACCTGTTGTTAGAGATCGGGATCTTTAAGGATTACACCACCAACTCCCGGGTGGGCTTTGCCGCGCCCTTGAGCACTTCCCTCTGGAGCCCCCGCTTCGGTATCAATTATCAGGTTAATGGGCAGCATACTTTGAGGTTTGCGCTGCAGCAGCACCTCAGCACCCATAACCTGCTTCAGCCCGCGACCCTTATTCCGGTAGAAGTGGCCAGCTTCCCCTGGGCCATCAACGTGGACGACGGCGCCATCGTCCGGGAACTCGGCGCGGCCTGGGAAGCCCAATGGAATCCCAAGACCTTTTCCACTCTGCGCCTGAATCTCCACCGCATTTCCGTTCCCCAGTATGAAGTCGATGCTGCGTTGGAACCGAGCCGGGTCTGGTGGACCTGGAAGAGATACCTGGCCACCTTTGCAGTGAACCGGATCCTCACCCCTTCCCTGGGCCTGACCGTGGGCGCGTCCGCCAAGAGATTCCTCCCCGATCCCAATCCCATCATCCAACTCCTGGCCAATGATTTTAATGAATATGTCGGGCTGTTGGGGTTAAATTATCTGCACCGTTCCGGCTGGCAGGGGGGCGTCAATTTATTCCTGGTGGACCAACACCTGAAGGACCGGGCCGACAACTTTTTCGGACTGGCGGACGCCCGCATCGGCTATGAATTTCCCGGCAAACGGGGCCTGGCCCAGGTGGAGGTTACCAACATCTTCAACCGGCGCTTTTTCTTCCAGAGGGAGTTTGTCACCTTCGACAGCTTTTTCCCGGCCCGGAGGATAATGGGTAAGCTTGCCCTTTATTTTTAGTGGTCAGTAGCCAGTGGCCAGTGGCCAGTGGCCAGTTTTTGGCTTGTTCATCACTCTTAAAGTTTTTATCGTATCGATATGCCAAGTATTTCCCTCTCTTCCCTGGGGCTAATCATTACCTACAAGTTGAGAGGGTGAAAATGCTTAAAGTGGGGCATCATGCAAGATTCTGCGTTTGCTCAGAATTGTCATTGAGGGAGCGAAGCGACCGAATAATCCCCTCCCCCTTCGAGGGAGGAGGGTTAGGGAGGGGATGGCGTCTTTTGTATTGCTTACAGCCACTTGACCAAAGACGCCCCCCTCACCTAGCCCTCTCCCCCGAGGGGAGAGGGAATTAATACTGGAATATCCATAGGATAAAAACTTACGGGTAATAGACAGACCTCCTTTGGGAGCGGGAGAGAAGCCAGTTCATTGGGCCGAAACTTTTTCAACAGCCTCCAGAGGAATTAGTTAAACCGGAGTTAAGGCAATAATCGATTCTGTTTTTGTTTTCGGTCTTCGGTCCCTTTGCAAAATGCTTAATTGATCATAATTCCCTCTGCGTTTTCTCTGCGTCCTCTGCGCCTCTGCGGTAAAAACAAAAGATTCACCGCAGAGACGCAGAGAGCGCAGAGAAATGACACGCAGAGAAATGAATTTTGCAAAAGGCTCGTTTTCGGTTTTGTTTTTCTTCCCATATCCCGAACTTCAGAAATATGGGAGTAAGAGGCATAGCCATTTTAAAATTTCTCCGAGAGCCTCGAGGCCGGGGACTGCTGGTGGGCCTGCTCGCTTTTCTCCTGCTGGCGCCCTTGAGCTTCACCAACCTGGGACAGACCCTGGAAAACCAGGGTCTGGACCTGGGCTACCGCCTGCGCGGCGTCCAACCTCCGCCGCCGGAACTGCTGGTGGTGGGCATCGACGAGGCTTCCTTCCAGGAGCTGCGCCGTCCCTGGCCCTGGCCCCGGAGGTGGCATGCCGCTTTGATCCGCCGCCTGGCCGCGGCGGGCGCCGCTCTCATCGTCTTTGACGTGGTTTTTGCCGACCCCGGCGCGCCGGAAGACGACCGGCTTTTGGCCGCAGCCGTGAAGGAGGCCGGAAACGTCATCCTGGGCCAGACCGTGGACCTCACCCGGGACCCCCGTTTTGCCCGGAAGATTCTGGTGCAGCCGCTCCCGGCCCTGCAGCGGGCGGCCCGGGGACTGGGGTTGATGATGCTTGCCCCGGACGCGGACGGAGTGGTGCGCCATTTCAGGCTCCGCCTCTCCGGGCAAGAGACCTTGCCTGCGGCGGCGGTGCGGGCTTTTCAACCGCAGACGTCCTTGCCTGCCGATCTTTCCGGGCTGATCAATTATGTGGGGCCTCAGCGGAGTATCGACACGGTTTCCTATTACCAGGTTCTGGATGAGGAGCATCCCCTCCCGCTAAGCCGCATCCGGGGCCGCATCGTGTTGGTGGGGCGGATGCTGGAGGCCTCGGCCACCCCCCAGGCCCAGGCCGATACCTTTTTAACCCCCTACTTTGCCGGGGATAGAATGCGCATGGCCGGGGTGGAAATCCAGGCCCAGATCATGCACACTCTGCTTCATGCCGGTTGGGGGCGGGAGCTGCCGCGGCCGGCCCAAATGGCTCTGTTTCTGGCCGTTTTTTTAATGTTCAGCCTCCTGTTGGCCCGGCTTTCTCCCCCGAAGGGCCTGGCGGCGCTGGCGGGTTGCGTCCTGGGGGTGGTGGGCATCTCCTGGGGTCTGTTTTCTTACTACTTCTATTGGGCGCCGCCGATGCTCATCTGCGGGGGGCTGGCCCTGATTTACGGCGGCAATGTTTTAAGCCATTATCTGATCGAAGCCCGGGAAAAACGCTGGCTGCGCCGGGCCTTTTCCCACTACGTTTCTCCCAGCCTGGTGGAGGCCATCATCGCCCACCCCGAGAGGTTGGAATTGGGGGGAGAGGAAGTGGTGGCCACCGTTCTTTTTTCGGATCTGGAAGGATTCACCTCCTGGTCCGAAGGGATGCGCCCGCATGATCTGGTGAGTCTGCTAAACGCTTATTTCACCCCCATGACCCGGATTGTCCTGGAACACCTGGGCACCTTGGATAAGTACATCGGCGACGCGCTGATGGCGCTTTGGGGCGCGCCGGTGCATTTCAGCGGCCATGCCCTCAAGGCCTGCGAAGCGGCCCTGGCCATGCAGGCCGCAGTGCAGGGATTGCAGCGGGAGTGGCAAAACCGGGGCTGGCCCCCCCTTTACCCTCGCCTGGGGGTGCATTCCGGTCCGGTGATCGCCGGGAACATCGGCTCCCAGGAGCTGTTTAACTATACCGCCATCGGCGATACGGTGAACCTGGCCGCCCGCCTGGAAGGAGCCAATAAAGTTTATGGAACCAATATCCTGCTTAGCGGCTCCACGTACCGCCGGGTGAAGGAGGTCATGCTGGCCCGGGAACTGGATCTGATTCAGGTGAAAGGCCGGGAGCAGCCGGTGGCGGTTTATGAGTTGCTGGGCCGCCTGGGTGAAGGGGGCAAATGGGAATGGCTATTGCCTTTTGAGGCCGGCCGCGAGGCCTACCGGAGGCAAGCCTGGGAGGAGGCGATGGACCGTTTCCAGGCGGTTTTGGGCCTCAAACCGGATGACCGGCCGGCCCAGGTTTTTCTGGAACGCTGCCGCAGGTTCCGGCAGGAGCCTCCACCTCATGATTGGCAGGGAATCTATACATTGGAGAGCAAGTAAACCTGCCTCGACAAGTTCCGAGTTCCAGGTTTATAGTTCCGAGTTAAGAAAAAGCATAGGGTCGTTTTATAAGTTCGATTCCGAGCCCCGCCACCATTATTTTTGCCTCAAACAGCTTCCTTCATTCCTTCCTCGTTTATGATCCCCCAAGTTCCTAATTCTTTTTCAGCAAATGCTCTCCCCCGAAGAACCGCCGGTTCTTGAAAATCTGCCGCCAGGCATTAACTTCTTTTTAGCCGGTTTGTAGACCTATAAATTTTTACGCTCATTGCCTCAGCTCCGGATAACAGAAAAAGATCTTTTATTTCCGGGAATCTGGAGCAAGGAACCCCCTCCCCCTTCGAGGGGGGAGGGTTGGGGTGGGGGTGGGGTCTTTTTCTTAGGAATCAACCCCCTGCCGCCCAAGATGCCCCCCTCACCCTAACCCCCGAGGGGAGAGGGGATTAATACTGGAATATCCATAGGATAAAAACTTATGGGAAATAAACAGCCCCTGTGAAGCCGGGGAAAGAAGCTGGGCCTAAACTTTTTCGAGAGCCTCCAGAGCAAAGGTTAAAACCGGAGTTAAGGCGATAATCGAATAAATTCTAAGTATGTATCTACCTTGATTTTTCACTGGCCACTGACCACTGGCCACTGACCACTTCAGTTTGCAGGAGGCATGTCATGAAAAATATTGCGGGAGCCTGGAAAAGCGGCAACCCGGCTCGTCTTTTGCTACCCCTGTGTGCGGCTCTCGTTCTGGCCGGTTGCGCCACCTATGGGGGCTATGATTCCTCCTATTATCCTTACGACCCTTACTACGCCCCTTACGATACCTACTATCCCTATTATTACTCCCCTTATTACTATTATCCCCAAGGCTATTATTACCGGCCTTTGGCCCCGCCCCAGAAATTCGATGACCACCCCCGGGGTTTCGATGACCGGCATCGGGGCCGGGGCGGGGACGATGGTTTTAGGGGCCGCGGCGGCGATGGGGGCCGGGGACGCGGAGGCGACGGCGGCGGCCGGGGCGGCGGCATCGGCGCTCCCGGCGGCCGGGGTGGCGGCGGCAGCAGTGGTCCCGGCGGCGGCGGACGCGGTGGTGGCAGCGGAGGCGGAGGCGGCCGCGGTGGTGGCAGCGGAGGCGGAGGCGGCGGGCGGCAT
>QZIZ01000042.1 GCA_003599195.1 Deltaproteobacteria bacterium | reverse complement strand
TACCTAACATGAACGATTTACTACTTGCACGTAATGTCTTAATATGCTAATATATTGATATTGTTGAGCATATTGTTAGGTTTAATTTTCTCAGCCAAACCCAATGGGTGGGAGGTTGTCACAAGCGCTACTATGGCTGGCAGAACTGAAAATGGCAACGTTATTGATAGAGTGGAAGCAACCTCTGACACCTTGACCTCCAGAGGCGGGCTGAGCCTTTTTGTCCGGTATCTCCGCAATATAGCCATTTATCCGGTCTTGGAACGTCTTTTCGGCTCTATACGCAAAAGCGCCAAGGGGCAGCCGGTGTCTGAGATTTTCAAGCAGCTGTTTTGCTTCTTGTTGGATGGCACCAGCCGTCACCTGGTTTACTTTGATGCCCTGAAAAAAGATAACGGCTACGCGGCCGCCATAGAGACGGCTCCTGAACAGATGCTCTCTTCCCATGCAGTTAAAAGATTTTTGGGCGCCTTCTCCTGGTACCGCATCTGGCTGTTCCGTTCTCTGCTGAAGCAGCTGTTCCGGTGGCGGCTGCAGATTCAGAAGCCCAAAGTAGTGGTCCTGGGAATGGACACCATGGTGATGGATAATGATGAGGCTCAGAGGCGCCATGGCGTGGAGCCTACGTATAAGAAGGTGAAAGGCTTTCAACCCCTGCAGTTGACCTGGAAAAACCTGATTATCGACGCGGTTTTCCGGGGCGGCAGCAAGCACAGCAACGACGGGGACACCGCCCTGAAAATGGTCACGCATATAGTCAAGTTCATCCGCAAGCACTACGGAGAGGAAGTGCCCATCATCGTGCGGGTGGACGCCGGCTTTTTTGACCAGAAGCTGTTTGAGGGCTTTGAAAAGTTGAAGATCGGGTATATCTGCAGCGGCCGCATCTATGAAGAACTGAAGACTCTGACGGAGAAAGCGGAGACCGGCCAGTGGCGGCAATATCGGAACCGCCGGCAAGTCTGGGATTACCTGGAACTGGGTGACCGCCGGGGCAGTTGGAAGGCGTTTCGCCGGGCCTTCCTGTGCCGGCCGGTGGCCGAAGGCCGGCAACGGCTGCTGGATTATGTGCGGCCGCTGTCCATCCTCTATACCAATTTGGGGATGGGACAGACCATTGATCAACGCTTGGCCGCAGCAGGCCAGAAGCATTATCTGGAGGCGGAGGGCATCATCGCCGGCTATCATAGCCGCGGGGCAGATGAACTGGTGCACCGCGGCTTGAAGGACTTCGGTTTTGAAGAGCTGCCTTTTTTGCGGTTTGCGCCCAATGCGGCCCTTTATTACACTATGCTGGCGGCCTTTTTTCTCTTTGAGTGCTTTAAGGAGGACGTCTGCGGGGAAGTGATTCCCGTGGAGGCTTATGCCACCACCCTGCGGCGTCGGCTCATTGACGTGGCGGCCAAGATTGTCCGGCATGCCGGCCAGATCATCCTCAAGGTGGCCGCGGCCGCCATGGAGCAGCTGCAGTTTGCCGCCCTGTGGGCCCGGAGCAGCGCTCCGCCCCGCTTCGCTTGGGCCTAAGGGCCTTGGGGAGTTAAACCAACCGGGCATTCTCATCCGGGCTCCGGTGCTCATGGCCAAAGCCAAGGGTGAAGTATTGGTTGTTCAAGGGTAATTCTGGCCTTTTCCCCAGGGGCTCCTCCTGGTGATACTTGTTTGGCCGCTTCTTAATCTCAAAGGGCCATTTTCGAGGGCTTTCCCAAAAATATGATCTTGCTGGATACATGAAAGTGTTGATTTTTTAACTGACCGATTGGAATCGCTCAATTTAGGGTTAAGATAATTCATAAAGGTGATGTGGTATTTGATATTGGCTCAGCTGAGGGATATTTCTCGGTTTTTGCATCACTACTCAATGACGATTCATCCAGAATACATTCATTTGATTGTGACTGGAGCAGGATGTGGGCATTTCGGCATAATAACCGTCGTATAATGTCCGGGGAGGCACATCTTGTGCATAAGTGGGTTGGCGATAAGGACGCTGAAGGATCGATAATGATTGACACATATATTGCGAAAACAGGAATTGTACCCTCGGTTATCAAAATCGACGTGGAAGGTGCCGAAGTTTCGGTTTTGCGCGGAGCTCGAGAGTGTCTGGTTGGAATTGGCCCACAACTTTTGATTGAGGTACATCCTCGCCTCATTGTTCGTTATGAGCCCAATGGAATTTCAGAGCTGGGCAAGTTTCTGTCTGAGGCATCCTACGCCATTGATCTTTGTGTCAATCATCGTGGCAAACATCGAGGGCCTGTGGAGCCTTGGCGCAATGTAAGCATTCCGGAATTTATTGAACACTGCGGATCTATCTTGAATGCCAACGGCAGCAATTTTGCTATTCACTGCTATCGTTCTATATAGGTTCTCACCTTGTATCGGATCAGAGTTATAGAAACACATATAAATGGCAGTTTGAGATCGCTTAAACTGTTCTCAGCGAAAATTGCCAGACACCATATGTTCCGGGACAGCACGGCCATCGCCGTCGTCCAGGTGGCATCCGTATTGCTGGCCATGCTGCAGGGGGTAATCATTGCCCGGACCTTCTCCCTGGAGGCCATGGGCTACTTTCAGCTAATTCTTGCCTTCATCGCCATCGGTCGGCTCACCGCTTTGCCGGGGATGGATGCGGTAGTCGTTAAAGGCGTCCTTAAAGACTATGATCCTATCTATTATGCGGTGTTGAAAAGAAGCATGATCGCCGCCGCCATTGCCTCTCTGGCGGTCATGGGGGTAGGGGGGATCATTCTTTTCCTCTACCCGGCAAACAAGATGGGACTGGTTCTCCTGGTGGCCGGCTTCTTTCTGCCGGTGGCGGGGATGGAGAAATATGAGAGCTTCTTTCAAGGAAAACGCGATTTTATCCTCTCCCGCAAATTAGCGCTGCTGTCCTCCCTGGGCCAGTTATTGATGGTGGGGCTGGCGGCCCTGGTTTTTAAGAACCTTATGTTCGTGTTGGCCGCTCTCTTTGTCAACCGGGTGGCCACGAATGCTCTCTGCCTGCATATCCTGCAGCGGAAGATCGTCCGGCAGCCGGTTGATCCCGCGTTTGAAAACGAGCTGCTGGTGCAGGGATGGCGCATGAGCGGCCTGTCGGTGTTTAATCTCATTGTCGCCCAGATCGATCGGTTGATCCTGGGGGTGTTGGATGTAAAACTCTTGGCTCTGTATCATATCGGCACCGTCTTGCCGAAGCGCATCAAGGACAATGTCAAGAACCTGCTCGTCGTCCCCACTACCCATTGGTCCAAACTTAGCAAGGAGGAGCATCTAGCCAAGGTGCGGCGGCACATGCTCGGGCTTATTGCCTTCGGGGTCCTGCTGGTTTTGGCCATCTGGTTTGCCTCACCCTGGCTGATACCGTTGTTGTACGGCGAACCCTACCGCCAGTCAGTCTGGTATGCCCAAATTTTTGCCCTCAGTATTCCAGCGCTCTTTTTGGCCAACATGATCGAGATGATCAATATCAACCAGGACAACGGGGTCTATTATCAGAAAACCCTGGTTATTAAACAGGTGATTTATCTGGCCGCGTTAGCCTTACTGGTCCCCCGGTATGGCGTTATGGGGATTATTGGCAGCATTCTGCTGCGGGATTATCTAAACCTGTCGATGCAGTACATTTATTTGCGGCGGAATAGTGGGTGAATTATCTAGAATATTGTTAGAGTAGTTCGATAGACTCGCAGATAAGATTATCCTTGAAATAATTGTTTTCTAATTTGTTAATCAGGCGGAAAGATGGAAGCAGCAAGAAATAATATTGTCAGACTAGATTATGAGCGGCATGATTTATTTATACATATCGATTCCCATATTGAAATAGAGAGCAGGGCTTTCTCCTGCCAGAAGGAGCCCGACACTGTGGCATGGATTGATAAATATTTTAAGGAGGGTGACCGCGCACTGGATATTGGGGCCAACATCGGCGCATATACTTTGATAATGTCCAGGAATGTTGGGGACAGAGGAATGATTTATGCTTTTGAACCAGGCTGGCACAACTTTTACCAGCTTAACAGAAACATTATCCTCAATAAATGCGAAAGTAACACAATGGCACTAAATATAGCCCTTACAAGTGATAAGAAAATAAATGTTTTCAACTACAGAGATTTTATCTTCGGCTCATCGCTGCACACACTTGGAAAGGCAGTGGATTTTGTAGGTAATGAATTTAAACCGTACGCTTGTCAGCAGATACTCAGCTATACGGTTGACGCATTCATAGAAGAATTTAATCTCAGGCCGATTAACCATATCAAACTCGATGTTGACGGTATCGAGGCAGAAGTCATCAAAGGCGCGCAGAGGACCCTGAAAACCCCTCCCTGCATCTCGATGATGGTTGAACTTAATGAGGCATTTGAATCGGATCGTGAATGCATTGAATTCCTGCATCAAATAGGATTTAAGACAGTTTCCAGAAGGCCCAATCCCTCGGCATTCTATCAATCAGAAACTATCTATAATTATATTTTTGCGAAAATATAATTACCTCTCTTTAGCAAAGTCGAGAAAGGCATCGAGTGCTAAACCGGACCTACCAAAAATTCCAGGAAATCTTATTAGACAAGCTTGATCCGCTCGAACGAAAGACCATTGCGAACATGCGGGCGGATAAGAAATTGTTTTATCTGTCGGAGCTGATCCCCTATTTCAAAGGGACCAAGATCTTCATGTTTGCCAATGGCGGCAGTGTCGCTAACCTGAAGAATGTGGAAAGGCTGAACAATTATAACCTCTCCACAGTGCACACCGGTCCTCTCCATATCTTTCGAAAATACGGGTTCATGCCCAGCATGTGGTATTTTCACTGGAGATTAACCGCGCCCATCATTCTTGGCGCCGAGAAGGAAACACCGTTGGATTTCTCCCGAACCTTTGTGTTGGTCCCTGCCAATGATTCCCAGTCCAACACTTATTTCAGCGACCCCCTGTTTAAAATATTTCGCAAGAAACATCCCGAGGCCACTTATGTGCTTTACCGGGAAAACCGGAATTTCGTCGGTCCCGAGAAGATCTCGAAGAACTATCTGTTGGAGGGGGTGGAGCCGCTGCACACCCTGGGTGGGGGAAATGTGGAAAATTCCTTTCTGCCGATTTGCGGCTTCCTAGGGGTTTCCACCCTTTATTTCTGCGGGGTTGACCACTTGCCCACTGGGCATTTCTGGGACCGGAATTTGCCATACCAGACAGTGAGAGGAGAGCTGTCAGAGTTCCCTGACGAAGCAGAGATTCTTAAATGTTCTGCCTATGCTTTAAGTGTGTGTGAAAAACGAAATATCCAGTGCTTCAGGCTGGAAGCGGAAGAAACCGTTCTTAAAGTATATCCCCATATCGATTTTGATGAGGCAATCGCCCAGGCATCTCCCAGGGTTGCCCCGGAATCCGTAGGCGTGTAAAGAACAATCAGAAAAAGTCCAAAAGATCAATAACATTGGATGTTAAAGGAACGTGAGGTTTGGAATACTTTTATAATATTATTAAAGGCAATATTAAATCAGTTTCATTTATTTTGACCTTAATCCCAGATGTATTTTATAATTCCCTAATCGACATTATCAACAAATTCACTATCTTCAGATCAATACGATTGAAATTGGTATCCACATTAAATATTTTCCAATCGTATGTTGACCTAGCAAAATATAACCTGAAGCCTGCCTGCACTCCTCAATATGTCATGATTAATTTATCTAATGAGTGCAATTTAAGTTGCCCAATCTGTACAATAAAAAGAGCCAGGAAAGCCTTTCCAAATCATCCCAAAAACCAGATACCATTTGAGGATTTTATAAAATTATCCTCCGCTTTTAGTCGGGCTCATAGAATCAGTTTTATGGGATTCCTGGGTGAGTCAGTATTAAACCCTGACTTTTTTAAAATCTCCGCCTATCTAAAGGAAACAACCGGCGCTCAACTGAACGTTTCCACCAACGGCCAAATGCTGAATGACAGTAGGCAGAACAAAATGTTAGATATGGGATTTGACAGTATTTCTTATTCCATGCATGGAATAACAGAGAATTCATACCGCATCCTTCATGGTCAAGGCTTTGACAGGGCATTAAACAATCTCATTGGACTCCACCACAAAAAAAAGGAAAGGAATTTGGCAAATCCGAAGGTAACGATACAATATGCCTTAAACAAAGTTAACATCAACGAAACTGTCAAAATGCTGGAGTTGGCGCATAAACTGGGGGTGCATGGCGTTAATATCTATCATTACCGCGATTACGGGTTTAGTGGAATTTCATTGTACGATTCGATAGAAGCGGCAAATAAGGAAATAGACCGAATTTATGAATATGCCAGAAAGAATAATTTAAGGTACTTGCTTCCCGCTCAAAAACCATATTTCATGCCGGTAACAGGACAAAGGAATTCAGTCGAGCAAGATATTGCCGCGGACAGCAATACCCCCTGTCACCTTCCATGGCAATACCTGGTAATGAGAGCCAGTTTTGCTACTTCAGACTCATATTATGTAGGGTTTTGCAATGTTCTCAACCTTTTCTTCTTCAATTATGCAGAATATCTTGCCCACAAACCTTTTTTATTCATGAAAGATATCTGGCATTCTGAACCGGCCGTTTATTTAAGAAAAACAGTCAACCGAACACCAAACCGAAAACGTAACCCCTTTTGTTCTTATTGTAAAAGTCCCCTGCGTCAGTTTTTAAAAAATACTAACGACAAGAAGAACAGAGAAATTAAACTTGAGAGAATGGATGCTTTTATCTATAGCTTTCTAAAGGAATGCCCGGAATACAAAGACGTAATCGGCCTTAAACTATTGAAAACTGAACCCTTGGAATTGGAATTTGTTTAATTTTGGTAAATAGATTTTTGAGAATATTATTGTAATAAAAAATATGACTTTCTTCGAGTATTGCCACAAGTCATATCATCGGATAACTGTGGAGCAGCGCCTCCGGCAGTATGCGACACTTATCTCCGGGGAAATCCTCGATGTCGGCTCCAAGAACCGGCGCTATGATGCTCTGTTTTCCGGACGGATTACGGCGGTGGACCTCGTTCCGGACGCGGCCCACGGCGTGACTTACGGCGACATCACCGCCTTGCCCTTCGAAGCCGAATCATTCGATAGCGTACTGGCGGTGGAAGTCCTTGAATATATCCGGGCCGGCGACTTTGGCCGGGCAATCGGGGAAGTATTAAGGGTGTTGAAGAAAGGGGGATACTGTTTTTTTAGCGTGCCGTTTTTGTACGCAGAGCATGGGGACCGGATCAGACCGACCCTGAATTATATGAGGGAAATCCTTGGCGATCAGCAAGTCTCCGAGGTTTCAGTGGTTAAGATCGGCAATGGCTACACCGTCTGCTGGGATATTTCCCGGCGGAAAATCCTGCGCCTCAATACAGCCTTTCTCAAAAAGGTCCTTTTGACCTTGGGAATAGTCTGCTTCAGGCTTGGCGCACGACTCTTCCGGTGGGATGAGTTGGAAGATGATTGCTACAGCGGCCTTTGCATAACAGTAAGAAAGTAGACCACCAAGCATGGTAACTCTGAGGATAGATGATATCGGGGCTTCCGCCAAGTGGTATGAACACCGGGTTCGCTTCCATGCCGTCATATTGGGCAAGACCATCCGACTCCCCGGGGTTCTCAACATCGGCCCCCTGAAGACCAGTCGCCTTTGGGGAGGATGGGCAGTGTACGACGAACTCGAGCCCTCGGAATGGGAAGATATTATGGCGGTTTTGGAAAAATATGGCGTCAAGCCCCTGGTGGCGATAACCGCCTGCTGGGTCGAGAGAGATTCACGACTCATCCCTTTCCCCGAAAGGTTTCCGGATGAGGCCTTGTGGCTAAAAAAACGTCTACAGGAGGGAAAGATTAAGATTGCCAACCATGGACTGACCCATTGCGTGCTGGGCAAACACCAACCTCGTTTTTTCGGGTCTAACCAGAGGTTCTGGCGGGAGTTTTATCCTTTCCTGGAGAATTCCATCCATGAAGAACATGTGAGCCGGTCCCAGGATATCCTGCAACAGTTCTTTGAGGAGCCGGTCACCGTGTTCGTGCCTCCCGGAAATATTTGGTGTCAAGCGACTTACCGGGCCTTAAAGAGACACGGTATCCGCACGGTTATCGCAGGCCGGTACATGGCGGACAGCGAGGAACCCATGGAAGATATTGAGTTTGTCCAGGACCGGGAAATGGCCCTTAACATCCATGATCGGGAATTAAAACTCCATGGCGCCAGCTGGCTGGACGAGACGCTAAGACTGTCATGCCAAGATAAGACTCCGGCATGAACATCGGCATTCTGTCCTCGACCTACCTGCCCACGGTGGGCGGTATCCAATTTCTCCTCTACTGGCTTTTGAAGGCAATGGACCGTAGTTCTCTGCGCAGAACCGTCGGGGAAATCTATGCCATTGTGCCTGCCTCCATCTCGGACCAAGAATACGCCGATTTCGAGAATATTAAAGTCATTGAGTATCACCGCTCACTTTGGTCGATTAAGGGGATGTTGGCATTTATCCCCCAACTTGCCGCCATTGGGAAAGATCGCTCCCTTGACCTCCTTCATGCTTTTACGACCCTGCCGGAAGGAGTTTGCTGCTTGGGGACGCGATTCATGACGGGCATTCCTTATCTGGTGACCTGCCATGGCGAAGACATCGCCATGGATCCGCGGTTCGGTTACGGCAACCGGTTAAAGAAGACCATAGCGGGGTTGACGAGAGCAGCGTTGAAAGGTTCGGCGGGGATAACGACCATCAGTACAGATATGGCTCGGTTTGCCAAGAATGCCGGAGCCCCTCCAACCCGCATTCATATTATCCCCAACGGCATCGAACTGAATGGAAGTGTCGCCGATGCTGAAGTAGGCGGCCTGGTGCAGGAATTGCGCTGGCAGTATGGCATTACCGAGACACATACCGTCTATCTGACGCTGGCGGGAATGCGGAAGATCAAGGGACATGAACCCCTGGTAAGATCCTTTGCTGCGGCGCTCCAGGTGAATCCCAACCTGCTTCTCTTTATTGGGGCCCACGGCCTGGAGACCGAACCGATCAAAAAGCTGGTCAGAGCCCTGCATATTGAGGACAAGGTGCATTTTATCGGTTTCGTAACCGGGGTGGAGAAGAAGGCATGGTTCAACCTGGCCGACGTTTATTGCAATACTGCGTTTTTCGAACCGTTTGGCCTGGTGTATCTCGAGGCCATTTTATATCGGGACGCAGTACTTGGGAGTATCTTCGGGGGCGGGAAAGATATATTCAGGCACCAAGAAAACGCCTGGCTGGTTAACCCGGAAAATGACGAAGAAATCGTCCAGGGTCTACTGACCCTGGCAGAACCCGCATACCGGCTGAAGCTTGTGGAGGCGGCCCAGCCACTTCTCCCCCATTATGACATCAATGCCATAGCCGGCCAATACCTTGAATTGTATAGGAATATTATCAGCAAATGAAAATAACCATTCTTTATAAATTCCGGAATACTGCCTGGGGCGGCGCTAACCAGTTTTTGCATGCACTCAGAAATTGGTTCGTTAGCAAGGGTTGTTATGAAGAAGATCCCTTTAAAGCGGATGTCGGAATATTCATAAGCTATCCTTTTAATAATGAGGATCTATTCGGCACGGTGCATAAGCTCAAAAAGAACACCAACACGCTAATTGTCAATCGAATGAATGGGCCGATATTTCTTTACCGGGATCAAGATGTTGCAGTAGATAAAATGAACTTTATTTTTAACCGGCACGTAGCAGACGGGACTATCTTTCAGTCTAAATGGAGCATGGAACAGTGCCATAAGTTAGGGATGATTCCCAATGGCTATGAGACAATTATAGGCAACGCTCCAGACCCAGGATTTTTTTATCGCCCTGATCCCTCGAAGAATAAGGTTGTTGGAAAAACAAAAATCGTTGCCGCAAGCTGGTCTGACAATTACAAAAAGGGATTCGACACGTATCAATATCTGGATGACAATCTTGATTTTGCCCGCTTTGAAATGACTTTTATCGGCCGATCTCCCATAATTTTCAAGAACATAAACCAGTTGCCCATACTGCAATCTGATAAGCTGGCTGAGACATTCCGCGACCATGACATGTTCGTCTTTGCCAGTAAGGTGGAAACTTGTTCCAATATTTTAATGGAAGCTCTTCACTGCGGGTTACCGGCGGTTGCCAGAAATAATAGCAGTCAGCCGGAACTATTGGGTACAGGGGGACTCTTGTTTAATGATACAAGAGATGTATTAGATGCAATTAATAAGGTTTCAAATAATCTTAATTACTATCGGTCTAGCATAAAGGTCCCTACTATAGATGAAATAGGCGCTAATTACTATAATTTCTGCAATCGGATATACTCTGAATACCGTGAAGGGAAATATACTCGCAAGTGCTGGTCGAATATGCGGTATTATGGACTAACTGCGCGTGCTCATTTCTGGGAAAAGGGAACAAGAATAAAGAATAAACTAAGAAAGATTAACGAAAATGGAAATCAGCCAGGCTAACTGGATAGAATCACTAAGAAAAAATATAGATAATTTTCTACAAAAAATGTCTGACGATTACGTCCCGGGATATTATTGTTATTCCTTGACTGGCGACTATTTTTCTTCGAAAACACACTGGGGACTGGGCAATTCTGTTTTCGCAGCAAAGATATTATATATGCTCGACACGCTCACGGACCAAAAAAGGGAAGACATTTTCAAATTTATCGTTTCTTTTCAAGATGCTGAAGGTTATATATCTGACCCCTTAATCGCGAAAGCATCTCGTTTCTATAGATGGAAATATGCTTTAAGAACAATGGATTTCAGCAACTTTTTTAATGAACAGACCAGGCGCGCGGAAACAAGGCAGGCATTTGCAGCACTTCGCTCTTTAGGCAGAAAGCCAAAATATCTCTATCGGCATATACCATATTCACCACCAGCTATCAGGAAGTATGTAAATTCTCTCGATTGGACAAACCCCTGGGGCGCGGCAAGCCACGTCAGCCACCTGGTATTTTTCCTCCATAACAACCGGATTCTTTTCAAAATCCATGAAAAAGAAACTGATAAATTGATTGATTATGTTTTTGAAGTCGCAAATCATTACCGCCAGAACGACGGCTCATGGTACGCCCCTGGAGAAATTATCAGTATGACTCACAGGATCAATGCCGCTATGAAAATGATGATAGCTTATGGAGCAGCGGAAAGAAATGATTTCAGCCACCCAGAAAAACTCATAGATATGTGCCTATCTACTATTAACAAAGGAGATGCCTGCAATAATTTTAATATTATCTGTGTCCTTTATAATTGTTCCAATAAAACAAACTATAGAATTTATGAAGTTAGAAAATACTGTCGGGACCAATTGGATATTTATAGAAACCACTACTGGCTACAACACGGAGGGTTCTCATTTTATGAAAGAAATGCCAATAATTATTATTATGGGGGAAAAATATCCGAGGGGTTACAGGAACCAGACATTCATGCAACTGTCCTTTTTTTATGGGGGATCGTGTTAATAAGTAAAATATTCAGGGTGGACAACGAGTTGGGGTTTAAATTACCGATAACCTGATAGGCAGTTGAAAAACCCGTATTGGACTAAGTTGGCAAATACGGAGCATGGTGGGCTTGAATATCAGCCGGGAGAGTTTGCGGCGCGTTATGGATCGCCTCGGTTATTCCACCCTGGCAACCCTGAAGGATGCCGCGCGCTTCCGAATCAGGGGGTCGGTCCCGTTTTTCGGTTTCATTCGCCGGGGCCGGACCACCGCGGCGTTCATGAAAGCCAGGAAGCTGGCGGACCTCTTTGTCCCCTCGTCCCTCCGTAACGGCATATTGTATGTCTGCAGCGGCAACATCCCGTTGAGCTACTGCTTGCGGGACAAAAAGCGGGGCGTAAAGCTGGTGCTGAACCAGAACGGGGTTTATTATCCCGGCTGGTACGGCCAGGACTACGCAGCGGCCAACGAACGACATTTGGCCGGTTATTACCGGGCCGCGGACTATATCTTCTATCAAAGCTTCTTTTGCGAAGAAGCGGCCCGGCATTTCCTGGGAGAACCTCTCTGTCCCCATGAGATCTTACATAATCCGGTGGATACCGCGTTTTTTACTTCGGAGTCAAAGCGCGCCTTTGATCCGGCTGCCCCTGTCTTTCTGGCGACCGGCAATTTCTACCACGAAGGCAAAGCAACACGCCTGGCCTTCATGCTCGAAGCCTTCACCCAGGTACGGGCCCAACTGCCTGGATCGCGGCTGATCATAGCCGGATTCCTTGCTCCAGCCCTGGTGGCAGTGATTGCCAGGACAGGCCCTGGGGTAAGTTGCCTCGGACCATACCTCTATGAACAGGCCCCCGCGCTGTACCGGCAGGGAGACATCTACTTGAACACCCAGTTCAATGACAATTGTCCCAGCGCCGTCTTGGAGGCGATGTCCTGCGGCCTGCCGGTAGTGCACCTGTCCTGCGGCGGCACTCCGGAGCTGACGGGTGAGGCGGGCATTGCCGTGGCAGTGGAGCAAAGCTGGGAAAGGTTCCTCTATCCTGAGCCGGAGGATTATGCCGCGGCGATGCTGGAAGCAGTGCGGCAACGGGACAAATTGTCAGCCGCGGCCCGGGGGCGTTGTCTCGAAAAGTTTGATGTTCGGATTTGGAAAGCCCGCCACGAGAAGATATTCGCAGGGATGTGCCGATGAACCCGTTACCGCGGTTAGGGAGAAAGCGGTTTCTCAAAGAGCTTCCCTTCGTGCTGGCTTCTTTCGCCGCGGGGCGCCGGGCCGTACTGCGCTTCCTGCTGCGGAGGATCAGGACCCTGGAGGCTTCGGTGGATTATCTGGCCCTGTGGGATGCGCCGGACGGCCTGCATCCGAAGCACCGGCTCACCGATTATCACGACTTTTTCGTGCAGCGCATTTCCCGGGGACAGACCGTGCTGGATATCGGCTGCGGCAATGGCGCGGTGGCCGCGGACATTGCCCGACTGACCGGGGCCAGGGTCATCGGTATCGATAAGGACTCCCAAAGCATTATGCAGGCGCGGGCGCGGTGTGCAGGCGCGGGCGCGGAGTTTGTCTGCGCTGATGCGCTAACGGCTGAGCTGCCGCCCGCGGACGTGATCATCCTTTCCAATGTGCTGGAGCACCTTGATGGCCGGGAAGAGTTCCTGCGGGACTTGCGGACGCGTCTTAAGCCGAAGCTGCTGTTGCTGCGCGTGCCCCAATACGAGCGGCACTGGCTGGTTCCCTACGCCCGGGAGCTCGGCCTGGATATCCGGTTGGATCCGACGCATTTAATCGAGCACCGGCAGGAAGAGCTCCTCGGAGAACTTGCCGCTGCGGGCTGGCAGGTACATTTCATCGAGGCCTGCTGGGGGGAGTACCGCCTGGAAGCCGTGCCGAAGGAAGCCCCATGAATTCCCGGCCCCTGGTTTCGGTGATCATGCCGGTCTGTAACGACCGCCGGGAATATCTCGACCTGGCGGTGGAGAGCATTCTTCGCCAGACTTACGACAACTTTGAACTCCTGATTATGGATGACGGTTCGGGGCCGGAGACGGCTGCCGCTCTCGACGCCGTGGCCCGGCGCGATGGGCGTATCCGGCTTCTCCGCCAGGAAAACGCCGGCCTCACCAAAACCCTTAACCGGCTCATCCACCAGGCACAAGGCACGTTTATCGCCCGGCAAGACGCAGATGATCTTTCGGAACCGGATCGCCTGGAACGACAAGTTTCATTCCTCACTTGCCACCCCGAGGTGATGCTGCTGGGTACCGGGTGCCTGCTCATTGACGAGGCCGGGAAAATATTGCTCCACCACCAGGTCAAGACGCGGCCCAACACCCTCAGGCGGCTACTGCGCCGGACCAATCAATTCGTCCACGGGTCGGTGATGTTCCGTTCTGATATCTTTGATAAGAGCATGTACAATGAGGAATATCGCTACGCTCAAGATTACGAGTTCTTCCTCCGCATTTCGGAACGCCATGTTATCGCCAACCTCAACCTGCCCCTCTATCGATACCGCATCAATCCGGCAAGTATCTCTGTAGCGAAATCTCGCGAACAGATCTTCATGGGCATGGTGGTGCGCGAAATGGCGCGGCGGCGCCGTCAAGGGGAATTAATCCCCCAGGAGCGTATTATCCACGATCTAAACACCCCGCGGCACCGTCGCCGGGTGGAAAGGACATTTTATCTGACCCAGGGACGCAATCTTTTCCTTGCCGGTGAGAAGGCCGAAGCACGGCGGATGTTCTGGCGCGCCCTGGCGGTGTGCCCTTCCCTGCGGTGCTTGTGGCACCTGCTGTACAGCCTGATGCCAGGAAGGCAGGTGTGATGACGGCCAAGGTACTGTTGCTGCAAATGAACGTGGAGATGCCGGATACCGCGGTTTACGTCAATCACGGACTGGCCTCCCTGGCCGGGACGCTGCGCGCCGCGGGGTTCACCCCGGATATTATGGTGCTCGATTCCGGCTCTTACCATTCCGGACAGTGGCTTGAAAGAGCCGCGGCGGAAAACTATATCCTGGGGGGCATTTCCGTCTATTCCAACCAATGGGAGTTTGCGGTGGCCGCGGCCCGGGCTTTGCAGCAGCGTTGCGCCATTCCCGTGATCGGCGGCGGTCCCCATTGTTCGCTTTTCCCCGAAGCCCTGGCCGGTAC
>QZIZ01000153.1 GCA_003599195.1 Deltaproteobacteria bacterium | reverse complement strand
CTGAACATGCCATCTTGATGTTTATCGGTTCCGCGCATGGACATCGACCTCCGGCTTGATGTCCGGCAGTATAGCACCATTGATAACCAATCGCGATTGATAGTTTTTCAACACCCTGTTAGACGGGTAATTATACCTTTTCGTAATCAAACGACAATTTGTTGTAGGGGCGAACCTTGTGTTCGCCCCGAATGCATTGGGCGAACACAAGGTTCGCCCCTACGACTTGTCGCCTTTTTATTGCGAATTGTTTTTGCAAAGCTTGTCCCCTCAAAAAGTCTTGGATTATTCTTTAAATATGTATTAATATGTTAAAATAAGATAAAAACATATAAAAACATCTAAATCAGTAATAATCAGAGGCGACAATGGTTAGAAAAACCATTTTGTTGAATGACGATCTGGCGGCCCAGATTGATCTCCTGTCCCGGAAGGAAGACCGGGATTTTTCCGGCAGCCTGCGGCACGCCCTCCGCATCGGTCTGCTGGCTTTGCAGAATCCGGAGCTGACCGCCGGTGAAATCAAGGATATCCTGGAGGCCAGGGAGGAATTGGAGGCGGTCTAGGTAAAGGAAATATACTTTGAAGTTTGATAATATAGTAATATTAAATAGATTTATCATAGAGGTTAAAATTGAAAAATCTATTTAAACTAGAAAATATTATTCCACTATTTATCTTAATTCTACTAATTGCATTAACAATAATCTTCTTCAGGTATCCATCAAAATCAGCTAATGATTTTGCATCATTTCTTTCAGGTATTTCCACAGTTGGAATATTAATATTAACTCCCTTTTATGTAATATATACAAACCGACAAATTAAGGAACTTCAGAACCAACGGCAGCTTCAGATACAACCATTACCCTATATTGAAATTGATAAAGGAACGATAAATAGTCCCAAACTAGTTTATGATCCAACAAAAAAAGGGAAGCTTAGTGCTGCTCTAGATTTTTCATTGCATGTAAAATTAAAAAATATTGGCAATGGTTCAGCGGTATTAGTAGACACTTTCTGCTTTTTTATAGGCAATAAAATCACCAAAAGAAAAGAAAGGATTAGCTCAAAGCGTTTTAGTGTAGTTGGGCAAGGAGAAGAAATTAAATATAGCGTTATCCTTCGTGACCATTTATTTGAAGCAATTAAAGCTTTAAACATTGGAACAGAAGGTCCTTGTTCAGTTCTTGAAACGGCATTCGATATTCTCATTAGATACAGTGTATTATATAGAAATATTTTAGGAGCAGCCTTCTTACTTAAAATAGACTATATTGTCGCTATAAGTGAGGATGTGGCAAAAAAAATTTCTGATTGGATTGCGACGATTTCATCATTTGAAAATGATTTTTCAAGGGAAATTGCCCGTTATAATGCAGTTTATCAACGGAATATAAATGAAGCATTTGATATTTTTTCGGAAATTCAGAATTCTTTTTATTTAAAGTGTCCTAAGGAAAATTTGGTAATAGATTTATTACCAGTTGAACAATTATTTGTAATTAAGCATTTAGATCAAAAAGAATTAAAATCAATATCTGAAAGACTTTATCACGGCATTCCAATTGGGAAGGTTAAAGAAGAACAGGAACAAAAGCAAGAATAATTACCTGTAAATGCATTAATCACCTTTTTTCCCCTCCAGCCTCTTCCCCACGTACCAATCTATCTGCCTACAGATGCCTTTGATGACCTGGGCCTCCCGGGCCCTCAGGCCGTGGCGGGAGAAAAGCCGGCGCACGTTGAACATCCAGTGTTCGGGGTTCTGGTGGGAGATGAAGTTGATCTTTACCAGGGTCTCCTGGAGCATGGCGTACATGGATTCCAGTTCCCGGGAGTTGGCCAGGCGGGGGACGAACCGGGTTTTATCGCTGGCCGCAGTGAAGATCTCGTAGGCCAGGACCATTACCGCTTGGGCCAGGTTGAGAGAAGAGCAGTCCCCGGTGGGAATGTGCACCAGGGCGTGGCAGAAAGGCAGCTCCTCGTTGGTGAGGCCGAAGTTCTCCGGGCCGAAGAGCAGGGCCACCTCGTTGTGCTGGGAGATCTCCACGACCCGGGCCGCCATCTCCCTGGGGGTGGCGTATTCCAGGCGCACCCCGCCCAGGCGGGCGGTGGTGCCCACGATATATTGGAACGGGGCCAGGGCCGGAGCCAGTTCGTCATGGACCTCCATGCGCTCCAGGAGGGCTTCCCCGGGGCCGGTGGCCATCATGGCCATGCGCTGTCTATCCAGGTCCTCGGGCGCGACTACCACCAGGCGCTTCAGGCCCATGTTGCACATGGCCCGGACCGCGGCGCCGATGTTCTCCGGCAGCCGGGGGCGAAAGAGGACCACGGCCACCTTTTCCAGGCGCACCCTAATCTTTTCGTCCCGGCGTTTCTTTTTCTCCATGGCCACAATGTAGCATAAACCGGGGCTCCGGCAAACTGCACGGCCCCCTTGCCCCCGGTTCCCGAGTTATTATCTTTTGGAACAGTTCCTCATGGGCCTGCGGCGCAGGCGTTAAACATGAAAAGCCTGGCCCCCCTCACCGCGCCAATTGGCGGAGCAGAGCTGAAAGAGGACTCCCTGGGCGGGGACTGATCATTACCCACAAATGAGAGAGGAAACTGGATAATTACTGGGACAGAGAATTTGCGGGCCTCGCGCCCCCCTCACCCTGCCCTCTCCCCCCTCCGGGGGGAGAGGGGAAATTACTTGACATATCCACGATATATAAACTTGTGGGCAATGATTAGGGCGGGGGTAGAGGGAGTAACTTCTTGGGATAACTTAGTTTTTACTGGCCACTGACCACTGGCCACTGACAACTTCTCATAACAGGTCGCTGGAAGAGAAGCCGGGAACAACCTCGGCCCCCTATCGGCAATGGGTTTGCTTTGATATAATATTTAAAAAAATCGCCGGGAATAATGCTTTTCCTAACACAAAATACCCCGGCACGACTCTAAGTACCAAACGAGTTTTAAGTGATGCCCCACGGTCAAATAAAAGTGACGAGAAATGGCCTGGAGCGGGGCAAAGGAGAATATCGATGCAATCCAAATGGTTTTTGATGCTGATGCTGGGCTTGCTGACCGGCTGCGCCGGCATTTCCCCCGCGGTCCAACAACAGGCCGGAGCGCCGGTGGACTTCGCCGCGCTCAACGCCAATCCCGAGCAGTACCAGGGCCGGATGGTGATCCTGGGCGGAGAGGTCATGCAGATTCAGCCCTTGGGCAAGGGAAGCCTGATGACGGTCAGCCAACGGGAGCTTGATAAACTTTACGAATATAAACCGGTGCCCTCCGGCGGCACCTTTGTGGTGGAAAGCGACGAATGGCTCAGCCCCAGCACCTACCAGCCCAAAAGCACGGTAAAGGTGGCGGGGGAGGTTATCGGCCGCAAGAACAGCTTTGTCGCCATCAAGGCCAAAGAAGTGGTCCTGGCTGCCAATCCCGTGTGGCTAAAATATTATTATCCGGTGCCCCCGGAATGGTATGGTCATGACCCGAACCTGGAATACTGGTTCACCCCGCCTTACTTCGATCCTTACCGGCCCGGAGGCAGGCGCTAAGGAGAACGATGCGCATCGACAGCTACGACTTCGGGCAGATCGTCATCGACGGCCGCACCTACCGCCAGGACCTGCTGATCTGGCCGGGGCACATCAAAAGCGATTGGTGGCGGGCGGAGGGTCATCTCCTGCAAATCCCCGATGTTTTTGAGGCCCTGTCCGCGGCCCTCCAGGTCCTGGTGGTGGGCCAGGGCGCGTACGGCCGGATGGAAGTGGACCGGGAGCTGGCCGCCTACCTCCGGGATCAAGGGATCGAACTGGTGGCCAGACCCACCCGGGAGGCCTGCCTGGCCATCAACCAAATGCCCGAAGGGCGTAGCTGGGCTGCGGCGCTGCATCTGACTTGCTGAAATTGTGAAAACGGTTGCGCCTGTCAGGCAGGCAGACCGGTTGATGCACGCTCCTCCGGTTCTCCGGACCCAATCTTTATCAAAACCCCGATAGATTTCAGGTTCACGCGGCGCCCCCCGCGTGAACCTTTTTTTATTTTTTTTGAAATTGTAGCCGATTGACACCATAACAATCTTTTTTCCAGTCCGTCTGGGGAAAGATTGCCCGTAATACCGAACCAGCCCTTGCCATTATCGTTTCCAAGGAGAGAAAATGCAATTTTCCGGCTCGCCAGTGGACCAGTCCGATGATCTAGGCCCGGCAAACAAGACCTGGGCCATTTTCTTGATCAGCGTCTTGGGGCTTTTTCTGGAGATGTTGTTGATCCGCTGGATCGGCACCGAGGTACGCATCTTCGCCTACTTGCAGAACACCATCCTGGTGGTCTGTTTTCTGGGATTGGGTTTGGGTTGTTTTACCTCCCGCCAGCCCATTAAATTGAGCCAAACACTATTGCCATTGCTGGTCCTGGTTCTCCTTCTGGCCATCCCTGCCACCAAATACGGTTTGGGAAAGATCAGCGCCATGCTGAGCCTCTTGGGAGACGTGGAGATCTGGGGCAAAGGCATCGTTGAAGACAAAGCATATGCTGTTTATTTATTTATTTTAGGGTTGGGCCTGACTTATTTCCTGATGGTGCTGATACTGGACCTCTTTATTCCCATCGGCCGCCTGCTGGGGCGGCTGATGGACGACCACCCCCACACCATCTGGGCCTATTCGGTCAACGTGGCGGGGAGTCTCGTGGGCACCTGGCTTTTCGTGCTCCTGAGCTTTTCCTATCAACCGCCGGTGATTTGGTTCCTAGTCTTTGGGGCATTAACCCTTTTTTTTCTCCCCAGGGTTAGCCGGCAACGCCTGGCAAGCCTGGCGATGTTAGTAGGAATCGTTATTCTGGCCTGGTTTGCCGGGCAGGAATGGGGAGCCCGGGAAGTGGTATGGTCCCCCTACCAAAAGCTGGTAGTGGCTGAATTGTTCCCGGAAAAAGGGGAGGTGGGCAAATACTTGGTGACCGTAAATAATACCGGGTACCAGGCCATGCTCGATCTCAGCCCTTCCCATGTCCAGGCGAATCCCCAACACTTTTCCCAGGAGATGAACGGTTACAGTCAATACGATATTCCCTTGCTGCTCCATCCCCATCCCCAAAAAATGCTGATCGTCGGGGCAGGTTCCGGCAATGACGCTTCCGGTGGGCTGCGGCACGGGGTTAAAGAGATCCAGGCCGTGGAAATCGACCCCGCGATCATCGACCTGGGTCAGCGTTATCACCCGGAAAAACCTTATTCCTCCAACGCCGTAAAAATGATCAACGACGACGCCCGTTCCTTCTTTGCCACCGCCACGGAAAAATATGACGTCATTTCCTTCAGCCTGTTGGACTCCCACACCACCACTGCCATGACCAACGCCAGGCTGGATCATTATGTCTATACCCGGGAGAGCATCAGCCGGGCCAAGACCCTCCTTAAAGACAACGGCATCATGGTGTTGAGTTTCGAGGCCCAAAAACCTTTTATCGCCGACCGTATGGGCCGGGTCCTGAAGGAAGTCTTCGGGGCCGAGCCTTTGACTTTTCGGATACCCTCTACAAATTACGGCTGGGGAGGCACCATGTTTGTGGTGGGGAATCTGGCCGCCGCCCAGAGACAGATCGCCCAAGACCCCGCCTTGAAAGCCGTCATCAGTCATTGGCAAACCAACTACCCGGTGCCCCTCAGCTATACCACCAAGGTGGCCACCGATGATTGGCCTTATATCTACCTGATGACCCCTGATATTCCCCTGCTCTATTATCTGCTGGCGGGGCTGATGGTCTTGCTCTTTCTGCGCTGCCGATGGAAGCTGAAGCTGGGGGGGCTGGTCAAAAACTGGAACCGGTCAAACTGGCATTTCTTCTTTCTGGGCGCGGCCTTTCTGCTGCTCGAAGTGCAAAACATCAGCAAGGCGGCGGTGGTTTTCGGGAATACCTGGGATGTCAATGCGGTGATCATTTCCGGGGTCCTGGCCATGATCCTGCTGGCCAACCTCATCTCTTATAAAATGCCCCGGATTCCCCTGGGTCTGGTGTATGCAGCCCTGTGCGTCATCTGCCTGCTCCTCTATTTTCTGGACCTCTCCCGGTTCGCGTTTCTGCCTTACGCCAGCAAAGTGGTCGTCGTCGGCGGCCTCACCACCTTGCCGATGCTCTTCAGCGGTGTTGTCTTCATCCGCTCCTTCGCGGCGGTGACCGGCAAAGACAAGGCCTTGGGAGCCAATCTTATAGGCGCCCTGGTGGGCGCGCTCCTGCAATCCGTCACCTTTGTGATCGGCATCAAAGCCCTGCTCCTAATAGTGGCGGGACTTTACTTTCTCTCCATGCTCACCCGGCCCCGGGAGGTGGAGCAGGAAAAAGCCCGCTTCCATGAAGCCGTGGCTTAAGGTATCATGCCTTTCATGATCATCGACTGCCATCTCCACACCGGCGTCCAGAACGTCAACTGGCGCTGGGAGGATATCCGGATTCTGCTCCGGGCCGCGGGTATCACCGGCGCGGGGGCCATCCCCCCGGTGGAGGACGTTTACGACCGCTATAACCCGGCCTTTACCGACTCCCCGGCCTGGCGGGAGTGCCGCGGCCGGGCGCACCGGTATCTGCTGGACCTCAAAGACCCGGAAATCCGGATTTTTCCCTATTTTTTCGTGTGGAACGACTTTGCCTGGGAGGATCTGGGGCCGGAGTATATAGTCATCAAGTGGCACCGCCACCCGGATGAGCCGGAGTATGACTATAGCTCGCCCCGCTGCCGGGAGTTCCTGGAGAAGGTGCGGGAACGGGGGCTGCCCATCCTCCTGGAGGAGTCTTTGGAGAACACGTTGTTCTTCCTGGATAAACTGGCCCCGGACCTGCCGGTGGTCATCCCCCACCTGGGGGCCTTGAGCGGCGGCTACCGGGCCCTGGACGCGGCCGGGGTCTGGGGGCGGGAACAAATCTGGGCGGACATGGCCGTGGCCGGGCTGCCGGAAATCAAGGATTACCTAAACCGCTACGGCAGTTCCCGCCTGATGTTCGGCAGCGACTACCCCTTCAGCCGCCCGGCTGCGGAGCTGGCGAAGATCATGGGCCTCGGCCTGCCGGAGGGCGAGGTTCGGGACATTTTGGGGGGGAATTTTAGGAGATTATGCCGGTTGAAATGATCGTTTTGCGTTTTCGTAAAAAGAGCCTTTTGTAAAATGCTTAATTGACATAATTTCCTCTGCGTGCTCTGCGCCTCTGCGGTAAAAACAAAGGATTCACCGCAGAGACGCAGAGAGCGCAGAGAAATGACACACAGAGAAATGATTTTTGCAAAAGGCTTGTAAAAAAATAGCCTGTTAATTTCTTATCTTTTCTACTGACCCCTGATCCCTGGCCCCTTACCCCCAAAAAAGGCGACCCGCAGGGTCGCCTCTTTTAACAGAAAACCGAAAACAGAAAACTGAAAACCGTCTTAAAGAGCCAGCATCCTCTCCTTGCAGGCCTCCAACATGGGATCGAACTGATCCAGCAACTGCCCCTGGAACCGCCGCCATTCCTCCTGGAACTGGGGCAGGTGTTCCACTTCCAGTTTCACTTTCTGGCGCATCTGGGCCTCGAGAGCCCGCTGCATCTGGCCGATGCCCGCGCCGAAGCGCGCTTTCAGCTGCTGCAAGGCGCTGTTTCTAACCTGGAGGAAGTTTTGCAGCAGGTTCTCCAACTCCGCCTTTTGCCGGGCCATGGCCTTCTTATCCCGGGCAACCAGCATCAGGCCCTCCAGGGCATGGGCCATGCGGTCTTCCAGTTCCCCGTTCCGGGGCAAAATGATGTTCCGGAGCAACACTTCCTTGACGGCAACGCGGGCTTCGCCTTGAGCCGCGGCCGGGAGGCCGGAGATTTCAGCCTCCAGGTCACCGCCGTCTTTAAGAAAATTAACCGCCAGTTGGCGCCCCTGGTCCCGGTATTGCTCCCGGGTCATTTCCTCTTTGGTAGCCCGGCCGTATCGCTCCGCCTTTTCCAGAGCCAGTTCCAGGGCGCTTTTAATTTCCGCCAACTTAGAAATCCTTTCTCTCCCACCCGGGGAGTCTCAGCAGGTCTTTCACTTGAATTTGGGGGGAGGAGCGGTCTCGGTCTTGGCGCTTTCCTTGGCCGGACCGGAGTCGGTGGTCTCCTTGGGTGCTTCGGACTTGCCGGCGCTGGGATTTTTTCCCGCGTAATCACTGACGTACCAGCCGCTGCCCTTGAGATGGAAAGAGCAGGCGCTGATGATTTTTTCGAGACTGCCGCCGCATTGGGGGCACACCGTCAGGGGCGCTTCGGAGAACTTCTGCCATTTCTCCATCACCTGCCCGCACGCGGCGCATTGATACTCATAGATGGGCATACTGCCAACCTCCTTGCCGGTTCTCTTCGTAATAACGCATCACCCGGGGTAATTCCGGGGATTTTAAGGGTTTCAAAATTTTTTGGGTCAACAGGTGGACCCGTCTCTCTTCCTCGTCTTTCTGCTCCTCCGGGGCCTCGAACAGGGCCTGGAACCGACTGAAGCGCACGACGTGCACCAATTCGTGGGTTATAATATAGAGCAGTAGCGGCAGCAGGCCGAGGTCCGGGCAGGAGTCCAGGGCTTTCAGGATATTGTGGTCCTGGAGGCAGATCCGGTAAAAATCGAAGACCGCGGACTGCAAGACCCGGTCCCGGTGGCGGCCGCGGTATTTGGCCACCAGGGCCAGGGCGTGGGAAGAGATCTCCTCCTGCTCCAGTTCTTCCAGAGTAAGGATATCGTAGCGGGCCCGGCGCCAGCAATTGGGCGTGAGCTTAAAGAAGTCGGAGGTCATCTCCTCAGCGATGACCGTCGCCTCCCGGAGCAGCTCCTTATGATGTTCCAGAAAAAGAGAGTGGCCCATGATTCCCTTAACCTTTTAATATTATCATGTTTAATTGCCTTGTCAATGATAGTCTGCTAATAGGAAGTGATCAGTAATCAGTGATCAGTAACCAGTAAAAAACCTATCCTGAATCACTGATCACTGATTACTGATTACTTCTCATTTGCGGAGGGCATCATGTCCCGCCTGCCCCGGGAATTAGAGACTCTTGCCCGAATGTTGGCCTATATGCTGGGCCGCCGCCCCGACGAATTTGGCCTGGTGCTTGAGGCTGGGGGTTGGGTGCAGATCAAATTGCTGCTCCAGGCCCTCCACGAAGAACCGGGATACACCCGGGCGCGGCGGGAAGACCTGGAGCGCCTGGCGGGCCTGACTTCACCGCCCGCTATTGAGATAACGGGGGAGCGGGTCCGCAGCCTCAACCCGCCGGCCCCGGAACTGCGCCGGGAACCGGAAGGGCCTCTCCCTTCCTCATTGTATCTGGCCATTTCTCCAAAGATCCACAACCAGGTCTGGGAACAAGGTCTCAAGCCGCCGCCGGGCCGGGACCTCATACTCACCCGGACCCCGGAAATCGCCCGGCGTCTGGGCAAGCGCCGGGCCAACGACCCGGTGACGGTGACGGTGGCGGCCCAGGCCGCGGGCAGGAAGGGCCTTGATTTCCAGGCCTACGGCGAGGAACTCTTTCTTACCGCCGCGCCCGTTCCCCGGGAATTCCTGACCCTGCCCGGGCCGCCCAAAGAAATGCCGGTGTCCAAGGCCGCGGCCAAACCCAAGACTCCCCCCACCCCCGGCACGTTCGTCCTGGATTTACCCCAGATGCTCAGCGGCAAACCGGAGAAGGGCAAAAGACGGGATGAGGCGGAATGGAAAAAGGGAGCCCGGGCCTTGCGGAAGAAGCGGGGCAAGAAGGGGGAATGAGGGTTGCGGGTTACGAGTTGCGGGTTGCGGGTTGCGGGTTGGGCCGATGATTCCCTGCTCTGAAAGTATTTTTCGCACAGGCTGGAAAGCCTGTGCCACCAATACCTTTCATGATTTTGGGTGTTCCCCTGGAACATGAATGGCTCGTTCCCAAGCTTGGCTTGGGAACGCCGGTACCGGGCAAGGTTAGCTTGCCGTCTATCTGCGTTCCCAAGTACAACTTGTAAACGAGTTATAGTCGGCGCATATGCAAATGGCCAATCCTCCCTTAGAAGCCCTTATCGTCCTGGGGGGCCGGGTGGGTGCGGACGGTTATCCCGGCCGGCCCACCCGGCTGCGGCTGCTGCATGCCCTGGAACTGTGGCGGGAGCACTGCCCGGAGGCCCGATTTCTCCTGAGCGGCGGGCAAAACCGGGGGGCGCCGGTCTCCGAGGCCCGGGCCATGGCGGCGTGGTCCCTGAAATGGGTGGAGGAGAATTGGGGGGCCGAAGCCAAGGAGCGTCTGGCCGCCCTCATCGTCCTGGAAGAGACCAGCAAAAACACTGCCGCGTCTGCGCACAACGTCCTGGCCCTGGCGCAAAGCCTGGGCCTGAAAAGGCTGGGCCTGGTCACGGATCATCTACACATGCGCCGGGCCCATTACCTCTTCCGGCGGCAGGCTCAGGCCCGCGTCCACTCCCTCCATCCCCTCCCCTTCCGGGGCCTGCTCCGGGACTATTGGCAGCGCCGCCGCTTCTATCGCCTGGCAAAAATGCTGCTCCGGGAAGGCGGCGCGTGGGTGAAGGTGTTGGGGAAACGACTGACGGGGGGATGAGGCAGGGGTTAGGGGTCAGTATTAGTATCCAAAAGGCCGCATCTTCAATGCCACGGGGTATTCAAGGAGGCCATATAAAGTGGGAGGCCCCCTGGTGTCCCTCTAACCAGGTAGCCTATTACTCACTATACTAATTCGCCGTGAAGCCTATTTCGTGCGTTTCGGAGTAATTGCTTTTTGTTTGGTTTTTTCCCATTCTCGGGCGGCTTCTTCGGTTGTCGCCCTTTCAACCTGAACGATATGCCCTTTAGGCCAGCGTTGTTTGTGTTCATCTTCGCGCCGCTCAAGGTCATTTGTAATGCCACTGTGGACGATCTTATTCCCAACCTTGAAATCATACTTTCTGGTGTCCCGCTTAGCCATTGCCCTATCCCCTTTTTGATGCTTCGATTATGTGGCTATAATCTTTCCCTCGAATTAATATTGATTATTCAAGATAATAATGAATATATATACACGAATAGTGCTACTTTTGCAAGTTATTTATTAGAATGACCAAGAAATATAAAATAGAAGCCAATAAAATATATTGATTTATAGCTCATCCCCAGCCCCAACTTCTAATGCTCTATCGAAAAGAGCACGATAGGTAGCATCGATCTTGATACTCCCTTCCTCCCGATGTTTCCTGATGACTTTGAAAGGATTTAAAATCAAAACGTAATTATAGGTTCCTGAACGACCGGCAGCAGCTTTTATGAACCCTAAATCTTCCAATTCCTTCATTCTCGTTTTCCAGGTATTTACGGGCCTTGTGCCACTGAAACCGGATTCAAAAGCCATAGCCTCCTGATCGTTTATGATGACCAATGATTCATCAAAAGTGTGGCACCATAATGCCAGATAAGTGGGTGATATCTTCGTTTTTGCGAGATCATCCATAACCATTGAAATAAAGGTTATGCAGCGAGGGATGGATAAAAACCCTACGTTTCGCTTTCGGTGCCAAAGTAAATCGTCGGAAACATCAGCGAAGAACTCATGACGCATCCTCAAATAGTTTTCTCTGATTCTCTTGACCCTTGCGATAGACTGTTTTGTATTCAATTTTCATACCCTTATTTATTCTGTAGAAATCGATTATTTTATTGGATTTTATTTTTTAGTCATATAATATGGTTATAAGGGGCTGGGCTGTGGAGGGCAGGGGATTCGAACCCCTCAGGCAACCGGCTGGACAACCGAGACTGGCTCCATGCGCCCCCCCTTAAGATGCCGATGGAATCCGCTTCCATCGGCATTTTTTTATTTATATGGCTCCGCTATAAAAGTCAAGGAAAAATTAGCTCCCGATACATTGAACTGCTATAATTATCCATATGATTGTTGGTATCCGCAGTTTTTATATTTGGCTTTTGATAGAAAAAGATATGAAATATATTACCATAATCTAATTCTTTCCCCTTCGTGGCGCTTTGGTAGGTTTAATAGACATTATCTATTTACTAAAATGCAATAAATAAAATATTAAATTAACTATTTATATAGTTAATTTATTTAGTTATGACACCGTAGCCTCTTTCTCTACGTACTCTACGTTATCTTTTGTTCTCATTGTTATCATTGTTCTCTATGCTGCCCAATTTCCTGTCAGACTTCTATCCTTACCCTCTAGCCTCTGACCCCTGACCACCGGCTATTTGCCAAGGCTTCCCCTTGCCTTTCCTCCCTCCCAGGACCGTACAAGTGACGCAAACCGGGGACTCCGGGAATAAAAAAATAAAAAAGTGCTTGACAGGTTAGGGGGAATGGGATTAAAAGTAGGCGTTAGTCAGTCATAAGAAAAATTTCACAAGAAAACCCTCTTTAGTAGGTCGATAATGCTGGAAATTAAACGCCCCGTCAGCGCCACCCTAAGCCCGGAGCAAGTTTCCGCCATCCAGGAGACCTGCCGCCGTTTCCGCGCCACCAAGGGCGGACTCCTGCCCTCTCTGCACGCCGTTCAAGGTATCTGCGGCAACTGGCTGCCGCTGGAAGCCCTGCAACTGGTGTCCGAAGGCATGGATGTCCCCTATCCTTACCTCTATGGCGTCCTCAGCTTTTACACCATGTACTCCACCCAGCCCCGGGGCAAGTACGTCATCCGGGTCTGCGAATCGCCCCAGTGCCATATCCTGGGGGTGGACAACCTGGTGGACGTGCTCAAGGCCGAATTGGGGGTCGGCGTGGGAGAGACCACGAATGACGGCCTCTTCACCCTGGAGCACACCGCCTGCCTGGGCTGCTGCGAAGTAGCGCCGGTGATGCAGATCAACGAAGTGGTGCACGGCCGCCTTACCGCCGACCGCATCAAAGGCATTCTCGCGGACTACCGGGCCGGCAAGGCCCCGGACTTCCGGGAGATTCGCCGCACCACCAACGCATTGAGCGATTATCCACCCAGCCCGGATGAACTGGTGCTTTTGGCCAACGTCGACCAGATGGACCCCATGAGCCTGGACGACTGCCTGAAACGGGGCGGTTACGAGGGCTTGAAAAAGGCCCTGTCCATGACCCCGGAAGAAGTGGTCAACGTGGTCAAGGATTCCGGACTCCGGGGCCGCGGCGGCGCGGGCTTCCCCACCGGCTTGAAATGGTCCTTCACCCGGCCCAGCCCCGTCACCCCCAAGTACATCGTCTGCAACGCGGACGAAGGGGAACCGGGGACCATCAAAGACCGTTATATCATGGAGGGCGACCCCCACAAGCTGCTGGAAGGCATCGCCATCGCCGGTTATGCAGTGGGCGCCAGCGTCGGCTACATCTACTGCCGGGGTGAATACTACCTGTCCATGCACCGTTTGAATACCGCCATTAAGGCTGCGGAGGCCAAGGGCCTGCTGGGCGACAACATCATGGGCTCCGGCTTCTCCTTCCGCATCCAGGTGCAGACCGGCGGCGGCTCTTATGTATGCGGCGAGGAAACCGCTCTCATCGAATCCATCCAGGGCAAACGGGGCAACCCCCGGGTCAAGCCGCCTTTCCCCGGCCAGGTGGGGGTCTGGTACAAGCCCACCATCGTCAACAACGTGGAGTCCCTGAGCAACGTCCCCAGCATCGTCCTCAAAGGCTCGGAATGGTACAAAGCCAAAGGCACCCAGGACACCGCGGGCACCAAGATCCTTCAGGTCGTAGGCCACGTAAACAAGCCCGGTATCGTGGAAGCCAACCTGGGCATGACCCTGCAAGAGCTCATCGATAAATACGGCGGCGGCGTCCGCTCCGGCCATAAGATTAAGTCCGTCCAGCCCGGCGGCGCGTCCGTGGGCTTCTTCCTCCCGGAACACCTGAACACCGTCATTGAACACGGGGCGCTGGCCAAAGAGCAAGGCGGCCTGGGCTCCGGCACCATGATGGTCATGGACGAAACCACCTGCGTCATCGACGTGGTGAAGTGCCTGCTCTACTTCTTCCAGCACGAATCCTGCGGTTTCTGCCTCCCCTGCCGCCGGGGCACCCGGGTGCTCTACGAACTGATCTGCAAGGTGGCCGCGGGCCAAGGCACCCAGGCGGACCTGGACCGCATGTACAGCCTCTCCAAGGCCATGGTGGAAAGCGCTAACTGCGCGTTAGGGTGGAGCCCCCATTCCTTCATCTCGACCACCATGGAGCGTTTCAAGGAAGAATACGACGCGCACCTGGCGGGGAACTGCCCGCTGGGGGTGTGTAAGGCGGAGACGCATCATTAAATGATGCGCCAAATTCGGACGATCATCGCCCTGGCACTGGTGGCCGCATTCGTCCTCAATAATCTAGGATGCGGCGCCCCCAAGCTTAAAGAAGAAGAAATCATCGGCAAATGGGTGGCCATCAAAAAGACCACCATGGGGGGCGGCCGGGAAATAGGATTCGTTATCGAGTTTTTCCCGGATAAGAGCGTGTCCCTGCCATCAGGCAAAGGCGCCTGGAGCATCGCCAAGGACGGCAGGCTGCAGGTGGATATGGGCAACACCACGATGTTCGGGACCCTGGAAGACAGCCGACTGACCATTAATTATCCCGATTATAGGGGAGCGGTGATTTTTAAAAGGAAATAATGCACCCTTTATAAAAGGTTAAGGTATGTTGATCAATTACTTGCCGGTTTTAATCTACATGCTCATCGCCGTGGGTCTGGTGGGAGTGATCGTGCTCTTGTCCGAGTTGCTGGGCAAAAAGACGCACACCCCGGCCAAAGACATCCCTTATGAATGCGGCATGGACCCCATCGGCGACGCCCGCAGCCG
>QZIZ01000090.1 GCA_003599195.1 Deltaproteobacteria bacterium | reverse complement strand
CGCCATGCAGAAGCGGCAGCCGATGCAGCGGTGCATGTCCATGTTGACAATGCCGTCTTCCCGGCGGAAGGTGGCCTTGGTGGGGCAGACCCGGACGCAGGGGGGATTGTCGCAATGGTTGCAGAGCAGCAGGAAGGGCAGATGCGCGATCTTCTCCGGCATTACGGGAGGTTCTTCCCCGGGGAAGGCGTTATGGTAATGCTCGGTCCAGAGCCACTTAATTTCATAACGGTTGAGGACCTCCGGTGGCACCGCGTCCTTGGCGTCCTTAGGTTTCGAAAAATCAGGGACATTATGGACCCGGTGGCAGGCCTCGATACATTTTTTGGCGGTGGCTTCGTCCATCTTCTGCATGTTCACCACCATGGCCCAGCGGACTACGCCTTCGGCCCCAGGTTTGGCGGCCATGGAGGCCTCTACCTGGCCGGGACGCAGCAGTTCAAAGGCCCCTTTGCCGCTGAGGCCCAATAGAGCAGCCAGTCCAGATATACGGATAAATTCTCTTCTGTCCATACCCATCACTTCGCCTCCGCCAGCGTCTTGCCTTCGGTGAGATGACAACCCCAACAGTTGGGCGCCACCGCCACGTAGTTGTGGCACTGGTCGCAGAACTTATCCTTGTTGGAGTGGCAATCCATGCAGCTATTGGTGAGGCTGGCAAGGAATTTTCTGCCATCAGGGGATTCAAAATATCTACCGTTGGGCGCGCCCTTTTCACCGCTGCGGACCACGTTGTCCCGCCAATCCACCAGCATTTGCATGTGGTTGGCCCGCATCCAGTCTGTGGGCATGAGGCACTTCCGGTCCTTCTCCGCCAGCTTTTGGATGACCGGGGTGTCCAGGGACCGCTGGGGCGGCGGTATGGTCTTCCCCAGGTTCGGGGCCAGTGGCAGGATGAGCAGGATGAGGAAGATGGCCAGCCCGGTGAAGATATTCTTGGCGTTGTAGTACTTCTTCTCCACCTTGGGGCGCTCGGCGAACACCCCGAATTCGTTTTTGTAGTTCTCGGCCATTATTCGGCTTCCTCCGCATCTTCTTCCGCGGCTTCCCCGAATCCCACCAGGTCGCGATCGCGGAGATCGGTGGTACGCTCGATTTCGTCAGGGAAGATCAGGGCGTTGCCCACCAATTCGGTGATGCCCGTGACCTCCACCTCCGGCACCCAGTATTCCAGCAGGGTGGGCAGGGTGGCCCGGTCCAGGGCGCAGATGCAGCCCAGGTGGTTCACCCCGTACTTTTCATGGACAAACCGCACGGCATTGGCCCGGGGGAAGCCGCCCTGCATCCTCAGCTCCATGTTTTCATTGGCGTTAATGCCGCTGGAGCTGCCGCAGCAGAAGGTCTTCTCCCGGATGGTGTTGGGGGGCATCTCGATGAAATTACCCTCGGGCAACACATTGTTAATGACGTAACGGGGTTCTTCAAAGATCCCCATGCCCCTGGCGGTGTTGCAGGAATCATGGAAGGTCATCTTAATGTGGGCGTTGCGCTGGGGGTCCAGGTTGAGTTTGCCGTTCTTGATGAGGTCCGCGGTGAACTCGGAGATGTGCACCATTTTGTGGACCTTGGCGTTCTCGAAGCGGGTGCCGGTGATGGGGGATACCGGCTCTTCCAGGAAGTCCACCGGCCCCCACCAGGTGGGCATGTACTGGTTGCAGACCCGCCACATGTGGCCGCATTCGCCGCCCAGGATCCATTTCACCCCCAGGCGTTTGGCCTCATGGTAGATCTTGGCGTTCAACCTCTTGCCCATCTCGTGGGAGATGAACCAGCCGAAATTGCCGCCCTCAGCGGCGTAGGTGCTGAAGGTATAGTCCAGGCCGATATATTCGAATAGGAGCATGTAGCCCATCATGGTGAAGGTGCCGGGGTCCGCAAAGTAGTCGCCGGAGGGCATGACGAAAAGGACCTCGGCGCCCTTGCGGTTATAGGACGGGGTGGTGGTGACGCCGGTGATGCGCTCGTTTTCCTCGGCCAGGAAGTCCACCATGTCCTTGAAGGCCTGGGGCGTGGCGCCGATGTGGCTGCCTTTGTCGTAACACTGGGCCACCGAGGCCATGGCCCAGTCGATATTCAGGCCTACCGAGGCCAGCAATTCCCGGCCCAGGAGCGTCATCTCCGCCATGTCGATGCCGTAGGGACAGAAGACCGAACAGCGCCGGCAGATGGTGCACTGGTACAGGTAGAAGTACCATTCCCGGATGACGTCTTCGGTGAGGTCACGGGCGCCTGCCAGTTCGCCCAGGATTTGCCCGGCCTTCTTGAAGTAGCGCCGGTACACGGAGCGCAGCAGTTCGGCCCTCAGCACCGGCATGTTCTTGGGGTCACCGGTGCCCAGGAAGAAGTGGCATTTATCCGCGCAAGCGCCGCAGCGCACACAGATATCGAAAAAGACCTTTAAGGAACGAAAGCGGTTGAGCCGGTCCTCCATGCCCTCCAAGACGATTTCCTGCCAATTGTCGGGCAGAGCCCACTCCCCGTCGGGTATCGATCGTTTTTCGGGAAAGGGATAGCTGATCCATTCCATCCACTTGGGGCTGGCGGGGTTGCAATAGGTGCCCGGCCGGAAATCCGGTTTGACGTCCATCCACCCTTTGGCAGGGGGCTGGAAATTGAGCCCGGGCAATAATTCTGCGGGTTTTGGTACTTTAGCCATATAATCATGACTCCTTTTCGACCGGGATGTCGGCCTCGATCATGGCTTCCCTAAATCTGTCTTCATACTCGTCATAATGGTGGAACTTGACCGGATAGTTCCAGGGGTTGACGTGCAGGACCCACCGGTTGTTGGACACCATGTTTCTGCTGGGGCTTAAAAATACTCCCGGCGCGTGCATCAGTTTGCTGAAGGGGAAATAGGCAAAGAGCACGCACACCAGGAAGAGGTGCACATAAAAGATGGCGCCGATGCCGGCGGGCACTACCGGGTGGAAGGTGGCCAATCCCAGGGCCAGCTCCTTCACGGCGATGATGTCCACCTTATAAACGTAGCGCATGAGGATGCCGCTGATGCCGATGCCCAGAATCAGCAGGAGCGGGAAGTAATCCGCGGCCAGGGAGATGTAGCGCAGATTCGGGTTGGTGATGCGGCGGGCCATAAGATAGAACGCGGCCACCACCAGCACCACGCCGCTTAAGTAGACCGCGGGGGTAAAGAACTGAAAAAAGCCGTCCACGTGCTCCAGCAGTTGGAAGGGCATGGGCACCGGCTCGGTGAAGAACCGCAGGTGCCTGAGGATAATGACCAGAAAGGCGTAATGAAAGGCGATGGCCCCCAGCCAGAGCCACTTGTAGGACCAATGGATCAGGCGGTCGCCTTCCGGGTTGGCCGGATCTTTCCGCAACTCGGTGCGCAGATTCCGGAAAAGGCTGCGAAAGGCCAGGACCTCGAGAGCCATGCGGCCCACCAGGTGTTTAAAGGTGGCGGGGTTGTCCAGTTGCTCTCCCAGGTCTCTTTCGATCCAGGGCAGCGACTTGTTCTGGCCGGCAGTGGTGGGGATGCGGAAAGGCACCGGCGACCGGGCCCAGACGATGATCCGATAGATCAGCCCTTCCAAAAAGATGAGAACGGCCAGATAAGGGACCACCACCCCGAAAAAGACTTGTAAACTGGCCGCTTGCGAGCCGAAGTAGGCTACGGTGACCAGTCCCAGCACTGCGAACAGGGACACAAAGAAATGACGCTTAAAAAAATCCATTTACTGTCACCTCGTTTCAGGTTGACCGTTGATCAAGCGTTTACTGCTAGATACTGTTTATGCTCAAACCGGATTTGCGCAACAGGCCGCTGACCCGGTTTTTCACCTCATTGATCCTGATTTCGCAAAGTTTTTCCCGGCGCTTGGTATAGGCGTCAAATCCCAACAGGACCAACCCGTCAATCCGGGAATCCAGTTCCATGAGCTCCCCGGCCAGATTCCGCTTCTCGAACTCCTCGGCCAGCTCTTCCCGCACGATGTTCTTCAGCAAAAAGAGGAAGGCCAGGGCCTGGGAGGGAGGAATGTCTTGGAGGGCCCGGATGCGGACGACTTCATCCAGGGCCGCCAGGAGCTGCTCGGTCTCCATCTCCTGGACCAGGGCGGTAAAAATTTTATCCAGACCCCGGGCGATGCTGTAGCCCACGGGGTTATCGAACTTATCTTTTTCCTTCTTTAAAAAGACCGCGGCCTGAGGGGGATAACTGTCGTAAAGCAGTTTAATCCACCGGTCCACGATTTGAGGTTTTTTCTGCGCTAAGAGGCTTGCTAGTTTCATTTTTCGATACGGGCAGGAGACAGCCTGGTTCGCGGCTGATACTGATCAAGTGAATTTCATCACAAATTTAATCTTGAGATAATTAAGCATATTGAAGGGAGGTGTCAAGAAAAAAATGGGAAAGATGAGATTATCAAGAGATTCAATCCGGTTGGGTCCCGGCGTCATGCTCCGGCCCGGGCCGGGCCTTGCGAACCGGATAGCCGCGCTAATCGGCGGGAGCCTGCGGAGGAGGAATCTCTGCTGCGGAGGCTGGGGATCCTGAAGGGGCTTTTTCTTTTTTCCCCAGCCGGAAGGCGATGCGGTCCCGGTATTGCAAAAAATCGAACCAGTAAATATTGCCGAGAAACAGCAGGGTCAAGCCGATGAGGTAGGGCCGGCTGTCCCAGTCCAGGGCCTGGAGGATGAACTTGGCGGCCACAAAGCAGAAAAAGAGGCGCAGGAAGAAGATGAAGAAGAGCTTCATGGTCCCATTTTTACCCTGTTAGGCCGGGAATATCAAGGGGTGTCTCAGGGATCAGGGGGCAGGGGGAAGGAGAAAGTGATCAGTGATCAGTAATCAGTAATCAGTAGAAAAAACTGATCACTGATTACTGATCACTGATCACTGAGCCTAACCCGCAACTCGCAACCCTAAAACGCCATCTCCGGAGACCAGATTTCGCAGACCTTGCCCGCCAGTTCGGGACTGGGCTTCAGGGCCTGCTTCCCCGGTTCCCAGCCCGCGGGGGTGGCCTCTCCCGTGGCCCGGACGTAGGCGCAGGCCTTGACTTGGCGGATCATTTCCTGGACGTTCCGGCCCACCGCAGGGGCCAGGATTTCGATGGCCTGGAGAATGCCGTCCGGGTCGATGAGGAAGCGGCCCCGGATGTCCACGCCGTTTTCTTCGTCATAGACCAGATATTCCTGGCCGATGCGGCCCCCGGGGTCGGAGAGCATGGGGTAAGGAAGACCTCCGGGCACAATCTTGGAGAGTTCCCCCTCGGACCAAACCTTGTGGGTATAAGGGCTGTCCACGCTCATGGCCAGGACCACCGCGCCCAGGGCCTTTAGTTCGTCATATTTGGCGGCAACTGCCGTCAGTTCCGTGGGTCAGACAAAGGTGAAATCCCCGGGGTAAAAATAGAGCATGACCCACTGCCCCCGGTAGTCCGAGAGCTTTACCTTGCGGATTTCACCGCCCACATAAGCGCTGGTTTCGAATTCGGGGGCAGGTTTGCCGATGTGCAATGCCATGGCGGTCTCCTCCTTAAATAATTGCTCTCTGCGTCCTCTGCGTCTCCGCGGTAAAATAATTCACCGCGGAGACGCAGAGAGCGCAGAGACTGGTGATGTCCACATAATTAATATGGACACTGACCGCCGTGGTTCAACATCACAGCCATTTTTTTCTATGGAAATAGTGGATCATGGTCAAGGCGACCGCCACCATCAACCCCAGGGCCATGGGGTAACCCCAGACCCATCCCAACTCCGGCATATATTTGAAGTTCATGCCCCAAACCCCGGCCAGGAAGGTCAGGGGCATGAAGATGGTGGCAATGACGGTGAGGACCTTCATGATCTGGTTCAGCCGGTTGCTGATGCTGGAAAGATAGATGTCCAGCATGCCCGAGAGGATGTCCCGGTAGGTCTCGATATTGTCGATGGCCACGATGGTGTGGTCGTAGACGTCTTTGAAATAGATGCCCGTGGCGTCCTGGATCAGGTCCGATTCTTTCCTCTCCAGATTGCCCACCACCTCCCTTAAGGGCCAGACGGATTTGCGCAGCATGATCATGTCGTATTTAAACCGGTGGATGTCCTGGAGGGTGTCGGGGGTGGGCCGCTTCACCACCTCTTCCTCCAGATACTCCAGGGCCTCCCCGAATTGCTCCAGAACCACGAAATAGTTGTCCACGATCAAATCCATCAGGGTGTAGGCCAGATAATCCGCGCCGCTTTTGCGGATCCGTCCTTTGGCCGTCCGGAGCCGGTCCAGGATAGGAGCGAAAATCCCCCCATCGCTTTCCTGCAAGGAAATCAAAAAGTTATTCCCCAGAATAAGACTGACCTGTTCGCTGGAGAGTTCGCTGTCTTCGGAATAGTTGATGATTCTCAGGACAATGTAGAGGTAACCATCATAATCCTCGATTTTCGGGCGCTGGTCGGTATTGAGGATGTCTTCCAGGACCAGTGGGTGCAGGTTAAAGCACTCCCCCAGCTTCTCCAGGTTCCCCACCTGGTGAATGCCGTTCACCTTGATCCAGGTGACCCCCGGTTTATCTGTTTCCAAAAGGCATTGGTCAAAACCGGCGACTTCCTTTTCCTGATAGTTTTTCTCATCATAATCAATGATGGTGATACTGACTTTTTCGTCCACCTTCTCCCCGGTATAGACCAGGGAGCCGGGGGGGAGTCCCACCTTTTGCGCCCTTTTTCTTACGAATTTACCCATCGCCGTCGCTCTCCCGAGTTCGGGGGTTCCCAGACCATAGGCCTCGGCCGGGATGTTCCGGCTCATCCTTGGCAAGCCATTGAAGTAATGTAATTTATCGCAACGCCTTGGGCAAGGGAAATCAAGGCCCCCGCGCTTCAGGTTTGCTTAAGCCGGGAATGGACAAAAGCTCGGGGAGTGTTTACTTTTTTAGGGAAATTTTGCTTGTTTTGCGGGGCGTTATGCCATAAGGAAGGAAAAGTATGCAAGCTATCCGCATCCATGAGTTCGGCGGCCCGGAAGTCTTAAGCCTGGAGGAAATCCCGGACCTGGCCCCCGGCCCCGGACAGGTGGTGGTCCGGGTCAAGGCCGTGGGCGTTAATCCGGTGGATACTTATATCCGGGCGGGCATGTACGCGGCGCCGCCCTTCCCCTTCACCCCGGGATTTGACGCGGCCGGCGAGGTGGAAGCCCTGGGGCCGGGAGTCACCAAGGTTACAGTGGGCCAACGGGTGTACACCGCCGGCACCCTGAGCGGCGCCTATGCCCGGCAAGCCCTTTGTGAAGAATCCCAGGTTCATCCTCTGCCGCTCAGGGCCTCCTTTGCCCAGGGCGCGGCCTTAGGAATCCCCTACGGCATCGCCTACCGCGCCTTGTTCCAGCGGGCCAGGGCCCTGGCGGGGGAAACCGTCCTGGTCCACGGCGCCAGCGGCGGGGTGGGCAGCGCCGCGGTGCAGTTGGCCCGGGCCGCGGGGCTTACGGTCATCGGCACCGGCGGCACCCCCCGGGGCCGGGAACTGGCCTCCCAGCAAGGGGCGCACCACGTTCTGGATCACGGCGTTCAGGGGTACCTGGACGAAGTGGTGCGACTCACCGCTTTCCAGGGGGTGGACGTCATCATCGAACTGCTGGCCAACGTCAATTTAGGGAAAGACCTGAAAGTGCTGGCTCCAGGCGGGCGGGTGGCGGTCATCGGCTCCCGGGGGCCGGTGGAGATCGATCCCCGGGACACCATGGGCCGGGAAGCCGCGGTTTTAGGGGCCTTGATTTTTAACGCCAGCCCCAAGGAATACGCCGGCATCCACGCGGCCCTGACCGCGGGCCTGGAGAACGGCGCGCTCCGCCCCGTCATCGGCCGGGAACTTCCCCTGAAGGACGCGCCCCGGGCGCACCGGAAGGTTATGGAGCCGGGGGCGTATGGGAAGATTGTCCTGATTCCTTGAGGGCTAAATGAAAAATAAGGAAGTCGCCAAGCTATTTAATGAGATCAGCGAGTACCTGGAGATGGAGGGCGTAGCCTTCAAGCCCTATGCCTACCAGAAGGCGGCCAGGGCCTTGGAGTCGTTGAACGATGATCTGGAGGATCTTTACCGCCAGGGCGGGGTGAAGGCCCTGAGAAAAATTCCGGGCATCGGCGAGTCCATGGCCCTGAAAATCGAAGAATACCTCACCACCGGGAGGATGCAGTATTACGAAGATTTTAAAAAGAAGATGCCCATTAACCTGGAGGAAATCGTAGGGGTGGAAGGGGTGGGGCCAAAGAAGGCCAAGGTCCTCTATGAGCAGTTGGGGATCAAGACCCTGGAGGAGCTAGAGGCCGCCGCCAGGGCCCATAAAATCGCCCCCCTCTTCGGTTTCGGCCAGAAGACCGAGGACAATATCCTCCAGGGCATCGGCTTCCTGAAAACCGGCAAGGGCCGGTTTCTTTTAGGGGATATCTTGCCTATTGCCGAGACGGTTTTGCAGAAACTGCGGGCTCTGAAAGAAATTGAGCGGGTGGATACCGCGGGTTCGCTCAGGCGCATGAAGGACACCATCGGCGACGTGGATTTCCTGGCGGTTTCCCATCAGCCGGAAAGCGTCATGGATTTTTTCGTCAATCTCCCCGGGGTGGTCAAGGTCTGGGGCCATGGCGGCACCAAATCCTCGGTGCGCCTGAAAGAAGGCTTCGACATGGACCTCAGGGTGATTCCCCCGGAGAGCTACGGCGCGGCCCTGCAATATTTCACCGGCTCCAAGGAGCACAATATCGCCCTGCGCAAGATCGCCATTGACCAGGGTTATAAGCTCAGCGAATATGGGCTTTTTAAGGGCGGCACCCCGGTGGCCGCGGAAACCGAAGAGGAGGTCTACGCCAGATTGGGCCTGGCCTGGATCCCCCCGGAACTCCGGGAGGACCGGGGGGAGATCGACGCGGCCCTGGCCGGCAAACTGCCGCGGCTGTTGGACTACCGGGACATCAAGGGCGATTTGCACGTCCACAGCAATTGGAACGGCGGCTTCCAATCCATCCGGGAGATCGCGGCCGCGGCCCGGGAGTTGGGCTACGAATACGTGGGCATTTCCGACCACACCAAATTTTTAAAAATCGAACACGGGCTTGACGAGGCGCAGCTCCGGGCCCGGAATAAAGAGATCGATGAAATAAATCAGGAACTCAAGCAATCGAGCCTTAACTTCACCGTTCTCAAAGGGGTCGAAGCCAATATCATGGCCGACGGCTCCATCGATATCGATAACGAAGTCCTCTCTGAGATGGATTATGTCATCGCCGGGGTGCATTCCCAATTCAAGATGCCCAGGGAGGAAATGACCCGAAGAATCATTACCGCCATGGAAAACCCCCAGGTGGATATTATTTCCCATCCCACCGGCAGGCTGTTAAAAAAGAGGGAGGAGTACGATATCTCTCTGGAAAAAATCTTGGAAGCGGCCCGGTCGACGCGCACGGTCCTGGAAATCAACGCCTATCCGGAGCGGCTGGACTTAAATGACCTGAACATCCGCGTCTGCAAGAATCTGGGCATCAAGATGGTGATCAATACCGACACCCACCGGGTGGACCAACTGCGGCTGATGCCCTTCGGCATTGCCCAGGCCCGGCGGGGCTGGGCGGAGAAGGAGGACATCATTAACGCCTGGCCGGCGGAGAGATTGTTGCAGATGCTTAAGTAATTTCAATGAAAGGGGTTAGGGGGTACGTTAAGTAATCAGTAATCAGTGATCAGTTTTTTCCCTGACTTCAGATACCGATTACTGATCACTGATTACTATTACTCCCCCTGATTCTTACCCCGTTTGGGGAAGTGAGGGAAGAGCCGTGCAATCCATCTATGAATTCACCGCCGCCCTGACCGCGGGCCTGTTCACCGGCGCGGCCCTGTATATCATTTTCGTGGAGCATCCCGCGCGCCTGAAATACGGCCCGCCCCTGGCGGTAACGGAGTTCGTCGCCGGTTATAGGCGGGCCGCGGTGATGCAACCCGTATTGGCCTTCCTGAGTTTCGGGGCCGGAGTCCTGGCTTGGAGGGAAGGGGCGTCTTTCTGGTGGCTGCTGGGCGGAGCCGCCATGGGTTCCCTCTTTCCTTTGACGATTTTTTGGATGTTGCCGATTAATAGACAATTGCACGAACCGGGGTTGGAGCATGACGCGGACCGGGCCATGGAGCTATTGACTCTCTGGGGACATTGGCACCGGCTCCGGTGCCTGATCGGCCTGCTGTCATTCTTTCTTTTTCTGGTATTGTTGCTGCAGAAGGATTAAGAATTAGTCTCAAGAACGGCCCCCATGACCAAACTTTTTGACCAGCGGCAGGTCTCCAAGTTGGCGGGAATTTCCGAGAGCCAGGTGCGCTATTGGGATAGCGTGCGCCTCATTCCCCACGTGGAGCGCCAAAAGGGCAAATTATTCTTCGATTTTCAGGGGTTGGTTGCCTTCCGCACCGTTAAAGCGCTGCTGGACCAGGGCGCGTCTCTACGAAAAATCCGGAAATGTCTGACCAAGATGCGGCGTCTGCTTCCGGACCTGGAACAGCCGCTTTCCGAGGTGCGCCTGGCCATCCAGGGAGATGAGATCATCTTTGGCAAAGGCAACCAGACCTTCACCCCGGAAGGGCAACTGTTGATCAGATTCGAGGCGGAGGAGGAAAAGGAGACCGCGGTCCCGGCCGCGGTGGACCCCGCCGAAGAGCTGTTTTTTCAAGGTCTGGAAGGAGAGCGGCAGGGAGAATTCGATCAGGCCCGGGAAAAATACGAAGCCGCGTTGGAATTTAAACCTGATTACCCCGACGTCCTGGTTAATCTGGGCGGGGTGCTGCGCCGCCACGGCCTGCTTCCGGCCGCGGAATGGGCCTACCGGAGGGCCTTGTTTATCAACCCGGATCATCCGGAAGCCAACTACCACCTTGCCGACCTCCTGGAGGAACAGGGGGATCTGGAAAACGCCATGCTTTTCTACCGCAAGGCCATCCAGGAGGACCCGGAATTCCCGGAGGCCCATTTCAACCTGGGCCGGGTCCTGAAAAAGCGGGGAGACCTCCAGGGGGCCGGGAAATACTGGCGGCGATACCTGGAGCTGGCCCCGGAGAGCCCATGGGCTCCGCAAATTCGCAAGTGGCTGGGAGAAGAAGATGTTTGATCCGGCGCAATTCCGGGCGGGGCTAGACAGCGTTTCCGGTTCCGCGGGGGATGAGCTGCCGGAATGCTGCTTCAGTTGTGTCTACCTGGCCGCGGATGAAGCCTCGGTTTGCCTCTGCGACTCCTTCTACGATTTCTGCGTCTATAGCTGGCCTGATAAACTGACCTGCACTATTCCTCCACGCCTTTCCCGATGATGTTGCGAAACGTCTTTATTTCAATCATATCCAAACCTTGACACCCCATAATCAAATGTTTACTTTTCCAATAAATTATGCGGAAAGGGGGTGGGACAGGATGAAGCAGATGAGCGACAAGGCTCTGGCCAAAGAGGCTGCCTTCTGGGGCAACGTCAAGAAGATTTTGGCGCAAAATCCTGGCAAGGTATGTCACAAGTGAAAGGAATGAAAGACGAAGTAAATGTTGCTGGTTCAGCAACTAAGGGAGGCAGGTACGGCGGAGGTTAATATTATTCTTTGCCGTATCTGCCTTGTTCATCTCGATCAAGAATGGTTTAAGATAGTTATAATAGTTATCGAGTGATATTGGACATGTCCGTAACCCAGGCATTCGACTTCCTGATTCAATGGCATCTCACCGGAAGGTGCAATTTGCGGTGCCGCCACTGCTATCAGGATAATCGGCAGCAAGAGGAAATGTCCTTCTCCGAGATCGCCCGGGTGATCGAGGCCGCGGCCCGGATGGTCCGGGACTGGCAAGAGGATTACGATATTGAATTTCTCCCCAGCTTTAATGTCACCGGCGGCGAGCCTTTCTTAAGGCCGGATTTTTTTCCCCTGCTGGAACTCCTGCTGGCCACCGGCTTTGAAGTCTACGTCCTCTCCAACGGCACCCTGATCAGTGAAGAAAGGGCCGCGCGGTTGGCCGCATTGGGAGTGCACGGGGTCCAGGTCTCCCTGGAGGGGACGGAGGAGACCCACGACCGCATCCGGGGGGCGGGAAGTTTCGCGGCCGCGGTGGCGGGCATCCGCCATCTCCTGGCCGCAGGCGTCAAGGTCTCCCTGAATACCACCTTATCCAGAATGAATGTTGCGAATTTTCGGGAGTTGGTAGAGCTGGCGGTGGCTCTGGGAGTCCCCCGGCTGGGTTTTTCCCGCCTGGTTCTTTCCGGGCGGGGCGCGGCCTTGCAGGAGCAAATGCTCACCACCCATGAAGTTCAGGCCTTTTATGAAGAAATTTTGGCCCTGAAGGTGCAAGGGTTGGAGATTACCTCCGGCGACCCCATTGCCTTCCAGATGGAATCGCCGCCGCCGGTCGAGGACGAGGGCGAGATTGCCCTGGGAGGCTGTGCCGCCGGGGTTTCCGGCCTCACTATCCTCCCGGACGGCACGGTCACCCCCTGCCGGCGGCTGCCCATCCCCATCGGCAATGTGAGGCGGGACTCCTTGCGGGAACTCTGGGCCGCCTCGCCGGTCCTGGAGGGACTCAGAGACCGCGGCCAATATCACGGGCGTTGCGGTGAGTGTCCGCGATGGGCCCAGTGCCGGGGCTGCCGGGCCATCGCCTATGCATACTCCCGGTCCCGGGGGAACCCTGATTACCTGTCATCGGACCCCCAATGTTTTATCGATCTGAATTAATTGGGGGCCAGGCCTGGGAATCGAGAGCCATGCGTAACCTGGAGCGTAAGATCATCGGCCTTTCCGTGCTTGCGGGCCTGTTCTTTTGGGTAATGGATGCGGTCCTGGATTATTTTTTTAAATTTCCGGATGAAGATTTCATTTCTTTATTGTTATTCGATGCTCCGTATCACGATTTTATTATCCGTCCTTTCGTGGTGATGGTCTTTATAACAACGGGTTTAATAATCGCCAAGGTCGTCACTATAAGCAAAATAGCGGAGGCGCGTTACCAGACTTTATTCGACAATATGGAGGAGGGCGTCTTTGTCTTTCCGTTTGGAGCAGAGGAATTGGGAGCCAGGTTTAGTGATGTAAACGCCACCGCCTGCCGGAAATGGGGCTACAGCCGGGAAGAACTATTGCAATTATCGCCGGAGAAGCTGGTATTGCTTGACGAACTGCCTGAGATTCCCTTAGTGTGGGAAAAGTTCAAAGTCGATCAACATATTCTTTTTGAAACAATTTTGGTTACCAAAGGCGGCGCTCGGATCCCCGTGGAAATCAATGCCCATAAGGTCCAACTCGATGATCAGCCCCATGTCCTGGCCATCGTCAGGGATATCACTGAGCGCAAACAACGGAGAGAGGAAATCCGCCGCTTGGCTTCCTTTCCCCAATTAGACCCCAACCCCATCTTGGAAGTGGATACCTCTGGCAGAATCACCTATTATAACCTTGCGGCCCAGGAGACCCTCAAACGCCTGGGAGTCGAAGAGATGGAAGCCTTTCTTCCCAAAGACCTGCCCGAGATTCTCCGTGCCGCCCAGAAAGGGGACGTAACGCAGTTTCACCGGGAGAAGGCAATAGGCGGCGCGCTGTTTGAGGAATTCATCCATTTCGTCCCCCTATACAACGTGATGCGCCTCCATCCCGCGGACATCACCGTCCGCCGGCAGGCTGAAAACGATTTGCGGCGATCGGAGCAGCAACTGCGGGTTTTGACTTCCCGGTTGTTCACCATCCAGGAGACCGAACGGCGGCGGATTTCCGGAGAGCTCCACGATGAATTGGGGCAAGCCCTGCTCTATTTGAAGTTGCAGATGGGGGCTGCCGGAGCTAAGTTGCGCAAGGACCAGACCGCCTTGAAAAAAAATTGTGAAGGTTTGATCCAATATCTGGACGGCATTATCGAAAACGTCCGCCGCCTGTCCCGGGACCTGAGCCCCACGGTCCTGGAAGAAATGGGGCTGCCGTCGGCCATGAAATATTGGCTGGAAGAATTCGGGAAATATTATAATGTGAAAAAAATTGACGTGGATATCGAAAGGATCGATGATCTTTTTTCCCCAAGAGTTCAGCTTAATATTTACCGGATTTTCCAAGAATGCCTGACTAATATCGGCAAGCATTCCCAGGCGACCCAGATCTCCCTGGCGGTCAGGAAACAGGATGGCCGGGTGGCCTTCACCATACATGATAACGGCCAGGGCTTCGAGGTTTCCACCGCGTCGGCCCGGAAGTCCTCCACTAAAGGCATCGGCCTGGCGACCATGGCGGAAAGGGTGCGCATGGTGGGGGGGATCTTGGAGATCCACAGCAACAAAGGAATGGGTACGCAAATCACCTTTACCATCCCCACAGATGTCAGGAGGAAGCCGGAAGATGCCCTCAAAGACGACTCCGAAGATCCCCCCCTACAAAATTCTCTTGGCTGATGACCATCCCATGTTTCGGGAGGGAGTGAAGAGAATCATCGATGATGTGCCGAAATTAAAGGTCGTGGGTGAAGTGGGCGACGGCTTGGAAGTCTTGAAGATGGTGGTGAAATCCATGCCCGACATGGTGATTCTGGACCTGACCATGCCCGGATTGCACGGCTCGGAAGTCACCAAGGAGATCAAGAAGCTCTATCCCCAAGTTAAAGTTTTAATCCTCACCATGCATAAATCCAAGGAGCACCTCTCCCGGGTGATTATGGCCGGAGCCGACGGCTATCTGCTGAAAGAAAACGCGTTTGGCGATTTAATCTCCGCCATTGAAACGATCCGCCAGGGAGGCAGTTATATTTCCAGCCTCCTTTCGACCCAGATGATAGATTTTTTCCGCCACAAGATCCGTTCGGAACCGGAGGATTTGTTAAGCAACCGGGAAAAGGAAGTGTTGTCTCTGCTGGCGGGGGGTAAGTCCAGCAAGGAGATTGCCCAGCATTTATCTCTTTCGGCGGCGACGGTCCATGCTCACCTGGGGAAGATCAAAAAGAAACTGGATATCAGGAATAATGCCGAACTAATCAAATACGGGCTGCAAAAAGGATTTGTCTTAGAAGATTAGCTCTTCTTCTCTCTCCGCCGTTTTACCCCGCGGCCGATGCTTACGAGGCCGCG
>QZIZ01000020.1 GCA_003599195.1 Deltaproteobacteria bacterium | reverse complement strand
GGCGCACGTCATAGGCCAGGGGCAGGACCTGGAGGCGGCCTTTTTCCAGGGGTGTCAGGAAATAATAAACGTTTTTACCTCCCAGGGCCTGGACCATGGGGTAGGTCTGTTCCGGGCCGGGCCCCTGTTCCAGGACCAGGCCTTTCCCATCCCGGAAAACGAATAGGTAGCGGCGATCTTTAATGATAATGGGGTTCTCTTGCGGCTTCAGTTGGCTTTGGAGAAACTCCGGCGTGACGGCCTGCATGGCCAGGCCGTGGTGGGACGGGGCCCAGAGCTGATAAAATTTCTCGTGGCACTCCCGGCAACTGCCGGTGCCGGCGTAGCCCTGCTCCCGGGAAGACGGAGAAGCCGCGGCCTCAGGCCGCGGCTGAGGCGTTTCCGAGCCTTGGGGCCGGAAGAAAAAGGCGACAGCGACCGCAAGAGCCAGACCGGCCGTAATCCCGGCGCCAAGCACCACCCGGCGCATTGAGCCCCGGCGCATCGATTACCCTAGTTGCTCCCGAACCCCACCTTGACTTGGGGCGGGTATTTCTTCAGCACCTCCTGGTAGCGGGCCGCTTCCGCGCCCAGGGGCACCATCATGGGGATATGCCGGATGCCGCTGTTCACGTCTTCCTGGGGATCGGTATAGAGGTTGACCATCAGCACGCCGCCGGTCTGGGTGAGAACCCCGCCGCTGAAGCCCGCCTGGAAGCCCCTGGGGAAGATGGCCTTCTCCAACTCCACCGCCATCAGGCCCTTGAACTCATCGAGGCGGACCGCGGAAAAAAACTGGTTGAGGGTGTAGATCCGGCTGCGCCGGTTGGACTGGCCGTTATCGGCAACCAAAAAGGAGGCCTGGTCGATGCCGTCCACGTAGCGGTTTTTGGGCAGGAAATTCGTCACCCCGGCTCCGGAAGAGCCGGCCAGGGAAATGCAAGTGTTGAAAAGATCGGCCAGGTCGAAAAGGCCGTCACAGCGGCGGGGCTTGATCATGCCTTTCCAGTAGACGAAAGTCGGAACCCTGACGCCGCCTTCCCAGGAGGAGCCTTTGAAGCCCCTAAACGGGGAGCGGCCATGGGGCGGGACCTCACCCTCCGGGCCGTTGTCGGAAGTGAAAAATATCAGCGTGTTATCCAGTTGGCCGGTCTCTTCCAGGGCCTTCACCAGCCGCCCGAAGATGGCGTCGGTCTCCACCATGGCGTCGCTGTAAACCGTGCGCGCCGGGGATTTGCCGGCAAATTCGTTATTCGGATAATTGTCGAAGTGGCAGGCCCGGGTCGCGTGATAGAGGAACCAGGGCTTCCGGCTCTTGGCCATCTTGTGGATGAATTTCTCGCTGTAGCCGCACCAATCCTGATCCAGGTTGCCGATGGTGCTCAGGTTGATTTCGTAGACGTTTTCGACTTCTTTCTTGCCCTTGATGCAATGGACGTTGTGATGGCTGAATCCCAGCTTTTCCATCATCTGGAAGCGGGAGGGACTGAGGGCCACTTCCGGGTTGAAGTAAATGTCCCGCCATTCGGTGTACATGTCGGACACCCCGAGGAACCCGTAGAAGTCGTCATAACCGACATTTTGAGGGAGTGAGCCTTCGTTCTCGCCCATATGCCATTTGCCCACCCCTTGGGTGACATAGCCTAACTTCTGGAGGATGGCCGGCAGGGTGACCGCGCCGTCCAGCCCCCCCGGTTCGCCGTACATGGGGGGGCGGAGCAGGCCGTGGTGCAGGGGATTCTGGCCCGTATGGATGGTGGCCCGGGTGGGGGTGCAGCTGGGGGTGGAGTAGGCGGAGGTCAGGATCAGGCCGCCGTGGGCCAATCTATCCAGGTTGGGGGTGGGATTGCCCACCGCCTCGCCGCCGCCGTTAAAACCCGGGTCCAGCCAACCCATATCGTCGGTGATGAAGATCAGGATGTTGGGCTTTTTGCCGAAACGCTTTTCCAGGGCGGCCAGTTTTTCCTTGGCCGACTTGTCCTGCTCCGGGTGCTGGATGACCGGCTCCATATTCTCGGCAATCGCGACAGGCCTGACGTGCATATATTGATTAGGGTGGTCATAACCCTTGGCCTGGGTCTGGCCGGTGACCGCGCCCCGGGTAATTTCCGGGGCTTTTCCGGGTGCGGCCTTTTCCGCCGCGGCCGGCAAAACCAGGAGGAGTGCTGCCGCGATCGCTCCTATCACTGCCACCCATCCTGCAAGAATGCGTTTTGCCATTTCCCCCCCTGGGCGCTTTTTCAACATATTGATAATCCTTATATTTTTTCTTAATTCGAAAACGGGAACCAGTTCAAGCCTTATACCACAGACCAGCGAGTTTATCAAAGGATTCGGGAAAGGAAGCTCCCTGAAGCAAACCATTTATTCCAGGCTCTTGACGATATTCAGCAGATGCCCCAGGATTTCCCGGAAGCGGTTCAGGAGGGCGATATAAACGGACCAGGCCCCGGCCTGGCCGGGAGAGTCCATCATGTTGGTTTCATGGTCCGTTTCATTATGGAAACAGAGGTCCCGGAGCTTCGTACCTTCGTTTAGGACGTAAGCCTTCAGGGAAGCGTCATTAATGTGGAAGATATCCACCAGGGTGCTCATGAATCCCGTCACTTGGGAAAAGAGATCATTGACAAAAAATAAATCCTTATCCGCCAGGATAGCCCCGCGGTTGCCTTTTTGTCGAATAGGCTCCGCCAGTTTGGCAATCTTGTCCGCCATGACCTCCACCTGGGAGACGATCTCTTTGAACTTAAGTAAATCGGGTTTATCAGCTTCAGGGCATCTCGCGAGGTCGGTTTCCAGTTTCTCGAAGATGGGGTCCAGGTCCAAAACGGTGTCTTCCCGCAGTTCGGCGATTTCTTCAAGTTTTGCCTGGCTGTGCCGGTTGAAGGCATGCCGGGCCGCCAGCAGCATGAGCTTGAGATTTTCCACCGTGGGACATAACTCTTGCAGCCGGTTTGGAAGGGCCGCACTTTTCGGTTTCTCCGCCATGATGTTCCCCCGTGATCTTGAGAATTGTCGCATTGGCTGCCGCGCCCCAGCGGACGATTTATCGCCCCGCGGCCTTTTATCATACCTCAAAGGACGGGAAAAGCCTTTAGAGATTATGCGGGCTGAGGCGGCGGGCGGAATATGCCCAAGCATTCTAATAAAAAGAGCAAAAAAAGTTTCCCTTGAATAACCTCCGTAAAACACTTAAGATTTCTAATAGGGGAGAGAGAGGATGGAGCCATGAAGTATTTGGGTACAGTAAAGTAAAGAAAAGGAACAGGTGGTGATGCCGGACATCTTTCAGAAAGTTGAGGATGGCCGGGTCTTCGAGGCTATCGAGATCGGCGGTGATATTTTGCTCTTGGCCGCCCCTCTGGAAAAAGAGAGATGGGGCCGGATAGAGGAGCTTGCCAAAGAGTCCATCGGGAAGCATCGCGCCACTCTGGAGGCTTTGGCCCATTGAATCGGCTCGATCTTGAGAAGGAGTATTGATCTTATGAGAGTATTCAGCGCAGTCATAGAAAAATGCCCCGATACTGGTTTATATGTAGGGTATGTGCCTGGGTTTCCTGGGGCCCATTCCCAGGCTGAGACTCTTGATGAACTCAACCGGAATCTTAAAGAGGTCATCGAAATGTTACGGGAAGAAGGCGAGCCGAAGTTGGAGACGGAATTCGTGGGCATCCAAAACGTAGTCGTGTCCTGACCTTATGGGCACCGTCCCGGTCCTTAAGCCTGGTGAAGTTGCCGCTATTCTTCAAAGGCTGGGATTCCTGGAAGTACGGCAGCGAGGTTCCCACAAGCAATTTCGCCACCCGGATGGACGCATTACTACCGTGCCTTGTCATCAGGGAAGAGATATATCGCCTATTTTGTTGCGTCAAATTGTTAAAGATATTGGGATAACGGTGGATGATTTCCTCAAGCAGCGTTGATTTAAAAGTAGATAATACCTGAGCAAAAAAGGACTGTACTTCTTCATTGTCGCCCCCCTAAAACGCAACGACGCCCTCAATTTCCAGGGTGTGGGCGGATGCCGAGACGGTATGAGCGACGTATCAGGTTGAGGATAGAAGATGACCCTCTATATCATCCTCATCGCCGCGGCCATAATGTTGGGAATCGTTTTTATCTTTAAAGCCCTTACCTCCTGGGGGGATAATTGGGGGGCCACTGCGGCCGAATGCGCTGCGGCGATGACCGGAGACGCTTATCTCGCCGGCGGGCCGAAGGCGCGCGTCGTCATGACCCGGGCCGTTTCCATCAGCAGGCCGCCGGAGGTGGTCTGGCCCTGGCTGGCGCAACTGGGCCGGGGCGCGGGTTATTACAGCATCGACGGGTTGGATAACGGCGGCAAGACCTCGGCCCGGCACCTGGTTTCCTGGATACCTGAACCACAGTTGGGGGATGCGGCGGCCATCGGTTACCTCCGCTACCTGGAGCCCGGCCGGGAACTGGTCTGGTGGCTCGGGGGGCTCCAGGCCTGGGGAGCAAGGTTTCGCATGGTTAACGACCTCCTGCTGACGCCTGCTGCAGGAGGCTCCCGCCTGGTGATCCGCATCTCGGGAGACGCGGCAGGGCCGCTGGCCCCGCTGGCGCTGGGATTTTTTCAGGTGGTGGATGCCGTCATGGCCCGGCGCCAACTGCTGGGAATCAAGGAGCGGGCGGAGGGTTACGGCGCCCGCGCTGCCGATCCCGACCATCCGGAGAACGGGGCGGACGACCAGTATCAATTTTACGAGGCAATCTATGCCTCAGGCCGAACCGCGGGTGTCCGGGGCCGGGAACAGGCCGCATACTGGCGGCAAATGGCGATTGAGGATAAAATAATTATTGATTCTCACCCATAAAGCATAACAAGTCTGGATGGAGCGGGCGTCCCCGCCCGCTGGCCTCTCGGGCGGCCAGGGACGTTCGCCCCCACCGATTAACTTTTTGAATTAGTTATTCATGAGCTTTGACTCATCCATAAAGTGGGAAAAGTTTGGTAGGGCGAGCGTCTCGCCCACCCGATAATCCGCACACGCTGGCAAGCCTGTGCGTATCGCTTGGAACCAGATGACCCCGGTGCAAGAACCAGCCGCTTTTCCTCCCTTGATCAAGGGCGCGGAATTTGATCTTATGATCGACAAAGTGGCGTTCGGCGGCAAGGCCCTGGGCCGGGTCAACGGTCTGGTGGTCTTCGTGGACCGCGCCGTCCCCGGGCAGAAGGTGCGGGTGCGGGTTACCCGGACCAAGAAGCATTTTGCCGAAGCCAGGGTGGTGCGGATACTTACGCAATCCCCGGCGTATGCGCCGCCCTTCTGCCCCCATTTCGGCCTCTGCGGCGGCTGCCAATGGCAGGATTTCGCGTATGAGGAGCAGTTGCGCTGGAAGCGGCTCCACGTCCAGGAGTCTCTACAGCATCTCGCGGGATTACAGCCCGGGATGATCCTGCCAACGGTCCCCTCCCCGGAGACCCGTTATTACCGCAACAAGATGGAGTTCGCCTTTGCCCCTGGGCCCTGGCAGCCGGCAACCCAACCGGCCGCCGGAAAGGGTTCCCGTGAGCGCGGCTGCGCCCTGGGCCTGCACGTCCGGTTCTCTGCCGAAGGAATCTTCAACCTGGAGCATTGCTTTCTCCAATCCACCCAGACGCCGGCCATCGTCCAGGAGGTGCGCCGCTGGTGCGGCGCCAGCGGCCTGCCCGCTTACAATACCAAGAACCATCGGGGCTTCTGGCGCTTCCTGGTGCTGCGGGAAGGAAAGCGCACCGCCCAGACCCTGGTGCAGATTATCACCACGGACCAGGGCGATCCGCAAGCGGTGGAGGCCCTGGGTCGCCACCTGCAAGCTCATTTTCCGGGCTTCACCACCATGGTTCATTCCCGCAGTGTGAAAAAAGCTCAGGTGGCCAGTGGGGAAGTGAGCCGCACCTTATGGGGGCCGGGTTATATTGAGGAGCGACTCGGCCGGCTGCACTTGCGGATTTCGGCGCATTCCTTCCTGCAGACCAACACCTATGCCGCCGCGGGCCTTTATGACGCGGTCAGCCGGTTAGGGGAGTTCAACGGCCGGGAGACCGTCTGGGACCTCTACTGCGGCGCCGGCAGCATCGGCCTTTCCCTGGCCTCCCGGGTGCGGCAGGTGGTGGGGTTTGAACTGGTGGAGCAAGCCGTAGCCGACGCCTACACTAACAGCCGCCTCAATGGCATCGGCAATTGCCGGTTTCTGGCGGGAGATTTGAAAGAGCGGATGCGGGAGGTTCTGAGAACCGGCTCCCAACCCCTCCCCGAAGTGGTGATTACCGATCCGCCCCGGGCCGGCATGCACCCCCGGGTGGCGCAAGCCCTCCGGGAGCTTTCCCCCCGGAGGATCATCTATGTCTCATGCAACCCGGCCACCCTGGCCCGGGACCTGGCGCTCCTTAAGGACGGCTACGAGGTTTTGGCCGTCCAACCCTTCGATCTCTTTCCGCACACCTCTCACATCGAATGCGTGGTGCGATTGGAGAAGCGTGATAAAGAAAGAAAAAGGGGCCACGGTCTAAATCCGTAACCCCTTGAATTTTCTTGGTAGGCGGTACTGGATAGAAACTGAAGATTCGCAAATCATGGATATACTCACGGACCAGAATCAAAGGTCCCGGTGCTATTCCTTGCCTTAAAATTGGGCAGTATTGCTCAAAAAATTCCATAGCCCGGTCCCAGGACTGCTCCTGCACCAGCCGGGCCAAGGCTTTCAGATCCCCGCCCGCGCAAAACCCCCGCTCGCCTGCGCCCCTAAGAAGGACCAGGCGGCAGCCGGCGGCAGCCCGGGCGGCGTCAAAGCCCTGTTTAAGCCCCTGGATCATTTCCGGAGTTAAGGTGTTGAGCACCCGGGGACGGTTGAGGATCAGCTTCACATTCCCGGCCCGGCCCTCGATTAAGATCTGGGGGGCGGCGGTTTCCCGGTCCCCGGCCAATGCATCCATACCTTCCTCTTTTTAAAGATATTACCGCATCATGCCTCTCTAATATAATTCGGGATATCCTCGAGAGCCAGACCCGCTCTTGCCTTTCCCATGTCCGGGAGACGCTGAAGTATTTAAGTTATTTCAATGTTTGCCGAATAAGAGATAAACTGGCAGATATGGTGATCCTAGGCATTTCTACCTATCATAATATAGGTACTTTTGCCGATTGATTTAGTATACAACCGGTGCCTATAGTTAATACCAAAAGAGCCCTAAATCTCAGGGAACAGGAAGCCCCGATTACTTCCTGAATAAATGGGAAAAAGGTGATAACATGGCACTTCTTGCTTTTTACGGGGGTCTGGTGCTCGGGGTGGGCGCAGGCATGACCATCATGGCCCTGTTGGTTATGTCCCGGGCCAAAGAAAAGGCCGAGTCATAAGCCTGTGATAGATTTGGGGAAAAACCAGCAAGACTGTGACTTCCGGCCCCACCTTTAGGAGCTGAGAACGCGTAATCCTGAATAGCCAAAATCAGGTAAAAGGGGTCTGTTCGCATTCCCCTTATCTTTTTAAAAAATAAATCGGAAAAAAAACCCTATGGCCGCTTAAGGCCATGGGGTTTTTTTAGCTGAAACATTAAAAGGAATTATGGAGCAATCCCGGTTTCTTTGCAAAAAGAAACAGACCTGCAATTCAACTTAGCGGCAATCTTCTCCTTTAAGCGAAAACCGGAAAAGCGTCTTGCCCGGATTTCGGAATAACTAACGTTATGGAATTAATGGAATCTTCTCGCCAGCCTTTCCACCACCGCCCTGCCGATGCTAAGCGACGCCGTGGCTCCCGGCGAGGGGGCGTTGATCACATGGACCATCCGGGGGCTTTCCAGGAAGGCAAAATCGTCTAAAATCCGCCCGTCCCTGGTCACCGCCTGGGCCCGGACTCCCGCGGGATAGGGCAGCAGGTGCTCGGCGGTGACTTCCGGAACCAAGCGCTGCAAGGCTTTGACAAAAGCGTTTTTGCTGAGTGACCGCCAAATTTCCCCGAGTCCGGTGCGCCAATATTGGCCGGCGATTTTGGCAAAACCCGGGTAAGTTAAGCTTTCCAGCAAATCCTGGAGATTAATCTCGCTCTTTAAGTATCCTTCCCGGGCACAGGCCAGGACCGCATTGGGACCGCACTTGACTTCCCCGGAGATCTTCCTGGTAAAATGCACCCCCAGGAAGGGAAACCGGGGGTCCGGGACCGGGTAGATAAGAGCGTTACAGAACTTCTCGGCCTCAAGTGTAAGCTTATAATATTCTCCACGGAACGGGATGATCCTGGCGGGCACGGACCCGGCGCTCATGGACGCCACCCGGTCGGAATGAAGCCCGGCGCAATTGATGATATACCGGGGCCGGAATTCTCCTCCGGTGGTTTCAACCGTCGCCTCACCGGCTTTTTCCATGAGGCCGGTCACCTTGACCCCGGTGAGAATCCGGTGTCCCCTGGCCCTGACAAGGTCGGCCAGGCGGGCGCAAACCCGGGTGAAATCCACAATGCCGGTCTCCGGCACATGGATGGCCTTGATCCCCGCGGCATGGGGCTCCAGCTCCCGCAGGCGGGCAGGCCCGATGAGTTCGCATTTGACCCGGTTCGCCTGCCCCCGCTCGTAGATCGACTGGAGGGCGGGCATTTGCCCCGCGTCCACGGCTACGATCACCTTGCCGCAGGTTTTATAATTGATACCCTCCTGTACGCAAAACTCCTCCATCGCCGCTTTCCCTTTCCGGCAGTTTATGGCCTTGAGGGAACCCGGCTTATAATAGATGCCCGCGTGCAAGACCCCGGAATTGCGGCCGGACTGATGGCCGGCCAGTTCCGGTTCTTTTTCCAGGAGGATGACGGTTTTTTGGGGATGGAGTTTGGTGACCTGATACGCGGCGGCCAGGCCGATAATGCCGCCGCCGATAATGAGAATATCAGGATGGTTCATGGAGTCCTTAAAATCGAGACTGCCGCTTCAGTCCGGCAATTGGTCTCTCCCCGCCAGCTGCAAAGTCGGATAAACCAGGTCTTTGGGAGAAAGAATCGGGTCCTTAACCGGCCAGTCGATCCCGAGACCGGTATCGTTCCAGATGATACCCCTTTCCTCCACTGGCGCATAGTAATCGGTGCACTTGTAAATCACCACGGCCTCGGCGCTCAAGACGCAGAAACCGTGGGCAAAACCCTCGGGGACATAGAGCTGGCTGCAGGAGGTGCAATCCAACTCCATGCTGATCCACTGGCCGAACCTGGGTGAGCTTTTGCGGATATCCACCACCACGTCGAAGATCCTGCCCTGTACGGGCCAGACCAGTTTTCCCTGGGGCCGCCCCAGTTGGTAGTGCAGGCCCCGGAGGACCCCATGGTGGGAATACGAGAGATTGTCTTGGACAAAACGGGCCGGCACGCCGCAGTCCCGGTAACGGTCCGCCTGGTAGGTCTCCAGAAAATGCCCCCGGGCATCCTCGAAGATCTTCGGCTCAATGAGCAACACTTCCGGTAATTTTGTGGGAGTAACCTTCATCTGACCCTTTTTTCCACCAGGTGCAGCAGAGATTTGCCGTATTCGTTCTTATACTTCTTAGCCAGGCGGCGCACCTGGTCCGCGTCGATGTAGCCCTGGCGAAAGGCCACTTCCTCGATGCAGGCCACTTTCAGGCCCTGGCGTTTCTCCATGGTCTGCACAAAGGCCCCGGCTTCCTGGAGAGAATCCGGGGTGCCCGTGTCCAGCCAGGCGAAGCCCCGGCCCAGGAGTTCCACTTTAAGCTCCCCCCGCCTTAAGTATTCCCGGTTGACGTCGGTGATCTCCAACTCCCCTCGGGGGGAAGGTTTGAGATTGGCGGCGATGTTCACCACTTCGTTATCATAAAAATAGAGGCCGGTGACCGCATAGTTGGACTTAGGCGTCTTCGGCTTCTCTTCAATGTTCAGGGCCTTGCCGCTCTCATCCAGCTCCACCACGCCGTAGCGTTCCGGGTCGCTCACCCGATAACCGAAGACCAGGCCGCCCTTCTCCAGAGTGCCCGCCCTTTTTAAGATTTCCTGGAGTCCGTGGCCGAAAAAGATGTTATCCCCCAGGATCAGGGACACCTTACTTGCGCCGATGAAGTCTTTGCCGATGAGAAAGGCCTGGGCCAGCCCGCCGGGGTGGGGCTGCTCCGCGTAAGAAAAGCTCATCCCCAACTGGGAGCCGTCGCCCAGGAGGTTCTGAAAGCGGCCCAGGTCCTGGGGGGTGGAGATGATGAGGATGTCCCTGATCCCGGCCAGCATCAGCACGGAGAGCGGGTAATAGATCATGGGTTTGTTATAGACCGGCAGCAGCTGCTTGCTCACTTCCAGGGTGATGGGGAACAGCCGGCTGCCGGCGCCTCCCGCCAGGATGATGCCTTTGAAGCCTGCCTTTGCTTCACGCGTCAGCGGATGCATGAGTTCCTTTCCGTTCCGGTAGGTTGAGGCGCCCCGCCGTAGTGCTTCTTTAACCATTGCTGGTATTCCCCGGTCTGCACGGACTCCACCCAATCCCGGTGCGCCAGGTACCAGCGCACCGTGGCCGCCAGACCACTAGAAAAACTCTCACGGGGCCGCCATCCCAACTCGTTCGCGATCTTGGCGGTCTCAATCGCGTAGCGCCGGTCATGGCCGAGCCGGTCTTTGACATAGGTAATGAGAGAGGAATGGGGCAGAAAAGGCGAGTCGGGCCGGAGTTCATCCAGGATACCGCAGATGGCGGTCACCACCTCCAGATTGGTCAGCTCAGAAGCGCCGCCGATATTATAGGTCTCCCCCACCCGCCCCTGCTGTAATACCAGGGCCAGGGCCTCACAGTGGTCGGTAACGTAGAGCCAGTCCCGGATATTCTTCCCGTCGCCGTAAATGGGCAGGGGCTTGCCCTGGAGGCCGTTTAAGATCATCAGGGGGATGAGTTTCTCCGGGAACTGCAAGGGACCGTAGTTGTTGGAGCAGTTGGTGATCAGGGTGGGCAACCCGTAGGTCCGGTGATAGGCCCTGACCAGGTGGTCGCTCGCGGCCTTGGAGGCCGCGTACGGGCTGTTGGGAGCATAAGGGGTGGTTTCCGAAAACGGCGGGTCATCGAGATTAAGCGAGCCGTAAACCTCATCGGTGGAAACATGAAGGAACCGGAACTTTTCCTGATCGGCGGAAGGTAAATTTTCCCAATAGTGCCGGGACTCCTCCAGGAGCTGCAAGGTGCCCACCACGTTGGTCTGGATAAAGACTTGGGGCCCGTAAATGGAGCGGTCCACGTGGCTTTCCGCGGCGAAGTTGACCACCGCTTGGGGCCGGTGGCGCTCCAAAAGCTCGGCAACCAGCGCCGGGTCACTAATGTCGCCGTGAACGAAGAGGTGGTCCGGGTCGTCTTTAAGCGGCTCCAGGTTGCGCAGATTCCCGGCGTAGGTGAGCTTATCCAGGTTGATGATGCGTGCTGCCTTGGCGGCCCGTCGGCCCAGCACGAAATTGGAGCCGATAAAGCCCGCGCCGCCGGTTACCAGCCAGGTGGGGGATGCTTCCGTCATTGATTTACCTTAAAACCCTCCATAAAAAGATAGGTTTCACGCAAAGGCGCAAATAGATAAATTTTGGGGTGCGTTCGACGCCTCCCCCTTAGTCTGCAAATTTTTCCGGGTACAGCAGAAAATCCACCAGGTCGCAGAGGATGTGGCCAATGGTGATCTGCACCTCCTGGATCCGGGGGGTATTTTTCGAGCGCACAATCAGCGGGATATCCGCCAACGGGGCCATCTCGCCCCCGTCCCGGCCGCAGCAGGCGAGGGTCTTTAACCCCAGCTCCCGGGCGGCTTGAAGCCCCCGGATCACATTGGGGGAAGCGCCGCTGGTGCTGATCCCCCAGGCCAGGTCGCCGCTACGCCCCAAGGCCCGGAGTTGCTTGGCGAAAATCTCATTAAAATCGTAATCATTGCCCACTGCGGTGAGAATGGAGGTGTCGGTAGTCAGGGCCAGGGCCGCGAGGGGCGGCCGCTCTATCTGGAAGCGGTTGACGAATTCCGCGGCCAGGTGCTGGGCGTCCGCGGCGCTGCCGCCGTTGCCGAAGATGAAGACCCGGCCCCCGGCCTTAAAGACCCCGGCCAGCATCCGGGCCGCGGCCGCCACCGCTTCTCCCTGCTCTTTAAAAAACTCTTGTTGCAGACTGATCGTGTCGGCCACCGACTCATTAACCCGCTCCATCAGGTCCATAAGCTCATCCCCAGGCCCCAGCCAGGCCGAAAATCATCGTTTGAAGATTAATCCCGGCAACTTTTACGCAGAAATCAGTCCCGCAAGCTCTGAATACCTGATTATAGCAATTATTTAACGGGTTATGCCACTTTAAAGGAGATGATTCCTTATCATTCCTGGCTTAAGACACAAACCCCTGCAAATTTTTTTTCAGAAAAGTGGGGGGGCAAACGATCAAAGAAAAGGAGGATGACGATCCCTATCCAGGGTGAAAAATCCTAGACCTTGGATAGAAAGAAAGGCTTAAACAACGAAGTAGCCGTCTCTTTGGGGGAAAAAAAGCGCCAAGCTTAAAGAAGGAAAAATTATGTTATTTTTTGCAGGATCCTCTGACCATAAGCCACCTCCTGGGATAACATTATGCCATATTAATTGTGAGACGTAATATTAGTTTCGGATAAACGCCAAAAATCGTCATCCAGGCGCACGATATCATCTTCACCCAGGTAAGAGCCGGTCTGAACCTCGATAATCCGCACCGGGTCGGTTCCCGGGTTTTCCAGGCGATGGGGGCTCTTCATGGGGACGAAGACACTTTCATTGGTAGCCACCTCCCTGGTCTCGGTACCGATGGTGACCAGCGCGGTGCCTTGCACCACCACCCAATGCTCCGCCCGATGATGATGCCATTGATAACTGAGTCGCTTGCCGGGGTCCACCACAATCTGCTTCACTTGGTAGCCAGGACCCGCGTCCATGACGGTATAACGGCCCCAGGGCCGTTCCACTGTGGGATGCTGCACGGATTCCACCATGCTTTGCCGGGTCAACTCCTCCACCAAGTCCTTGACTTCCTGCACCCGCTCCCGGTGGCAAACCAGGGAGGCATCCGGGGTATCCACCACGATGGTGTCCTCCAGGCCAATGGTGGCCACCAGCCGGTTTTGGGAAAAAATCAGACTGTTCCGGCTGTGGAGGTCTAGGCTTTTTTGGCCCAAGACCACATTGCCGTGGTCATCCTTGGGGAAGAGTTCATAGAGAGCGCCCCAGGTGCCCACGTCGCTCCAACCCATATCCACCGGCAGTACCGCCACGTTGGCGGCTTTTTCCATCACTCCGTAATCAATCGAGATACTGGGGATTTCCTGGTAGACTTCCTCCAGGGAGACTGCCGGATTACCCTGGCCAAGCTTTGCCAGACCCGAGAAAAGCTCAGGCAAATACCGGGCCAGGGCCGACAGGAAGACATCTCGGCGGAACATGAAAATGCCGCTGTTCCAATAATACCCTCCTTCCTGGATGAAGGCCTTGGCCCTGGCCAGTTCCGGTTTTTCCAGAAATTTTTCCGCGTGCAGGCCAAATCCCGCTCCGTCCAGAGGTTTTCCCGCCTTGATATAGCCGTAACCGGTGTCCGGCCGGGTGGGGGTGATGCCGAAAGTTACCAGATAACCCTTTTGAGCCATCTCCGCGCCCTGGTCCAGGGCCCGAAGGAGACTGGCCTGATCCCGGATAAAGTGGTCCGCAGGAAAGACGGCCATGATCTGGGCCTCAGCTTCGGCCCCCATCAGCATCGCAGCCAGCCCCACCGCGGCCGCGGTATTGCGTCCCCGGGGCTCCAGCCACAGTTGAATGTCCTCCCACCCCTGGTGATAAAGATCCATGTGAATCACGTCCGCCTGGGCCGTATTGGAGACCACCGCCAGCCGCGACAGCGGAATGCGGGGCAGCAGGCGGGCGATGGTGGCCTGGAGCAGGGATTCGGAGCCCAGTAGCCGCAACACCTGCTTGGGGTATTGGGAGCGGCTCAAAGGCCAGAACCGGGTGCCCGAGCCCCCGGCCAGAATCACACCGAAAAGATTGGGATTATCCGCAGTAGTCATGGAACTCCTTGGGCGGCGGCCAATTCCTGTTCCAGATGGCCTTCAACCAGATTTCTGATTTCCTCCAGCCTTTCCGGAGTCCTGGCCTCAAAGCGCAGCACCAGGGCCGGCTGGGTGTTGGAAGCCCGGACCAGGCCCCAGCCGTCCGGAAAGAGGAGGCGCACCCCATCGATGTCGATCACCGGGTACTCACCCGCCAGCCGGGTTTTGAGACCGGCCACCACCCGGAATTTCTTTTCATCCGGGCAGTCCCGCCGGATCTCCGGGGTGATCACCGCGGGGGGCAGATCCGCCAATAACTCCGAAATGGTCTGCCGGCCGGCCCCCAGGATTTCCAGGAGGCGTCCGGTGGCGTAAATGGCGTCGTCATACCCGAAATAACGATCCGCAAAGAACAGGTGGCCGCTCATCTCCCCGGCCAGCAGGGCCCCTTCCTCCACCATCTTCTGCTTGATCAGGGAATGCCCGGTCTTCCACATGATGGGCCGCCCGCCGTGGCGCTGGATATCGTCATACATCCTCTGGGAGCATTTGACTTCGCCGATAATGGCCGCGCCGGGGGTTTGCGCCAGGATGGCCCGGGCAAAGAGCAGCAGCAATTGGTCTCCCCAGATGATTTCTCCTTGCGGCCCCACCACGCCCAGACGGTCGCCGTCCCCGTCGTAGGCCACCCCCAGGTCCAGGCCTTGCTCCTGCACCAGGGCCTTAAGGTCCTCCAGATTGGCCTCCACCGTGGGATCCGGTTGATGCGCGGGAAAGCGGCTGTCCATATTGCAATAGAGCGGCCAAACCTCACAGCCCAGGCGCCGGAACAGGGGGAGGGCCACCGCGCCGGCGGTGCCGTGGCCCGCGTCCATCCCCAGTCTCAAAGGCCTTGGGAGTCGCAGGTTTTGGGCCAAATACTCCTGGTAGACCGGGATCATCTCAAACGACTCCACCTCCCCGTCACCGCTTATAAAGCCGCCCTCCTGGGCGATGCGGAATAACTCCTGGATGGCGGCGCCGTGAATGGTATGGAAGCCGTTGCAGATTTTAAAGCCGTTGAATTCCGGGGGATTATGGCTGGCGGTGATGATCACCCCCCCATCGGCCTGGAGATGACGGATCGCGAAATAGAGGACAGGGGTGGGACAGACCCCAATGTCCACCACCCGGCAGCCGCCCGCGGCCAGGGCC
>QZIZ01000178.1 GCA_003599195.1 Deltaproteobacteria bacterium | reverse complement strand
AGGGGGGGGGGGGGGGGGCGATGAGGCGGGGCCAGCGTAAGAACCCGAACACCGACTCCTGGGTGCGGCAAATCTACCGGCTCAAGTTTCAGACGGGCACCGGCAAGCGTTATCTCTCCACCGGCAAGTCCCGGGACCTGGGCATCAGGCAAAATCACCTGCCCGCGGCCGCGGCGGAGATCCCTTTGGGGACCATCTACCGGGTGGCCCGGGAACTGGGGCTGACACCCTGGGAATTGGGGTTGGGAGGAGGTTGAAGGCTGATGGCGAAATTGATGGTGATGATCGATGTGCCGGAAATGGATTACGACGAATTGAGGAAGCGAATGTTGCAAAAACTGGCGCATCATTGGGTGGATTTTAGCTGTCCCGAGAAAAGCCCGGAAGGTTTGGCCTTGGTGATCGTGGACAAAGGCGTGCTTGATCGCCCGAGCCATGTCACGGGGATCAAATATCGTTTTGAATTGATCGGAGTCAAGCCATGATTGACGTGGAGATCAAAGGCCGCATCCTACGGGACCGGGCGGAGGACCTATTTATCATTTTCCGGCCCAAGGCCCCGGTGCCGGTGGCGTCGGTCTGCCTGCCCCGGTCGGCCGTGGCGGTGGTGCAGGAGCCGGGCGAGTGGGTGACGGTGACCCTGCCCCTGAAGCTGGCGGAGGAGAAGGGGATCGATCAATATGCCTGATTTGGAGGAGAAAGTTGCCCAACTTGAGGCCCGGAACGCCGAGTTGGAAAGGGTGATCAAGGCCATGTGCCGGGCTTGCACCCTGCGGCAGGCGGGCATTTGCAACCGGCTCTGCCAGGGACGGGACTATAACGACACCTCGGGATTGACGGCCGTGGAGGTGACGGCCCGGGCGGAATACGCCCTTGGTGGGGTTTATTGATGCCGAAAACCGCAAACCCAAAACCGAAAACCTTCCTTTACCCCACGCCCGCGCACGCCGAGGCCGACCGGCTGCTGTCCGAAGCGGCCGCGGCCAGGAGCGCCCGGGTCCGGGCCGAGGCGGACCTGGCCGGGGAATTGGAGCGGCTGAAGGCGCTGTCGCCCTTTTGGGAATCTCTGGAGGCGGTCTATCTCGAAGAATTGAAGCGGGAATGGGAAGCGGTTGCCCGGCTGCAAGCCTTCGAGGGGAAGAATAAATGGGACCTCTTCTCTCCCACCGGAGCGGTCCCGGAATCCATCAAAACCGAGTTGCCCGGCGGGGTTCTCTTTTACTCCCTGGAAGAATACGTAGTCAAGCCCCGGAAGGTGGACGTCTTGGCCAACCTGGAGCGCTACGGCTTCGAGGAGGCCATCCGGCGCACCGCGGCGGTGGATTGGGACGCCCTGAACGACAAAGAGGAGTGGCCGGACGAGGCCCTGGGCATCATCGGCACGGAGAGGAAGACCCGGGAGACTTTCTCCTTTGAGCTAAGGAGTGCGGGCGGGACGCCCGCACCCACCAGGGAGGGGGAATAATGGCCCTGTTAGCCTTTTATGGAGGTCTGGTGCTGGGCGTGGGCGCGGGGATGACCATCATGGCCCTGCTGGTCATGTCCCGGGCCAAGGAAAAGCCATGAGCTGGTCGCTATCGGAACAAGAGTTGATGCGCCGATTAGAATGCCTGGAAAATTCTCTTATGCGGCAAGAGGTCTTAAATGTCGAGAAAATTCTTGATCTGGTTCGTGACCTGAAATCAGAACTGGAGGATTGCTGGAACATAATCGCCTACCACGAGGGCAGAAGATGTTAACAGGCTTGCGGGAAATCATCCCCGGCCCGGGCAAGCGCATCGTCATCGAGCCGGACGGCACGATCAAGTACCAGCAGCGGGGGCCGCTGCCGGGGCCGGCGTGGATCAAGGCGAAGGCCCGGAACTTCACCCGGGACGAGCGGCGGCGGGCGGAGAGGATAGCGGCTGGCAGGCGGGACGCCTGCCCCATAAGCAGGAGGGCGAAAGATGGACCTGTTGGGACTTTATCTTCAGGAGTTTAACCGGGAGTTCTTACGCACCCCGGAAGACCGGGCGCGGTTGGGCGAAACCCTGGTGAACGGGGCGCTGACCCTGGCGCTGGTCATTGTTACGGGCGTGGTCTTGTTGCTCTTTTAGGCTTTACTCGGACCCCCGCCGCTCTCCTTACGGGGCTCGCTGACTCGTCAGGGGCGATGCTTGGCCGCGGGCGGGGAGGGACGTTCATCTTGACGCGGCCAATCGCCCCAGCAGGCGCTCCCCGGGCGAGACCGGGGATGCTGAGGTGTGACAGGCTGGAAAGCCGGTCACCACTGGGCTGGAAAGCCTGCACCACCGGAGGGATTTAGCAATGCCATATTTTGATTTCACCTGCGAGTCCTGCGGGGCTTCCGGCCGGGCCTGGCGCCCGGCGGACAAGCCGCCCCGCTTCTGCAACCGCCGCTGCCGGGGCCGGGGCACCAGCCGGGCCATGCAGGGCGGCAGACGGACGCTCTACCCCGTCACCCCGGAAATGCACCGGGCCATCCAGGAAGTCTACCAGAATTTCACCGGCAAGGGCCAGATGCTGGAACTGGCCGGCCGCCTGGGGCTGCCCCGTTGGAAGGTGTCCCGCTACGCGGTGAACCAGGGGTGGATCGCCAGGCAAAAGAAAGAGCCGGACTGGAGAGCGCCGGAGTTAGCCATCCTGGAGCAATCGGCCCATTGCTCCCTGGAGGTGATTCAACGGCGGCTGCGCAAGGCCGGCTTCACCCGCAGCCTGCCCGGAATCCTGGTCAAACGCAAGCGCCTGAAGCTGCCGCAGAACCTGCAAGGGCAATCCATCTGGCAACTGGCCGACTGTTTCGGGGTGGATCAGAAGGTGGTCCAGGGTTGGGTCTTCAAAGGCTATCTCAAGGCCCAAAAACGGGGGACCCACCGCACCCCGCGGCAGGGCGGGGACATCTATTTCATCCGGGACCGGTGGGTGCGGCAATTTGTCCTGGAGCATCCGGAGCTGGTGGATCTCCGCAAGGTGGATAAGTTTTGGTTCATCGATCTGCTGGCGGGCCGGGAGACCGGACACCCCTCCTGGGGTGCGGTGACAGTAGCCGATAGCGAAGGCGTGCCGGGAGAGATGGAGGCGGGGAATTATTGATGAGGAAAAAGCCATGAAATATCCGGGAAATGCGGGGGGGGGGCGGCTTGACTACCCTGCCGCCCGAGTCAGTGCTCGATCCAGAAATTTGCTCCGAGCCGGAGGAGAGTCTCATCCTGCTGCTCACCCGCGCCTGCGACCTGTGCGGCCGGGAGTTCGGGGAGGGGGAGGAGTTCTATCTGCTGAAAAGAGTCTGCCGGGTTCCTGGTTATGGCGGAGACCTGGTGGGAGAAGTGGTCAGCGAAGTCGCCATGTGTATTACGGCCTGCGGCGATGAGGAAATCGTGAAGATTTGAGGAGGCAAGACAAGATGAGCAGTGGCAGTGCGGAAGCGAAGGACGCGGTAAAAGAGCATGGGGTCGGCAGTAAAAAAGCCCCCAGGAAAAAGCCGGAACTGGATATCGATCCCAAGGACCTGGCGGAACTGCGGCAGGCTTTCCAGAGCCGGAGGTACCGGCTGACACTCCTGGAGCCGATGCTGGGCACGGTGCCCACCAGCAAGGACTTATTTACCCGGTTCGTGGCCGAGAAGGCCGGATTGGAGCCGGAGGAGGTGGCGGTTGAAGCGGAAATGGTCCCGGAGGATAAGAATGAAAAGGGCCAGGCCGGATACACCAGTTTTTACCGGGATGCGGACGGGATTTATCTCTTCGACTACCACATCAAGGGTTTTCTGAAGGAGGCCGGGCAGGTTCTGAAGGACGTGCTCAAGGTCGCGGCCCTGCGCTCCAAGCTGGACAACTTCTGCTTCGTCATGCCCCGGTATATCCACCTCCAGGAGGAGCCGGACGGCTGCCTGGAGCGGCCGCTCAGGGCGCAGACCATGCAGGGCCCCCGAGTGGCCCTGGCCAAGAGCGACTTCGTGGACCCGGGACGGTCTTTCGAGGTGGAGATCGTGCTCCTGCCCCACCACGAGCTTAACTACAAACTGATCGAACTGCTCCTGGATTATGGGCGGCTCAAGGGCCTGGGGCAGTTCCGGAACGGCTCCTACGGCCGGTTCTCCTGGGAGCGGCTGGGCAGAGGCCATGCGAAACGATGCACCGGCTGAGTTCAGCAGTGAAGAGCGAAGGCCGTGCAGCGCCATGCGCCGCAGTGCCCCGGCACCGTTAAGCAACGGCCCCGCTCAGCACCGCTAAGTAAAGGAGCGGCGATGTTTGGCGTCGGCGCCGCAAAGCAACCCAGCGCCAGGCGGAGGCATGGCGAGGTATGGTTCGGCGCGGGTAAAGCGCCGATTCGCATGGGCCAAGCGCTGCCCCGTTCAGCGGGGGCATGGAAGGGCGAGGCGTGGCCGGGGCATTGGGACGCAAAGTGAAGCACTGGCCGGGCAGGACGGGGCGCGGTAATGGCGCAGTTGAGCGATGTGGCGTTCCGGTAATGCGACGCGAAGTAATGCGAAACGAAGTGGAGTTATGGCGAAGGCAAGGTTATGCAGAGCGATGGCCCAGCGGGGTGTGCAGTGCGCTGGCAGTGAAGTGCGAAGTTCTGGCAATGCGCGGCACCGCGCCGCACGGCGGCGGCAGGGCAGAGCAGTGTGTGGTTAGGCGACGCCCGGCGTCGGCAAAGCAAAAGCGAAGTATCGCCCTGCGTCGGTGATGCCATGTACCGCGGCGGCACTGCGGCCCGTAGCCCGGTGGAGCAGAGCTTAGCTCTGGCAGGGCATAGCATGGTTTGGCGGCGGCATAGTAGAGCAAAGTTAAATAAAGCAAAGAAGCGCAGGTAGGGCGGGCGTCCCGCCCGCCATGCGCCACCAGGAGGCAGTCATGACCAACAAACCCACGTTGAGCCAGGTGAAGAGCCAGACCAAGGAACGGGAGCTGCTGCAGGCGGTGGCCCTGGCTTTCGAAAATGGCCGCGACCCTTTTAACACAGTTTTTCTCCGGGAAAATCAGGTGAGCCTCGACGACTGCCGGCGCTTGGGGGACCTCCTGGCCATCATCCTGCGGGCCTACATCTGGGCCCCGGATTGGGCCCGGAAGGCGATGCTGGCCAGCGGCAGCATCGAAGAGCCGGACGCGGCCGCGGTCTGGGAGCGGATGCGCCAGGAATGGCGGTAGCTGGAGGAAGATAATGGCAACTCCGCCGAACATTGAAGAGATCAAGGCCCAAGGGCTGCAGGAACCGGTCTGGGTGGCCATTTGGAGCGCAGATGGGCAGTTGCTGTTCCTGGGAGCCAAAAAACTGCCCCGGCACGCCGCGGCCATCAACATCATCATGCGGATGCTCAGGTCCCTGGAATATTGGACCGGGAGGCCCGAGTCGGAAGCCGGCCCTGGCCTGCCCCTGCTGGCGGCGCTGACCAGTCCGAATTGAGAGACGGCTGCCGGTTTTTGCTCCGGTGGGCGGATTTAATGTCAATTGCCCCAGGCTTACCAGACAACCCCTTGAATTTGTGGCAATAAGAAAGGAACGGATGGCAACCGGGGCGTATGCGCAACCTGGGAGCGGGCCTGCTTTGGGAGCAGGAGGTTGGGAGTTCGAATCTCCCCGCCCCGACCACTGAGGGAAAGCCATGAACCTGAGCAAAAAGTTTTACCGGCCTGATGAGGTGGCGGCGTTGCTGGCGTTGTCCCGGCGCACCATCTACCGGATGATCCATGACGGCCGTCTGCAGGCCGTCAAATGGGGCAGCGGCCCCTGGCGCATTCCCCAGGAGGCCTTGACCGCCACGCTGGGAGGGGGACATGGAGGATAAGCTGCTGCGACCCAGGGAAGCGGCCCGGATTCTGGCCGTGTCCCGGTCTACCATTTACCGTTGGTTTTGGGAGGGGAAGATTCGGGGGATTAAATTCGGCGGCAACACGGTGCGCATCCTCCAATCGGGCGTCGATGCTTATTTGCGGCAGCAGAAACCGGCTTCGTGAAAGTTCCCGCTGCCAGCCGCCGTGAGTCAAAAACCTTTTTGAGAGCCGCAGGCGGGCTGCCTGCGCCACCAGGAGGAGCAGGAAATGAAACAGACTTTAGTGGTTTTTTTGGCCCTTGCATTGGCAGCAATCTCAATTGGTTGCTGCCAGAACCCGAACGCCGCGGCCCAGGCCCGGCAGTCGCTGCAGTTGGTCCAAGGATTTTATGATCCCTTGACTGCGGCCATCGGCAATCCGGACGCCGAAACCAACGCCAAGATCATGGCCGGAGTGGTGGCTGCGGACTTGGCCCTGGCCCTGGCGGGCGCGCTGCAGGATCAGTATTGCCCCGACCCGGCGCAAGTGGCCGCGGCCCAGGCCAAGGCCGAGGAGGCGAAAAAGCTGGCGGCGGCCGCCGGGGTGAAGTGATTTTCAGATAAATCGTAGCCCGCCCCTGCGGGGGGACGTGAGGCAAGACACGATAAAGGACGGCGGGGCCCCGGGGCGGTAGCCGTCGCCAGGGTTGCTCCGGGGGCTTGAGTGGGAGATGGGAGACCTAACCAAAAACCTATCCCGATGGGAATTCGCCTGCCATTGCGGTTGCGGGACGGACAATGTTTCCCCGGACCTGGTGGAGGCCCTGCAAATTTACCGAGACCTGGCCGGGCGGCCGGTGACCATAATCAGCGGTTGCCGCTGCCTCCGCCATAATGCCGCGGTGGGCGGCGAGGATCATTCCTTCCACATCGCCACGGAGGAGGTGGAGGGCCGGGCCGGGGACGCGCGGGTGGCGGGCCTTGGTCTCCGGGAGATGTATGAGCTGGCCCTGAAGGTGCCGGCGTTTAAAAACGGCGGCATCGGCATTTATCCCGATCCGGATAAACGTTTCATCCATCTGGATGTGCGCGGCAAAAAAGCACGCTGGGGCAAGGTGAGAGGGGAAACGGTGTCCTTGGAGGAGGCCCTGCGCCATGCCTAACATCGATTACCGGCCGATTGATGGGAGGTGGTGATGGGCAAGGTGACTCCGCAAGAATTGAAGACGGCTCGGGGGTTGCTGCCGGTTTTCCAGAAAGTGGCGGCGGAAATCGAATGGCCGGAGGAACTCCGCCAGGTCCTGGAGCTGCTGCTGGGGCCTGACTGGTATGTATGGACCCTCATGGGCATCTGCTCCCGGGAGACGCGGTTCGGGCTGCTGCTGGATAAAAACGGCACCGGCGACCGCGGCCACGGCCTGGGGTTGATGCAGATCGACGACCGCTCCTTCCCGGAGTTCCGGCACCGGAATTACCGGGACCCGGAGACCAACATCAGCATGGCCGGGGACGTCCTCAAGGGAAAATACGATTACCTGGCGGACCATTTCGGCCTCTTCGCCGAGGATTACGCCCGCCTCTGGTGGGGCGCGGTGGCCGCCTACAACTGCGGCGAAGGCAACGTGCGCAAGGCCCTGGAGCGGGGCCGGGGAGTGGATCAATATACCACCGGCAAGGATTACTCGGCGGACGTCAAGGGCCGGGCGGTCTACCTGGCCCGGGAACTCTGATTGCCGGGGGATGCCGACACCAATAGGGGGAAGAAATGACCACTCTGAGCGGCAAAAAGACTTATATCTTCTCCGGCCTGATGATCGCCAAAGGCCTGATCATCCTGGGCCTTGCCATTTGCACCGACGGCTGGGGCTCCCAAAGCGCAATGGCGGCGATGATGGGACTCTTCGAGATTCTCTTCGGCGGCACCGCCGCGGCATTGCGGGCCGGGGTTACCAAATCGGGACCCACCGGCCCCGGTTCTTTCCCCGGCCTGGACGCCGGCGGCCCGGGCGTGACGGGGTCTTGATGGAACCCCATTCCTTCCTCACCGGCCTGGGCGGCGTCTCCCAATTGCAGGGGCTGACTCTGATTCTCTGCGTCTTCGCGCTCCTCTGGTACAGCACCTTCCGCAGCCAGCGCAAGGGCAACGCCGAGAACAACCGGCAGATGAAAGAGCTATACGAAAAGGTGATGGGGGAATACAAGGCGAACCGGGCCGAAGCCAGCGCCCAGCATCTCCAGGCGGCCAAGGAAATGCGGCAGATGTATGACAACAACGCCATCCTGGTGGAAAAGGTCGTGGCGCTGTCCGAACGCTATGAGAAGCGGGGCGAATATCTGGAGCGGCTGATCCAAAACAATATTCAATGCTGGCAGGAAACCATCGACGCCGTCAAGAGCAATAAATTCTGCCCCCGGGTCCGGGAATTGGAGGGGAAGGGGTAATGAGCGACTTTGAAAGGCAAAAATTTGAGCGTCGCCTGATCGTCCTGGAAACCGAGGTGGTGCCGATTGATCTGGAAATCGTCGGCTACCGTGATTCTCTCCGGGATCTGCTGGACCCCTTGCTGCCGACAAGCCAACTACAGCTAAAGATCGCCGCAGACCTGGCGGTGAAAGCGGCTGCCAGGCAAATCGATTTGAAAGCGAAGCTGGCCGAGATTGCCAAGCTCAAGGGGATGCTGGGGAAAGAATAATGCCGCAGGAATATCCCCTTTCCATCCGGTTCAGGGCCGAAGAACTTTACGTCGAGGCGGGCCTGAATTTCGAAGAGGTGTCCAGGGCCACCCGGCCTTTGGTCAAAGAGCTCTGCGGCGAGGACAAGGGGGTTTCCGTCAGCCAGCTTAAACGCTGGTCCGCGGAAGACAAGGAGAAAGAGGGAAAAAGCTGGCCGGAAAAGCAGGATGAGAGGCAAGCGGCCCTACGGCAGATCGAGCGGGAAAAACTCTTGCTGATGCGGGACTTGCTTGACGCGGCCCGGAGCACCCTGGACCCTCAAAAGATTTACGCTTTCACCCGCCTGGACAAGAAAGCCGCAACCGGCTCCCGGCGGCCGGAGGAAGCCCCTGCTCCGGACATCGACCGGCCGGCGCTGTTTTTGGAGGACCTGGAGTTTATCGTCCGGGTTCTGAAAGAGATCGATCCAGAGGGTTTGAAGGTCATCCATCGAAACATTGATCAGATCGTAGCCCGGGGCAAGGCGGAGTATGCGCAGACGGCCTAAAATTTCAGAATTCCGTTTCGATCAGTGGGCCGATGATCTCAAGGCCTGGATCAGTGATTCCGTCTCGCCCTTCGAGGACGACTCCCCGGAGAAACAGAAGGAGCGCAAAGACCGGGCCAGGTGGGACAAGCTCTTTTTTATGCAAACCTATCTGCCCCACTATTTTTACGGGGAGTTCGGGGACTTTCACGAAGAGTGGGGGGATTTCGGGGACCTGAAGGATGAGGTGGTGCTGCTCGGCGCGCCCCGGGAACACGCCAAATCCACTTTTTTCACCTTCGGCGATCCGCTGCACGACATCTGCTATGAGCTGCGCCATTTCATCATGGTGGTCAGCGACTCCAACAACCAGGCCACCGGCTTCACCCTGCCCATCCGCCTGGAGTTGGAGGACAACCCCCGCCTCAGGCATGATTTCGGGGATCTGCAGACTGGGCAATGGGCCAAGAACGATTTCACCACCGCCAACGGCATCCGGGTCCTGGCCCGGGGCCGGGGAGAGAAGGTCCGGGGCTTGAAAAACCGGCAGCACCGGCCCGATAAAATCCTGGTGGACGACTTTGAAAACGACATCAACGTGCGCAATCCGCAGTTGGTGAAGCAGGGCAAGGAATACCTGCAGCAGGCGGTGCTCGGCTCCGGGGGGCCGGGTTACTGCTTCATCATGGTGGGGAATCTCTTCGACAACAAGAGCATCCTCTCCCAGCTCATCGCCGAAAAAGACGATGAAACCGGCGAACCTCTCTACATCTCCCGGGTTTATGAAGCCATTCTGGATGAAGGCACTCCGGAGGAGCGGCCGCTGTGGCCCGGCGCCTGGAGCCTGGAACGCTTGAAGGCCAAACGGAAGAAGATGGGGACCGTGGCCTTCAACCGGGAGATGATGAACCGCTGCGGCGCTGAGGACTCCCCCTTCCGGGAGGAATGGTTCCGCTTTTTTAACCGTGATGAAATCGATTTGTCCTCGATGATCGTGGCCACCTTTTGCGACCCCTCCGCCAAAAAGGGGGAGAACAACGACTTCAAGGCCGGGATCACCGTGGGAGTGGACCGGCAAAAGATGCTTTTTAGGGTGCTGCACGCCTGGATTCGCCACGCCACCGTGGGGGAGATGTTCGCGGCCCTCTACCAGCAGAAGGACACTTACGGCAGCGTGGTGGTGGGCATCGAGGAGAACATGCTGGAGGATTTTCTCCACGAGGCCATTGCCAACTATGCCAAGGAAGTGGGGCGCTATCTCCCCTGGAAAGGCGTCAAGCACACCACCAACAAGGAGGGGCGCATTGTTAGCACCCTGTCCTACCTGGTGGAGCACGGCAAGATCGAGTTTGAAAAAGGCCACAGCGACCAGGACCGGCTCCGGGAGCAACTGGTGTACATCCTCAATAAAAACGTCAAGGACGACGGGGCCGACGCCCTGGAGGGCGCGGTGAGCCTGCTCCAGAGCGGCGTGGGTCAGCCGGTGGAGTATGAAACCCTGCAGGCCCGGCGTTTCACCGAAGAGCAGCCGGGTGGCGGTTACCGGCGCATGCGGGGGGCCTACTGATGCAGGGGTCAGGGGCCAGGGATCAGGGGTCAATAAAAACCGTCGAGTGTCATCTTTGGCGGGAACATCCCTGGAAAGAGGACAAAACAATTTGCGGTTACCTGAAGCGCAAAAACGGGCGGGATGTGTGCATCCATAGAGACGGCCCGCTGGAATGCGCCACCGGCGGCCTCAAAGGGCCGGTGAAAATCTTTAAACCGGAAACCGGAAACCGAAAACCGAAAACGGGCTTCTAAAATGGGCGTGCTGGTGGATCAGTTCGGGCGGCCTTTTCCGTCCTCCAAGCGGCCGGAGACTCGGGAGCTGGGGGTGGTCTCCATCCGGGACCGGTGGAGCAGCTACCCCTCGGCCGGGCTGACGCCCCCGCGCCTGGCCGCGATCTTCCAGGCCGCGGACGTGGGCGACGTCTACCGCCAGGCGGAATTGTTCGAGGAGATGGAGGAGAAAGACGGCCATCTGCTCTCCGTGATGCAGACCCGGCGCCTGGCGGTGCTGGGCCTGGAGTCGCAGGTGGAGGCCGCGTCGGACGCTCCTGAAGACGCCAAGATCGCCGATTTCTGCCGGGAGCATTTGGAGGACCTGGAACTGGACGCCCTGATGACCCATTTGCTGGGGGCCATCGGCCACGGCTACGGGGGTGCGGAAATCCTCTGGCAGAGCGGCGCCAGCGCCCTGATCAAGGGGTTCCAGTTGATCCACCCCAAGAACCTCACTTTCATCGACTCCCTGACCCCCAAGGTGGTCACCGAGGAGAACCGGATGGGGGTGGAGCCCCGGCCGTTTCAGTTGGTCTATCACCGTTACGCGGCCCGGAGCGGCCACGACACGCGAAACGGGCTGCTCAGGGTGGTGGCCTACATGTTTCTGTTCAAGAATTTTGCCTTGAAGGATTGGGTCACCTTCAACGAGATCTTCGGCATGCCGCTCCGCCTGGGGAAATACGACCCTTCAGCCTCTAAGGAGGACATCGCGGCCCTGAAGGACGCCATCCGCAGCCTGGGGTCCGACGCCGCCGGGGTGATCAGCAAATCCACGGAAATAGAATTCGTGGAGGCCGCGGGCCGCCTCACCGGGTCTTACAACCCCTACGAGGTGATGGCCGATTTCTGCAACCGGGAGATGTCCAAGGCGGTGCTGGGCCAGACCCTGACCACGGATACCAAAGGGTCCACCGGGACCTACGCCGCCGGAAAAGTCCAGGCCGACGTGCGCCGGGACCTGGTGGAGGCGGACGCCAAGGCCATCGCCAAGACCATCCGCCTGCAACTGCTCAGGCCCCTGGTGGGCTACAACTTCGGCTGGGACAAGAAAGTTCCCGGCTTCACCCTGCTGATCCAGGACGCCCCGGATCTGAAGGAAGATTCCGAGGTGGTCAAGAATTTAAAGGAGGCGGGGTTCGGCAAACGCATTCCGCTGCGGTATGCCAATGAGCATTTCGGCATTCCCGAGCCGAAGGAAGGGGAGGAGACCCTGGGGGATGCGCCGGAGCCTCCGGAGCCGGGGGCGGAGAGAGGATCGCAGGCTGGAAAGCCTGCGCCACCGGGGACTGGGGAAGCCGCGGCCATGAAACTTCTTTTACCGCTGTTCGCGGGGCTGGCGGGCCGGGATGTCCGGACGGCCGCGCCGTTGACCCTGATCCCCCAGGACGCCCAGGTGATCCGGACCCAGGGGGAACTGGACCATTTGACCCTGGCGGCCCTGGAGGCCTCGGCCCAGGCGGACGCCCAGATGCTGGCCCCGGTCCTGGAACTCCTCGAGCGGGGGGCAAGCCTGGAGGAGATCAGGAGCCGCCTGCTGACGCTTTATCCGGAGTTGGCAGCTGGCGGCCAGGAGGAGGCGCTGTATCAGGCGATGGTGCAGGCGAATTTGCGGGGGCGGCTGGGCCATGAGCAATGAAATCCTGAGGCAGGAACAATTAGGGACCCCTTTGAGGTGCACCTGCCGGGGCTGCGGCTGCCAGGCCTGCGGCGGTTTACTTTGGCTCCCCTTAAGAGACGCCATTCGCTGGGACATGATCACCGAGGAGGAAGCAATCGCCCGCGGCTGGTTGTCCCCGAAAGATCACCAAGAAACGGAGGATTGAATTTTGCGAGAAACGGGCAAGGTCAAGTGGTTCAACGACGCCAAGGGCTACGGCTTTATCTCCCGGCCGGGGAAAGGCGATGTTTTCGTGCATCACAGCGCCATCCTGGATCAGGGGTTCCGCACCCTGGATGAGGACCAGGAGGTGGAGTTCGACCTGGAACAGGGGCCGAAAGGCGCCCATGCCGTGAATGTGGTGAAGTTGTGAACAGGGACCAGGGACCAGGGATCAGGGGCCAGGGGTCAGAATTATTCAAAGTGGGGAGATCTGATAGCGGATCAGCTCACGTGGAGACCTCCAATCCTCCGGGAGGTGGGACACGCTCCCTGACTGAGGCCTAAAAAGATGCAACTGGTGGGAAATGGGTGAATTTGACGGCCACTTTCAGACGGAAAACATTCCTCCCTTCATCGAGGCGGTGGATTGGTATCTGGAGAAGGTGATCGTCACCCCGGACCAGTTTGCGGCGTTGTCGGCGGAGATGCGCCGCCTGGCCTTCACCGCGGCCCGGGTCTATGAGGCGGACCAGTTGCTGGCGGTTTACGATGCCCTGACCGCGGCCATTTACCAGGGCGGCACTTACGCCGAGTTTTCCAAGGCGGTGCGGGGCATCCTGACCAACCCCCATCACCGGCGCACGGTGTTTAACACCAATGTCATGTCGGCTTACGGCGCGGGGCATTGGGAGCAGGCCCAGGCTACCAAGGCATTGCGGCCCTGGGCCACCTTCCGGGCGGTCATCGACGGCCGCACTTCGCCGGGCTGCTACCGGCTGAACGGCGTCACCATGCCGCTCGATCACCCGTACGTGCGGGCCAACTGGACGCCCCGGCACCATAACTGACGCTCCCAATGGATCACCCTCTCCCGGTGGGAGGTGGACGACCTGGGGCTGACCATTTCCGAAGACGACACTGACCTGCCTCCGGCCAACCCCAAGTTCCGGGGCCCGGCCCTGGGGAAGCGCTGGGAGCCGGACTACGGCAAATACCCGCCCTGGCTGGCGGCGCAACTGCAAAAGGCACTGGAGAAGGCGATCTATGACTGAGCTTTTGCGCCTAAACAAAGAGGTTGAATTTGAAGGAGAGAAATACGCTGTCTTGTGTTTTACCGGACTGCGCGACGTCGAGGGGAGACCGTTGTATGAGGCGATCAATATGAGAGCTGAGTTTCCTAAGCCGGTTGTTGTCATCCCTGTGCCAAAGGAATGAGCATGACTGATTCCCTACTCGTTTACGTGTGCGAGAGCGGCGGCCAGGCCCCGGAGTGGATCAAGGTGCTGCCTTTGGGCCGGGTTGAACTCCGGGACGGCAAGCTGCCCTTTGAGGTGCAGCCCGGGGATCTCAAGGCCATCATCGCCAAATATCGGGCCGGCGGGGTGGACCTGGTGGTGGATTACGAACACCAGTCCCTCATGGGCGGCAAGGCCCCGGCCGCGGGCTGGATTAAGGAACTGGCGGCCCGGGAAGGCGGCCTCTATGCCCGGGTGGAATGGACGGACACGGCCAAAGAGCACATCCTGGCCGGGGAATACCGCTATTATTCGCCGGTGCTGGTCCTGGACCCCAAGACCCGGCACCCACACACCCTGCTCCATGCCGCGCTCACCAACACCCCGGCCATGAGCAACCTGCCGCCGCTATTGGCGGCGAAATATGAAGGGGAGGAAGGACCGGAGATTCTGGTTTTTAAAGGTCAGCAGGCACCGCAGCTTGCGCCACAATCCAAGGAGGCAAAAACCATGAAGCAAGAAATCATGCGGTTGTTGGGACTCACCGGCGAGCAGCCGGATGCGGAGGTCCTGGCCCTGGCGGATACCCGGTTCAAGCTGGCCGGGGCCCTGCCGGAGATCGCCCAGGCCGCGGGCCTGAAGCCCGAAGCCACGGTCTCGGAGATCAAGGGCACCGTCCTGGCCCTGAAGCAGGGGCAAGGCGAACTGGTGGCGCTGACGGCCAAGGTCACGGCCCTGGAAACCGAGAGCGCCCAGGCCAAGGCCGAAGCCGCGGTGCAAGAGGCCCTGGACGCCCGGAAGATCACCCCGGGGGAAAAGGAGTTCGCCCTGAAATACGCCCTCCAGGACCTGGAGGCCTTCAAAGCCTGGGCGGCCGCCAAGCCGGAAGTGATGCCTGACGGCAAGGGGCTGAAGACGCCCAAGCCGGGGGGCACCGGGCAGGAGGGTTTGGACGCCGAGCAGGTGGCCATGTGCGCCAACGCCGGGATCAAGCCGGAAGCCTTCAAGGCCAGCCATCAACAACTGGTTGAGCAGGGTCTGCTCAAAGAGGGGAGGTAACCATGACGGCCTTAACGAAAGACCGGGCCACGCCGTATCGGGAAGGGGTGGAGATCGACTACCCCGTAGCCGCGAACGCCAAGATTTACGCGGGCAGCCTGGTGTGCCTCAACACTGACGGCTATGCGGTGCCCGCCGCCGATACCGCCAGCTATCTCCTGGCAGGCCATGCCCAGCAGCAGGTGGATAACACCGGGGGGGCCAACGGCGCCAAGACCATCCGGGTGCGGCGCAAGGGGGTCTTTGAGTTCCAGGCCACCTCCATCACCCAGGCGATGGTCGGCTCCATGATGTACGTCAAGGACGACCAGACCTTCGACAACACCAGCAACAACCTGGTGCCTTGCGGGCGGCTGGTGAAGTACATCTCCGCCACCAAGGGCCAGATCGATATCGAACCCGCCACCCTGGGGACCTACAACATCTCCGTGGACGGCGACATCGACGTCCTGGCCAACCTCACT